>CAZSCK010000009.1:0-51000 GCA_964605385.1 uncultured Thioalkalispiraceae bacterium
AAGTTAAGGGTTAGAAATTGAGCGCATCAGAAATAGTAAATAAAGTTTGGAACTATGCCCACGTATTACGTGACGATGGGGTGGGTTATGGTGATTATGTAGAACAAATCACCTATTTAATATTCCTTAAAATGGCTAATGAGCGAGAAGTCTCCGGCCAGGAAACTAAAGTGCCGAAGAAATATGCCTGGGCTAAATTAGTAAAGTTAGATGGTGATGATTTAGAAAACCAATACCGACACACTTTAGAAAGTTTAGGTAAACAAGGAGGCATGTTAGGTACTATTTTCCGTAAGGCACAAAATAAAATTCAAGATCCTGCTAAGTTAGAACGCTTGATCAAAATGATTGAGAAAGAAAAATGGTCTACTTTACCTGCAGATGTTAAAGGAGAAATTTACGAAGGTTTATTAGAACGTAATGCACAAGATGTTAAAGGCGGTGCAGGGCAATACTTTACTCCTCGCCCTTTAATTGAAGCAATGGTAGAAGTGATGCAACCTAAAGCCACTGATATTGTTGCTGATCCTGCTTGTGGTACTGGTGGCTTTTTATTAGCTGCTCATGATTATATGGCAGCACAAGCCAGCTCTAAAAAAGAACAACGTCACCTTAAAGAAAAAGCCTTTCGTGGCAATGATATCGTCGATAGTGTAGTCCGTTTATGTGCAATGAACTTATACCTACATGGTATTGGTGGCGATGAATGTCCGGTAACTGCAACCGATGCACTTGCTAAAGAAGTAGGTGATGACCGTGTTGATATGGTCTTAGCCAATCCACCTTTTGGCAAGAAAAGCTCTATTACCATTATTAATGAAAAGACCGGAAAAACTGAAACAGAAAAACTTACTATTGAACGTGAAGATTTTTGGGCGACGACTTCAAATAAACAACTCAACTTTGTACAGCATATTGCCAATATGTTGAAAATTGATGGCAAAGCTGCTGTCGTAGTACCTGACAATGTGCTCTTTGAAGGTGGGGCGGGTGAAACAGTACGTAAAACATTAATGGAACGTTGTGATGTTCACACATTATTGCGTTTACCGACAGGTATCTTCTACGCCCAGGGCGTGAAAGCAAACGTGATATTCTTTGATGCAAAACCCGCTTCGAAAACTGCATGGACTAAAAAACTTTGGATATATGACTTCCGTACTAATGTTCATATGACATTAAAAACTAAGCGTTTAGTTAAAAGTGATTTTGATGAGTTTGCAGAACTCTATAAAGCCGATGATAGAAGTAAACGTAGAGAGTCTAAAAAGAATGAACGCTGGAAGTCATTTAAATATTCTGAAATTATTGCAAGAGATAAAACCAACTTAGATATATTCTGGTTAAAAGATGATTCGCTAGAAGATACAGAAAACTTACCTGCACCAGAAGTACTAGCGCAAGAAATAGTTGAACAACTCGAAGCAGCACTGAGTGAATTTAGAAGTGTGGAAGAAGTATTAGCTGTAAATGGAGATGCAGAATGAACGTTTCAGAAAAATATATTGAAGCATTAAAGTTAATTGATGATTGGGTAATTGTTTCGGAATGGGCTAAAATAGTTGGCGAAAAGTTTCCAGAATTACTAACAAAAGCTAATGATGAAGCAAGTAATCAAGCTAATAAAACTACAGGCATAAATCAACTTGCCGCAAGAATAAGTTCTGAAATAACTCGTGGGGCATATAGTAACCAAATAGAAATTGATACAAGTGAAAAACCAAGAAAAGTTAAATTTATTCCTGAATTTCTTAGAGTAGAACATGACACTCAAGAAACAGAGGAAGATGTTGCACCTCTACGTCGTGATGAAATAGTTAAATTAGCAAATGACTCTATGGGGCAGGTTGATAAATACCGAACTGCTGAATTTGAGACTATCTCAAAACAACTTAAACAACATTTTGGCTTAGAATTTGAAGTGGATCACTCTATAGCTTTGTTGAACAAAGACAAGCCAGGTAAGCATCACCCAGACAATTTTCAACTGATTTTAAAAGCACATAATGCCAAAAAGAATAATGCGAACTGGGAACGATTTTCATTAGAAGAACAAATTGAATATATTGAAACAGCGATTAAGCTTCAGGGAATCGTTTCTTCTCGATTTAGAATTGAGATGGAAGGTGAGGTTTTAGGTTCTTTAATTGAACGATTGAGTAAAGTTTACAATTAATTATGCTTACCGTTAAAGAATATCTATTGGCAGCAGGTCTAGATGTTGATCCAAATGAAATTAAATTGGTGAAGCATGTAAGTCATGAGCTTTATATTCCGATTAAGGAAATGATTAAGCTCGGTAAGTTTAATCAATTTCAATCAGAGCAAAGCCGAGCTAAAAAGGTATTCCATAATTGTAAGGTTATAGTCTCATTTGTTGGTATGGCCAATAATCAAGCTGAATTGTATGGCGTGTATAAGGTGAGTTGGTTTTTGTTTGCATGTACATAGAATCTCATAGGCATAAAAATCCACAAGCAAAATTTCAAGTAAAGGGATCTTCATTTAACGTAACGGATTTTAAATAACCTCTGATAATTAGATTCTGTTATTTTTATGTTCAATGGCTTTGTCTTTTTACTATCCAATTATTGCAATGATAGTTACAATTGGATGATGTTAAATCAAATATCATTTGCTACAGCTGGATTTTCTATTATTGCGTTAATCTTACTGATTATTCAAAAACGCACCGAATCACCCATTTCCAAGTTACTCGCCAACCTTTTGCTCTATGGTTTGATTGCTATTCAACTTTTACATGGGCTTTATATAACAGACTTTATATTGTTAAAAGACGCTACTATTTTTGTCTACTTATTATTATTAGGTTTTGTTGGGCCGATATTTTATTTATACAGTCAGCATGTGATAGACATTAATAAAAAATGGATATGGCCAGAAGGTGGTCACTTTATATTAGTTATCCTCATTGCATTTGAGGGCTATTTATTCCCAGAACATTTTAATTACGCTTATTCTTTACTGTTCCTCATAGGTGGTCTTTATATGGGGCGTTTAGCATGGTTGCTATATCAACTTCGAGTTCGACGGACTCTTTTTAAAATGGAGTTTTTATTTACAGCAGTATTTTTAAGCTGGGCAATGGCGGTCGTATTTATTGGCATGTTTAGTACACAGGCAATGGATTTCTTAATACCCATACAAACGATAATGCTGGCAATGGCGATTGCTGCTGCTCTTCACATACAACTAAATTATCCACACCTATTAAGTTCATTGGAAGAAATTGCCCATCGTCAATATCAAGCATCAACCTTATTAAATGTGGATTGTGAAAAAATAAAGCAACAGCTCGATTCATTGATGTTAGATAAAAATATGTATCAGGATAGTGAGTTATCCCTGTCTGCGTTAGCTGGAATGCTATCGCTAAAGTCTCACCAATTATCTGAACTTATTAATACTCAACTCGGTCTGAGTTTTTCCTCATACCTGAGACGCCAAAGGGTTAAAGCTGCGGAAGTATTATTAAAAACAGACCCCGATGTTTCTGTTCTTGCGATTGGACTGAGTGTGGGTTTTAGCTCTCAATCGGCCTTTTACTCTGCTTTTAAAGAGTTTCATGCAATGGCTCCCGGTCAATATCGTCAGCAAATACTTGCTGAGTGATCATTTAGCAACTTTCTAAGTACCTGAAAATCATATAATAATTATATTTCTATTCCTGATTTGCCAATCAGGAAGTCAAACTTGCCATGAACTGCTGTAATCCTTCTCACAACTTGAGAAGAGGAAGCGGTTATGGAACATCTGATTTATCCAACAGTAAAATTTATACATATTATCAGTGCCACGTTATTGTTTGGCACAGGGCTAGGCAGTGCCTTTTATATGTTTATGGCCTATCGCAGTGGAAATACAAAAGTCATGGCAATGACCAACCGATTTGTCGTTATTGCAGATTTTATATTCACAACACCAACAGTGGTTATTCAACTGGTTTCGGGGCTTTATCTATTAAATTATCTTGGACTTGAGTGGACGTCAACATGGAGTTTGTCTGTTCTTGGATTATACGCCTTTGTGGGTGCATGTTGGTTGCCTGTTGTTTGGCTACAGATATGGTTAAGAAATAGGTCACAAGAGTTAGATTGCCCAGATGAACAGTATCATTTCAGAATGAAAGTTTGGACGATTTTAGGCATGTTAGCTTTTCCTGCTGTTCTTCTTCTATATGTCTTTATGATTTTCAAACCATTTTGGGGATAAACCATGAATATATTAATTGTAGGTGTGAGTGGTTTCATTGGTCGGCATTTGTATGATGCATTGAGTCAGCAAGGTCATCATGTAACGGGGTGTAGTCGAAATAAGATCCCTAATATTAGGTGGCAATTGTTGAGTTTTAGTCAGGATAAAAAGGCTTGGGGAAATCAGTTACAAGAGATTGATATTGTGATTAATGCAGTTGGTATCTATCAACAGTCATCATCACAACAGTTTGCACAAATTCATGATAGTGGACCTAAGAAGTTGTTTGATGTCTGCTTAAAGAAAAATATTAAAGTGATTCAAATATCGGCAATTGGTGCTGAGCAAGAAAATCCTGTGACTGAGTTTTTAAAAAGTAAACGAAATGCAGATCAAATGTTACTTGAAAGCGATGCTCCCAATATCGTTTTATATCCTGGTATCGTATTAGGTGAAAGAGGGGCGAGTACACGTCAATTAAGTTTATTGGCTCGTTTAGTTTGTGTACCACTTGCTTTTGGTAAAAGTAAAACACTGCCATTAATTAGTGTTTATCAATTAACTGATCATATCATCGGTATCATCAATGATTGGCCAAAATCGAAACAAGCTGATGTGTTAGTGGCTCAACCAGAAACCATGGAGCAGTTATTAACTCAACTTCGATATTGGATGGGGTTAGGTAAAGGGTGTTTTATTTCGGTTCCTAAAAAATTAACCGGTTTTGTTTTTTGGTTGTTTCCTACGTTATCAGTTGGTGCATTTAATAAACAAAGTATTGATATGTTATCGGAATATTCAAATACACAATATGTCCCAATAACAAAGGAAACAGCATCAAATTCGTTATTGAAAAACACAGCAACAAATCTTTTTAATACTACGATGAAACTTAGAATGATATTTTACTTTAACCTTATTACATTAAGTTTAATTTGGGTTTTATCCGGATTGGTTTCGCTAGTTAATATCGAACAAAGTCGTGAATTAATATCCTTAGTTGGTATTGGTGGGCTAGGGGGTGACATGTTCATTTTTTCTGCTGCACTGGGCGATATATTACTTGGGGTATTGTTATGGCTACCAAAATTGAGAAGACGAGTCATCATTGTGCAAATTGGCGTCATTTTAATTTACAGCCTCATAATTTTACTATTTATGCCTATGTTTTGGCTGCATCCCTTTGCACCAATCATAAAAAATCTGGCGATGGTTATCTTAGCCTTGTATCTACTTGTTGAAGTAAAGGAGTGACATATGTTTAAAACACTATTATCAGATAAATGGGATTTATTAAGTCCTGCAGTACAAAAACACTATGGCCTTCAAGATGGCGAAGACGTAAAGATGGAAGGCGAGCTAGCGGTAAGGCACGGTACCTTCATGAAAATATTGATGCCATTGATTCGTTTGACGGGAGCACTTGTTCCGGTTGAAGGGGAAAAGTTCGTTGTTACCGTCGTGAATAAACGAGTAGGGGATACGTTTTATTGGCATAGGACATTTTTGAAAGATAATAAAGTCTATGAGTTTAAGTCAAAAATGCAGCAACGTGGCGATGACATTGTTGAATTTGTGGGGCTTGGTATTGGTATTCGAATGGGATTGGATGTCATCGATGGTGGACTTGTTTATAAGGACAAGCGGTATGTTCTTAAACTAGGGACTAAATTACTCCCTATTCCATTGCATCTCCTTATTGGTACGTCGTTTATTGAAGAGTTTGTATCTGAGGATAGTGATA
Source organism: uncultured Thioalkalispiraceae bacterium (assembly GCA_964605385.1). GTDB lineage: Bacteria > Pseudomonadota > Gammaproteobacteria > UBA6429 > Thiohalophilaceae > JAGLTQ01. Next base: position 5,960 of record CAZSCK010000009.1, read on the forward strand.
ATGATTTAGAAATGCGGTTTATTGTCAATCATCCCTGGTTTGGATTTGGCTTTAGCTACATGGGTTATTTTAACTTTTCAAAATAAATACGATTTTCAGTAAAGGCACTAAGAGAGGAGTTTGATATGAATGAGCTTTATTTGTTTTTAACAGAGATAGGCATTAGTCTTTTTATTAGTCTATGTGTCTTATTTTTACTCAACAAATCATTTCGTAATATATTAATTGATTTGTGTGGTACTGAGGTGAGAGCACAATTCTGGATGATTTATTCAAATTTAATGTTAATTATTGCGCCATTACTTACAATTGTTATTTTTGGAACATCAAATAAAATCTTGGAGGTAAGTTTTACTTTTTATAAAACAGCCTTTGGAAGTGCTTTGTTCGGCGTGTTTGTTTCACTCATTATTATTGGATTTCAAATCACGAAGTCATTGCCAAAAAATATTACATCAGAGGTAAAAGATAGGTAAACATGTAAATTATTTTGGTATTAATCAGGTTACGTAAACAGGATATTAACGTAACGGGGTTTACGTAACCTGAATCATGGAGCATCTAACACTACGACATAGTTTGTCGTTTTAATATGTCACCCTTTGCATTTTAACTTCAAAGGGTGATTATGCAAAAAAATGATACCAATAATTATTTACTCGGTAGATTTAACAATAATGGAAGTCGTGGGCAGCTGAACAAGCTGACCGCTTAGATCCTTTAATAGAGTCTCCATATTCAATACTTGATGAAGAGGTGGAACGCTCACATTACTGGTAAAAATGCTCTTAATATTAGATGTTTTTTAACCAATAATTTCTGAATTATCAATTTTAAGTTATTGATTTGTTGGGTGTTTAATTTTCAAAAATATTCGGAAAAAAGGCAATAACTTATTGAATTTATTGTGTAAATAATCTGATTGTGATTCCGGTCGTCGCGGCGGGTTCGAGCCCCCCGTCAGCCACCCCATTTATAGCAAAAGCCTAAAGCTAATTTTTAGTTTTAGGCTTTTTTATTGCCAGCTACTTTCTCTTTTCTAAAAAAATTGAGTTTTAATGCACGTTGCGTATAACAAATTAATCTATCTAATTATCTAATCAAGATCATCTATTCTATCTATAGGCTCATCAAATTGAAATATTATCGTGATATTATCTTTATCTTCTCATGGGTTTTTGAAGTAAACAATAAGTTATCTTTATAACTAAGTAGTATTTATCTAATAATTAAATATAAGTATAAATTGATATAGATCAATGCAGTTTTTATTGCATTACGATATATATAGATTGTAGAAAAATTATAAATGGTAAAACAACAATAAATCAACAGGGGGCTTTAAAATGGAAATGCTAGCCAAAATCACTAAAGATTTAAAAATCAATTCTCGCGCCTGTTTAACCGGGCTTCTTCTCACCGCAACAAGCTTATCTGTATCAGCAGGGACAATTGTTGATTCCGCACATGATTTTAGTGCTTCTGGTTGGTCTGGCCAGGAAATCTGCGTTGCCTGTCACACACCACATAACTCAGATACAGGTGTAACTGATGCGCCACTATGGAATCATACTGTTACGACAGCAAGTTACACACTTTATACTAATCCTGGAACTTTAAATGCAACCACAACACAACCTACAGGCGTTTCAAAGTTATGTTTGTCATGTCACGATGGTACTGTTGCAATTGATAGTATAGTGAATAGCCCACTTGTTTCACCTTCACCTGCCACTAATATTATGACGGGTGATTCAGTAGTGGGTGGTGATGGTTTGAATAATGATCATCCTATCTCATTTGCCTACACTGCCGCTTTAGCTCTTGCAGATGGTGCGTTGCATAATCCAACAGCCAAGTCGATCACAATTGGTTCTGGAACAGATACCAAAGACGGTTTTATTTCAGAAGTTATGTTATTCGGAGATAATAACGATCAAGTAGAATGCGCGACCTGTCATGATGTCCATAATAAGTTCACTGATGGTGGAAAATTATTACGGATTTCTAATAGTGGTAGTGCACTTTGCCTCACTTGCCATAATAAGTAATATGTAAAGCGGTATAAGACACCCCTTAGTTTATTATCCAAGGGGTGTTTTATTTTATTAAAGTATTTTTTCAACACACTAATATTACTGATATTGTTGGTAAGGAATAGTGGTGTTCAGATAGTCAAATATGATGTCACGATTTAACCTTAAAACAATAATTAACTATTCATCTTTTATTCTCGCTATTCTCTTATTAAGTGGTTGCACGAGTGTGCCAGATGATAATAAAGACGGTCCTTTATTTTATCCATCCCTGCCGAATCCTCCACGGATACAATACTTAACCACATTTAGCACAATTAATGATCTAACTAAGACAAAAAATAACTTTGCGGATTTTATTCTCGGAAAGCAATCAGATAAATCCATGGTCGCGAAACCATATGGTGTTGCGATGCATGGGGGAAAAATTTATGTGGTTGATGCCGCGCAAGCAGGTTATGTAGTGCTTGATCTAGAAACTCGAAAATACAAATTTATAACGGGTGGTGCTTCCGGGGGAATGAAAAAACCTATCAACATTACGATTGATGTTGGCGGTACCAAATATATTAGTGACACCGGGCGAGCTCAGGTTCTTGTGTTTGACAGAAATGACAAATATATCCGTGCATTTGGTATAAAAGGACAGTTCAAACCATCTGATGTTGCAATAACAGTTGATCGACTTTTTGTTACTGATTTGAAAACTCATACGATTCATGTGCTGGATAAAAATACGGGTAAAATGCTTCACCGTATTGGACGTGTTGGTTCGAAAGATGGAGAGTTTTATTACCCAACGAACATTAGTATCGGACCAGATAGTCATTTATATGTTTCTGATACTGGTAATTTTCGGGTACAAAAATTTACCCTGGAAGGTAAGTTTGTTCGTAGCTTTGGCAGTATTGGTAGTGGTTTTGGCAAGTTTGCAAGACCGAAAGGAATTTCCATTGATAAAGACGGACTCATGTATGTGGTTGATGCAGCATTTGAGAACGTTCAGATGATTGATAAAAGTGGAAAATTGTTACTTTTTTTTGGTAAAGCAGGTGATAAAGCTGGGGATATTAATTTGCCGGCTGATGTCTCTGTCGACTATGACAATGTGAAGTATTTTCAAACGTATGCTGATCCTAAATTTAAACTAGAGTATGTCATTTTGGTATCCAGTCAGTTTGGTGTAAATAAAATAAATATTTATGGCTTTGGTCGCATGCAAGGGATGGACTATTCAGAAACTGAAAATAAATAGATTACTAAAAAAATAGCTTAATAATAAAGTTGGAGTTTAGCGTAATAATGTGTACGGGGAATTGGATAAAACTGTACGCTCTGGTGGCAGGGTTGTTCCTGCTACTTGTTACTCTATCTCCCGGAGTGTATGCAGAAGAAATTGCTGCATATAAGTTAACAGAGATTGAAGGCTATGTTGGTCTGCGTTATCGATATGATGGGGATCTCACTCAACAAGTTTCAGGCCCGAAAAGTAAAGAGACACGTTCAATTTTTGAAGAAGAAGTTCATATTTTAAGCCATGGTTATGTTTATCATCCAAATTTACTTAAGGTAGATTTAGGTGCTGGTATTCTGTTTAATCAGGAAGAGTTACAAACAGTATCGGGTTCTGCAGAACATGATGATACGTTATATGAATTGAATGCCCGGTTGATATTTCTGGAGGAAAAACCGTACCCATTAACACTGTTTTATGATAAATCACATCCTTCGGTTGCATTGAATGTGACGGATGTGTTTGTTCAGGAAAATGAAAAATATGGAATGAATTTTTCGTTACGTCAACCTGTTAGTCCGGTAACGTTAAATTATGAAGCTTATAAGCAGTCAACTAATGGTAATAGTTTTACTCAGATCGTCGATAATACTAATACCTATAAAACTTTAAACGCAAATACCAATTTGAAAGATGGTGGGTATGCAAGTTTGTCTTATACAAAAAATCGACAGAAATCTATGAGCGGTTCAAAAAGTTCGCCAATACAGCCGTTTAATGTGACAACTAAAACAACAGATCTTAATACCCGCTTAATATTTGGTAAGCAACGTAATATTAATTTTAATTTAATTGCGACGCAAACAACTCAGACACAAGACAGGGATTTGAAGGAGCTCAGGGTTTCTCCTTATTTAACCTGGCAACACACTAAAGATTTTAATTCATATTATCGTTACAATTTACTTGAGCGAGAGCAATCCAGTTTTAAGAGTCAGGATAGTTCAATCGCAACAGGGTTGAATTATAAATGGAATAAAAATTTATATTCTAATGCTGAACTCCATTTTAATGAGAATGAAGCAACTGGACTAAAATTAAATAATATTGGTGTGAGTGGTTCGGTTACTTACGAGCATAAGCTGGCTATCGGTTTATTACAATTTAATGTTGGTCTGAATTATGATAATTATGATCGAGTAGCATCAGGTGTGGTGCAGGTGCAAGATACGCCATATACATTATCGGATGCAAGCCGAACCACTCTTGCACATGAATATATTGACACTAGTACAATAGAAGTGAGGCGTGATGATAACGGTCTATTACTGACAGAACTTGTTGATTATAACGTTATTATAATTGGGAAGCAGACGCAAATTGAAAAAATTATTAATTCACAGGGGACAGATAGTCTTAATGTACAGATTAGATATGAATATGATCCGGGTGGCTCTGCTACATATGATTCAATAGGACAGAGTTACCGGACAAGTTTGCAATTTAATGATTATTTTACTGCTTACCTTAAATATCGTGACAGACAACATAACCTGAAAAGTGGTTTACCTACATTGCCACTGAATTCATCAGATACTTTCTCATATGGTATTCGCGTAAATTATCCTTTTCCCACTGATATTGATTTGACTATAGGTGGTGAGGTTTTTAGTGAAGAACATAATGAAAATATTTCTTCATATGAGAAAAGCAGTGCAGATATATTTATGCAAGTTGCTTTGCCTTATTCATCTAATTTACATTTAAGTATGCGTCGTCTTCAGGTTGATAACCTCTTTTCTTCCGAAGACGTGGATCTTACTGGTTATATGCTTCGATTAAGATCAAGTCCGGCACATCGGCTTACACTTTTATTACAACTCAGTAATGATAAAAACATGGGTGGTAGTATACCTAGTCAAAGTCGTAACATAAGCTTAACTGGACAATGGCGAATTCGTAAACTACGACTTGAATTTGGTGTAAGAAAAGTCACCGATACACAAAGCTTAATAAAACATGAACGAACAGTTTTTAATGTCACGCTGCGAAGAGATTTTTGATGAAAGAAAAACACTCAGCTTTTATTTATTTAATAGCCACTTTATTAACAACAGTGTTGTTTGTGGTTGCTTGTGCACCTATTCATAAAACCATTAATTTAAACAATAATACAAGGCTGGTTTGGCCTGGGCAACCTGAAAAAACACGCATTGCCTACGTTGCTTCATTTAATCATCCGGATAACTTTGGAATCGAAAAGAGTTTTTTAACCTGGTTAGGCGAACTGTTTACCGGGGAAAAAGAACGCAGAATGATTCGTCCGATGGCTATTACTCAAACATCAGATAATATTTTGTTTGTTGCAGACCCTGGTGCGAAAGGTGTTCATCGTTATGACTTAAAGAATAAACGTTATTCTCTTATTCGCCTGACTGATGAAAAAATATTGCCTTCTCCTGTTGGGCTGGCTGTTGATAAGGATGATAATGTTTATGTTGTTGATTCTGAACTGGCTCAATTATTTAAAATTGAAAAGAATAATAATCACGCCATTGCAGTTTCTCTTCATACACAACTCATTCAGCCAACATCTGTTGCGATAGATTCAGATAATAATTCTCTGTATATCACTGATACGGCTGCACACCAGATTAAACATTTTTCTTTTGATGGCAAGCTTAAATCGGTTATTGGTAAAAGGGGTACAGCTAAAGGTGAATTTAATTATCCAACCATGTTATGGATAGATAAATCAGGACAACTTTTTGTCACTGATTCACTTAATTTTAGAGTTCAGATATTCAATAGTGATGGAAAGTTCATTCGTTACTTTGGTAAACAGGGCAGTGGTACAGGACATTTATCTCGTCCTAAAGGTGTCGCAACGGATAGTAACGGACATATTTATGTTGTTGATGCACTATTTCATGTTTTTCAATTATTTGATAACAAAGGCAGGTTTTTATTGCATGTAGGTAAACAGGGGCGGGGCGAGGGAGAATTCTGGTTGCCATCAGGTATCTTTATTAGTGATAATGACGTTATATATATAGCAGATTCACATAATCAGCGTGTGCAGGTATTTCGTTATATAGGAGGTCAGTTATGAATAGGCAAATAAATTTATTATTGGCATCTGTCTGCATCATTTTTGCATCTGTGATTACTTTTACCGGGACTAGTTTTGCCGGCGTAAAAGATACCAAGCATAATTTATCAACCAGTGGACCTGGAAATATTAAAGCTTCACAGGAAAGTGAAATTTGTATTTTTTGTCATACACCACATAATTCAAAGCCGAATAGTCCTCTCTGGAATCGTTCGCAGTCAGGTCAATCTTATACACCGTATTCCAGTTCAACAGCACAAGCTTCACCTGGGCAACCAACAGGTGCGTCAATACTTTGTTTAAGTTGTCATGATGGTACGATTGCATTAGGTAAAGTATTAAGTCGTCAAACTGATATTAGTATGCAAAGCGGTATCACGACCATGCCATCGGGAACAGGTCGCTTAGGTACAGATTTATCAGATGATCATCCTATTTCATTTAATTATTCAGATGCTTTGCAGGGCAATGGTGAATTAGTAAACCCTGGCGCATTAACTGGTGCAGTGAAGCTGGATGCGAATGGTGATTTACAGTGTACTTCCTGCCATAACGCACATGACAATAGCAATGGTAAGTTTTTAGTGCTCTCTAACACAGGTGGACAACTCTGTGAAACCTGTCATACCAAGTATGGTTGGAATCAATCTCCACATAATCTTTCATCAAGCACATGGAATGGACAATCACCTGATCCATGGCCGGATTCAACATTAAATACAGTTGCAGATAATGCATGTCAGAATTGTCATCAACCGCATTCAGCTGGATCAAGTGAACGTATTTTAAAATCAAATGTTGAAGAGGATAACTGTTCTGCCTGTCATAATGGTCATGTAGCTAACGAAAATATTATGGCGGAGTTTAACAAGGGTTCATTTCACCCTATTGATAGTCGTACCGGTACACATGATCCTACGGAGTCAGCTGTGGTTTCAGCTCGGCATGTTGAGTGTGCTGATTGCCATAACCCTCATGCTGTTAAAGCTTCCGGAACACCTTCAGGACCATTAACCGGTGTTCGTGGCGTTGATCGATTCAACTCTGAAGTTAATCCGATTGCATATGAATATGAGCTTTGTTTCCGCTGTCACGGTGATAGCACGGGCAAACCTTCTGCACCGACACAGCGTGTATTTACCAACACCAATGTACGTCAGGAATTTAATACATCTAGCACATCCTATCATCCGGTGGTTGGTACGGGCAGGAATAACAATGTCCCCAGCCTGATCCAACCCTTGTCAACCAGTAGCATGATTAAGTGCACAGACTGCCATAGCAATGACAATGGTCCTGCAGCCGGTGGTAATGGTCCTAAAGGCCCGCATGGTTCAAATAATCCACATTTACTTGAACGACAATATCTTACTCAGGATCCAACCACTGAAAGTCAGTCATCCTATGCTATGTGTTACAAGTGTCATGATCGTAGTAGTATTTTGGGAAATGACAGTTTTCCCAAGCATAACTTTCACATAACGGGTACGGGTGGCAGGGGTGGCATGGGCAGGGCTGCTCCTCTGAGCACACCCTGTAATGTTTGTCATGATCCTCACGCCAGTAATTTTGAGAAGTTGATTAACTTTGATACCTCTGTTGTATCGCAAAGTTCATCAGGTCGATTGGAATATAACTCAACCGGAACGTTTGCTGGCGAATGCTATTTAAGTTGCCATGGTATGAACCATAATCCATGCACATATGGTGGCGGCGGCGGTATGCGCTGTATGGGCGGTGGTGGTGGTGGTGGTATGTAAATGAAATGACACTATCATTGATATGTTAGTGTTTTTTGAGCTAGATCAATGTAAATAGTTATAAGTGTGCCAAACTAATACTAGATTGATTTTAGTTGGGGCATGAAAAAAATAAATTAAAGATATCCATAAAAGTTCAAAGAACAAAAGGTTATCGTTATAAAAATGAAATCAATTTTTTACCTTTTACGTTTTAGATATGGATATTTGTCTGCTGTTGTCATGATATTTGTTATGACATCATTAACAACAATAAAAGCAAAAGAGAGCGTAAAAGTGTTACCTGACTATCAGCAACATAAAACGCAAAAAACAGGAAAGCAGTTTCAGAACCCTCATTGGCAAAAAGATGCCTGTTTGTCATGTCATAAAGAAAAGCCTAAAAAAAACAATCTGAAAAAAAGTAATCTTAAATTACATACAACAGATATAAATAAGTTATGTAATAGCTGCCATAGTTTAATCTCGAAACATAAATATATTCATCCTTTTGGCATGACACCGTCGAAGAGAATTAAAAGAAATATGCCAGCTTCATTTTCTAAAGCAGTAAAAAGAGGTGGAGGAAAATTAACCTGTATAACTTGTCATGATTTACCGATGACCTGTTTGCCGGAAGAGAAATTAAAACAAGGTTTAAATCCGTTATTTTTCCGTGAAGGTCCGTATAAAACACGTACTGAATTATGTTATCGCTGTCATGATAAAAGTAAATATAAGAGACTTAACCCTCATGATCAAATAAGTGAAACGGGAGTCTTAAATAAAAAAACATGCACAGTATGTCATGTTTCAACAGAGAAATTAAAAACAGCTAAAAGTATTAAAGATGTTGATTTTAATTATGAGGGTAATCTTTCTGCTATGTGTGCCGGTTGTCATCCTGTTAAACGACATCCCGGTGGTTCATTTAGCTTTTTTTCAGATAAAAAAGGTCCCAATCACCTGGTTAAACCGCCAGAAGATATTTTAGAACACAAGTTAAAAATGGAGAAAAAAAATAATATCATTTTTCCATTAGAACCTGGTAGCGGTAAGGTGTTTTGTGGTACATGCCATAACCCACATGAAAAAGGCGTTATAAAAGTAAAAGCTGCCGCTAAAGGTGCGGATAGTAAAAAACGTTTACGAATGCAAAAGATATGTAGAAACTGTCATGATAAATAGTAGTGTAATAATACATTAAGAAAACTATAAAAATGAAAATAAAAATTACAAAGATAATTATTTTATTGCTGAGTAGTATATTTTACAGTAATGCCACTATTGCATCTTTTGATGATGATGAAGCATGCCTGATGTGTCATAAATATCCCAATATGGCACGTATTACCGATGATGGTGCAAGGCGTTCTTATTATGTTATGCCAAAAGTGTTTTCTAATACTGTTCATAGAAATGTTCCTTGCAGAGACTGCCATACTTATATAAATGAGTTACCACATAAAAAGGTGGATACCGGGGTAACTTGTAATACAGAATGTCATTCCATTAAAAATCCTGCAACGGGAAAACCCTTTAGTCATAAAATTATTTATGATGCATACAAGCAGAGTGTTCATGGCAGAAAAAAAATTGAAGCCGGTCTGGAAAATGATAAACCTTATTGCATAACCTGCCACACAAATCCTCTTTATAACCCTAAAGAGGAAAAACCACCTAAGCATATTATTGATCGTTGTGTACTGTGTCATGAAGACGAAAAATTTGCTAAGCAATGGTATAAACATACCAGTCGCCGAATTAAAGAAGTAAAAAGATCATCAATAGAAATCGTTGCGCTTTGTTCTTCGTGTCATGGTGATCAAAAACTAATTGATCGACGTGTTAAGCAGGCTAAAATAGATGAGCGTAGTCTTGGTAAGAAATTCCCTGTAGCTGTAGAATCTTATGAGCATAGTTTTCATGGGAAATTAACCAAGTATGGCTTTGCTGAAGCAGCAAACTGTCTGGATTGTCATGCTGAAAAAGATAATTATTATAAGAGTGTACATGAAATTCTACCGTCGCGTCATGAGGACTCACCAGTAAATAAAGCTAATCGTGTAGAGACGTGTAAACGTTGCCATATTTATGCTGATGAAGGTTATGCGAATCTTGATCCGCATCCAACAAGTTATCTCGAAGATAATGTGTTCCGTTATTATACGGAAATTATATATAGTATCGTTGGTAACTTTGCACTTGCAGCTTTAATCGGCTTATCAATTTTTGAAACAATAGGGCGTCGTCGTGACGGTGTTTCATGGCGTTTATTACATGGCAGCTCATGGCGACGTAAGAGTAAACGCGGACGTGATAGAAAGATATAAAAACTATAATAATTTTTAAAGTAGGAGATACAGGTTAATGCAGCTCTCGAATCATGCACGCAGTGTTTTAGAAACATCAATGCAGCAAAACAAAATTGATGATGCTGAGAAAAAAGAAATTGAAGATCTGATTTCTGCTTTGCCACAAGATCGGGTGGTGATATATAAGAATGTCGTCTCAAATCCAATTGGTGATATTTATCGATACAATATTCATATCCGTATTCAGCACATGCTGACTTTTGTGACATTTTTAACACTGGCATTTACCGGTTTACCTATTTATTTCTTTGACGCTATCTGGGCTGAACCTTTTAATTCCTTAATGGGCGGCGTTAATGTTTCCAGGATTATTCATCGAACCATCGCTGCAGTGATGATTTTTTCCATGATCTATCATGTTGTTACGATAACCTTGGGACCGCTTATGCGTATTAAACTGGGTATCTTTGATATTCGGCGAACTATTATTCCTTTATTTAAAGATATTAGCGATTTTAAAGATGATATTTTGTATTTTGCGGGAAGTCGTGAAGAACGTCCTGAAATGGACAAGTTTAACTATAAACAAAAAATACATTATTTTGCCGCTGCTTTTGGTAATTTGGTCATGATTATATCGGGCTCAGCTTTTTTGTTTCCTGAATTCTGGGCCAGTGTTTTGCCAGATAATATGGTGTCACATTTTCAGGAATTCATGCGTATATCGCATCCACATGAAGCACTATTAGCTTTACTCGTAATTGCATTTTGGCACTGGTACAACGTTCATTTGGCTCCGGGGCGTTTCCCTATGCAATGGACATTTTTAACCGGGAAAATTACGAGAGAACATCAAATAGAAGAACACTTCCTTGAATATCTGCGTAATCTGGTTGAATTACCTGAAGAGAGAGAACATTTGCGTGACATGATGGAAAGCAGAGAGTTATTGAATGATGATGCTGAACAAAATGTAGATGCTGAGAATTCATCATCATGATGACACCCCTGACAAAATGGCAAAAAATTATTGCTTATAGTTCACTTGCTTTTGTTTTGGCTTGGACAGTCTGGGGACTTTTTGCAATTTGGATCATATTAACAAACTAATTAAAAATATTGGTAATTAAATATGCATGATGTAGCACAAGTAGCACCCACAATTATTATAATAGCCGTTTTGTTATTCTTTGGGCTGGGTGTTGCCATTTTGATTTTAATGGATCATAAAGCAAAATTACCTGGTGGATACCGACATGATCTATTTAGTATTTCCGGCAAACGTCGTGATCATCCGGTAGAATCATTTCTTACAACAGCTATTTTAATGGGCATCATTGCTTCTTTGCTTTTTACATTATTTGCTGTATTAGGTGAAAAACTGGGTTTTACTAAAAAAGAAGAAACACCTGCATTACTGGTAAAGTTACAGGAGGAACGTAATACGGAAAGATTGCGCCACTTCCATAATGCACCATTAGTCAATAAAGTATTGTTAGGCAAAAAGAGTATTTGTTTTTCCTGTCATGGAGATTATCCACACTCCAAAGAACCGATGATCCGTACATTGATGAATATGCATACTCAATTTATTGGTTGTATGACTTGTCATAATGATCCACGTAAAATTAAGGAATCAACTTTATCATTCGAATGGTTAAATTATTCAGGAATTGAAGTAAAGGGTAAACCCTTTGGTACCAGCAAGGATGAGAATACCGGTTATTTGTCAGACACTGATGATTATTATTCAAAAATAGTTGTTTATACCAATCAGGGTGATGAGAAGAAGTTATTGGAAATTACAGAAGATACTCCAGAGGCAAAAGAATTTCTTGCTATTCGTGATAGGCTAACTGATATCGATAAAGAAGCGATAAAGAAAAGTTTTCATAAAATTGTTATGCCGAAAGGCCTGTTTTGTAGTCGCTGCCATACAGAGGAAAAGAAAAGTTATCTTCCATTCCGCAAGCTGGGTTTCTCTGACAGACGTATTAGTGATGTTACAAACCTGAACATTATTGGCCTGGTTGAGAAGTATAAAACATTTTATATGCCAAACCTGTTAAAGGCAGGGAAGACATTACCCTCGATTGAGGTGATGACAGGTCCAGCTACTAAACAGAAAAAATCGACCAGCGATAAAATGCGACAGGATCCAAGAGCCTGGTGGAAAGAACAATATGATAAAAAGAATTAACTTTTTATTGAGGAAAAAATACAAACTTTTTATTCCTGTTATCTCATTTTTTTTTATAGCTATTCCGCAATTTGTTGTCGCGGAGTCGTCTATTCCTATTAAACAAATAAAACATTTATTCACCATAAAAGGTGATAAAGAAACCCCCTTATCTCTACCCAGCGATATTTCTGTTGATGAAAATGGAAATATTTATATTGTGGATAGTGGGAATCATCGCATTGCTGTTTTTGATGATAGTGGAGAAAGTATTTCAACTATTTCCAGGAAAGGATCAAAGCAAGGCGAATTAACAAACCCGGTGGGTATCGATACGGACAAAAATAACATTTATATTGCTGATAAGGATAATCATCGAATTCAAATTTTTAATAAAGATGGAACAATTAAAAAAAATATAATTTTAAAGCAGGGAAGTAAACTTATCCGACCTGTAGATATTGCTGTTAATAAAAAATTAAAATTATTTTATATCACTGGCAATAATAACCATGAGGTCATGGTTTATGATTATTCTGGAAAGTTACTGCATCAATGGGGTGGTGAAGGCACTAATAGAGGTGAATTTCGTTATCCTGCTACAATTTCGTTGTTTAATAATAATGTTTTTGTTGTTGATGTATTAAATAGTCGAGTACAGATCTTTAATGCCAAAGGAGAGTTACAGGCGATAGCCGGCGAGTGGGGGATATTGCCCGGCCAGTTATTTCGGCCTAAAGGAGTGGCTCTTGATAACAAGGGTAACATTTATGTGAGTGATAGTTACATGGGAGTGATCCAGGTTTTTTCCAGTGATACTCGTTTTCGTTATGTTTTGGCTGAGAATGGAAAACCTTATAAGTTTACCTCACCCGCAGGAATTACGATTGATAGACAAAACCGTTTATATGTTTGTGAAATGTTGAAAAACAAAGTTTCGGTATTCTCACTGGAGCCATAAGCGATGTCATGTTTGTTTAACAGGAAAATACTTAACCCGATTTTCACTCCACAAATTGGAGTTGGTTTTTTATTTATTATTTCCGTTTTATTTACCTCTGCTGAGGCTTCACGTGAAGTATCTGGAAAACGTGAATGTTCGACATGTCACATTATGTGGTTAAAGGATTTCAATCGTAAAGATATCACTCCACTGATTCCATATGAACCTAAACCTGTTGTGGATACCGGTAAACAAGATGTCGCCAGCACTAACAAAATGTGTTTTTCCTGCCACGATGGCTTTGTCCTGGATTCACGTTTTGTCTGGAAATCAGATAAACATACTCATCCGGTTGGTATTAAACCTTCAGAAAAAATGAATATTCCAACGTCTGAAGGTAAAACCATATTTCCACTCAATGATGATGGTAAAGTATATTGTGGAACATGCCATACCGCACATGGTGTTGACTGGAAGCAAAGTGAGTCTCCCATTTTTTTACGGGTTAAAAATGTTGAATCAAGTATGTGCCTGGCCTGTCATCTGGATAAAAGTACAGGGGCTGATGAGGGGAATCACCCTATATTTAAACAACCCCCAAATAAACCGCATAGCTTAATCAAGGCAGGATCAAAGTTTACAAAAGATGGAAGGGTGATCTGTCAAAGTTGCCATAGTCCTCATGCAGCTGCAGGCGATAAACTACTTTTAGTTGAAAATAAAAATTCTGCTTTATGTTTAACTTGTCATAAAGATAAAAAAAATATTAAGACAACAAAACATAATCTGGATAAAACAGCACCGGATGCTTTAAATAAAAATGGCCAGACAGCCTCTGAGTCAGGTGTATGTGGGACTTGTCATCAAGCACATGATGCAAATGGCCCAATGTTATGGGCAAGATACACAATAAAGACAAAAGATAAATCTGCTGCACGTTGTATGGGTTGTCATCGTAAAAATGGTCTGGCTAAAGATAAAACAACAGGGATACATTCACATCCAACCATGGTATCAGTAAAAAAACTGGGTATTCAGATCAAAAATGGAAAATGGAAAAGTAAAAAGTCTAAATTATCAGGAGGGGAACATATAGAGTTACCTTTATATAACAGTAAGGGACATCAAGCAGTAAACGGAGATAAAGTGAGTTGTGGCTCATGTCATGATCCTCATGTCTGGAGTAAGAGTGGAAAACCCAGCCAGACAGAAGACGGAGAACTTATTGAAGGTGATGGGTTAACGAGCTTCTTACGTATTGAATACGGTAATAAAAGTACTTTGTGTTTTAACTGTCATGTAAAGAAAAAATCAATCTTGGCAACAAAACATAATGTTTTTAAAAATAAAGATTTACTGGAAAAAGATATTCTTAAAGGTGGGGTGTGTGGGCAATGCCATACTCCTCACAATGGCAAAGACACCTATTTACGCGCAAGAGAACACGATGTAAAAAATGGTAATTTCGCACGTTTGTGTAAGTCTTGTCATAAAAAAGGAGGTGTTGCAGAGAAAAAATTAGTTGATGGGCATTCTCATCCTATTGGCGTTGATTTGAAAAAAATTAAGGGGCAGACTAAAAAACTTCCTTTATATGATGAAGATGGAAATAAAATTAGCCAGGATGGTCTGGTTGATTGTGTAACTTGTCATGATGCTCATACCTGGGCACCTGATGTGAGTAATGCTGGAGATCCATTAAAAGAAGGGAATGCCTCGAATAGTTTTTTACGTATTACTGCTTCGCATAATTCAAAATTATGTCTGGAATGTCATAAAAGTAAAAAAAGCGTTTTAGGTACAGATCATGATATGTCTGTCACTAATCCAAAAACTGTTAATCAATATGGAGATGATGTTAAACATTCAGGTGTATGTGGTCAGTGCCACTCGGTTCATAATGCTAAAATGGAAACAAACTTATGGGCTCGTGAACCTGCCAAAGTTGCTTCTGCCGTAGAAAAAATGTGTTTAAGTTGTCATGCGAAAGGACAAGCTGCAGAAGATAAAATACCACCAAAATTACAACATCCGGATCATGTTTTAGTCTGGTCTAATAATGTTCGTGAAAAACGTATTACGAATAATATATTACCGGATATCCCTGTATTCGATGAAAATGGGAAACGTGCTCATGTGGGATTAATAACTTGTTTAAGTTGTCATGATCCGCATCAATGGCAGCCAGGTAGTGAGAACCCAGGTAATGGAAAAAAACATGAAGGCGATGTAATGAACAGTTTTTTACGCAATAAAAATAGTGAGCTGATTGTTTGTTCAGCTTGCCATGGTGCAGACTCCATATTCCGTTATAAATATTTTCATGGGGAGAGCTCAAGAAAAAAATACCCACTTTATCAATAGAGTTCAATGTTAAAATATTATAGAGCTGATTAAAGAGGTGGGGGGATTAAATAAGTAAGGTGATGTAGAAAAGTATGAAATATCATTCTTTATTTGTCAGGTTACAAGATCTCTATAGAAAAATTTCTATAGTTATTACTCGCATTCGTATGCGCTCTTATCGTCCATTTATTGAATCAAATAACACCTTTGATATTACCTCTCTACTCCATAAACAAATCGACAGCATCGTTTTCAGCTCAATTAAAAATAATGCAGGCACTGCTAATACTAGTAAAGAAGTTCAACATTCTAAACTTAATTTTGCCAAAGTGGATAATAAAAATTGTCAGGATAACGAAATAGATAATGTTAGCAGTATAGAAAGTGAGTTTTCTAAATATTTGAAACAAAAAAAATCTTCTTCAATAACCCATCCTTATATGGGGGATAAATTAAAAAAAAGTACATGGGAGCATATTCATAGCACTATTCGATATGCAAAACAGGGGAATATGGCTATTGCTAAATTACATGCGGATATTGCAGGTCATGCCTTGGAGGAAGCCGCACATTTTTTAAATGATGAAGAATATTCCGATCTTGTTTTTCAGGTAGAAGAATGTTTTATAAAATCAAAAAAATAAAAAGGGCAGGAGGTGTGAAATGTTAGTATTATTAAGTCGTACTATTCTGGTTACGGGGTTTTTCTTTTTTAGTTTGCTTGTACATGCTAAAGATGCAGAAGTTAGCCATATGTTATCTGGTATAGAACAAAAGATATCAACAGATAAACTCAGGCAACAGGCAATTAGACTGGGTAAAGATCGCGCATTATTGTGTAATCAATGCCACGGAGCGGATGGCAATAGTAAAAAACCAGATGTACCAAATCTTGCTGCACAAAACCCGGTGTATTTGCTTGATCAAATCGAAAAATTTTCAGATGGACGGCGTAAAAATTTTGTTATGAATGCTTTATCAAAAAACTTTTCACGTGAGGATAAGGAAAATTTGGCTATTTTTTATGCCAGTATGAAAGTTAAAGTTTCAAAAACAAATGTTCTGCTCGCGAAAAAAGGACAAGCTTTATATGTAAAACAGTGTAGTTCATGCCATGGCAAACAAGGTGCAGGCAAATCAGATTATGCTCGCCTTGCTGGTCAGAAAGCTCACTATATTGAAATGACTTTAAGAGGGTTTCGAGATAGTTTAAAAAATAGCAGTAAACAGGCAAAAAGAAAAAGCATCATAATGGAATTAATTGCAAAAGGGTTGTCGGATGATGACGTCAAGGCACTTGCAGCCTATGTTGCACAGCTAAACTGAATTTATATATACAGCGGGCTGCTGTCGCTGCTAGTATTTAATCTACATGAATAATAAATCAATACATAGAAAACGAAATATAGAATTAGGTATACCTGAACTCATTGCTATTGCTTTAGGTGGAATGGTCGGCGGTGGTATTTTCACTATTCTTGGTGTTTCAGTTTCAATGATTGGAGTATTTACTCCTTTAGCGATTCTCATTGGAGGGCTAATCGCATTTATGGCTGCTTATTCATATATAAAATTAGGTGTGTATTATAAAGATGAGGGTGCCACATATTCCTTTTACAAAAGAACATTTCCTCAATCTCATTTTGCGGCATCAATAATTGGTTGGTTTGTTGTTTTTGGCTATATCAGTACGCTTGCACTTTATGCATATACTTTTGCTTCTTATGCCATTAGTGGTTTTGATTTCGCAGACAATGAATGGATACGAAAATTTGTTGCAGGTTCAGTTATTGCTGTTTTTACTCTAATCAATCTTTGGAGTGTAAAAGGTATGGGGAAAATAGAGGATATCATGGTGTATACCAAATTAGTAATTTTGGTTGTGATTTCCTTTGTTCTTATTAATAACAGCAGCACAAGTATCCCTGTACTAATACAAAATGATAGTGAAACTACATTTTTAAATATTCTTATTGTCGCGTCTATAACCTTTGTTGCTTATGAGGGGTTTCAACTTGTTATCAATGCGGTTAATGAAATGGATGAACCTGAAAAAAATATTCCAAAAGCGATATATTCAGCCATTTTTATTGCCATGGTTATTTATTTAACTATTTCATTAGGTGCGATTTTAGCTATACCGTTTGAAGATATAATTCAGGACAAGGAATACGCTTTAGCTTCAGGTGCAGATAAAGTGCTTGGACAGTGGGGGACTGATTTAGTTATAGCGGGCGCATTACTTGCAACAAGTAGTGCTATCAGTGGGACGGTGTTTGGTGCATCAAGACAAATTGCCGTTATTGCTAAGGATGGATATTTCCCTTCTATTTTAGCTGTTCGAAAAAATCATATACCAATCTATGCAATTGTTGCAATGTCAGTTATGGCTTTTTGTTTGGTTTTGGCCGGGTCTCTTGAAATGATTCTTGAATTTGGCAGTATTACTTTTTTGCTGGTATCAGTGTTAATGGCATACGCAAATTTTAAAATACGGCATTTAACAAGTTCTTCAACATTAATTACTCTTACCTCTTTAATCGGATTATTATCTGGTGCTGTATTAATTTTTTACTATGAAATCACTACTCAGATAGAACAAGTATTGTTTATAGGTGTAATGTATATATTATTAACTTTAGGTTCCTGGTTATATTCTAGAAACATATAATTTTAAATGAAGTTTTTTTATTGGTTGGGATGAGAGTGTCTCTGAAAGGGTGCTGTGTATCATAAATAATATTTTTTAAATGTTTTGCATGTACGTTGTAAAATTATTATTTTAGATTTATATTGTAAATATGTTTAAATGTTTTTCAAGGAGAGAGAAATGCTAGCAAAGAAAAAATATTCAAAAAAATCTAAGTATAAAAAAGCCGAATTACCTCAATGTGGTTTGCCTAACGTTCCTGTACGAGAACTTGATAGTGGTTTAGATGCGGGCAGAGCATTCCTTATACGCCATATTGAAAAGAAATGGGTAAACAATACAGTACTGCATTATTATTTTTTTGATGCACCTGTAAGTTGGAAAGGTTCTGTAATACAAAAAGAAGAAGTTAGAAAAGCATTTAAAAAATGGAAAAATCTGGGTGTTGGTCTTAAATTTGAAGAAGTTAGTGATCCCGCTGAAGCAGAAATCAGAGTAGGGTTTAATCGTGGATCATCATGGTCGTATATCGGACGTGATGTTATTGATTTCGATATCTCTACTTCAGAACGCACCATGAATTTTGGTTGGGATTTAACAACGCCTCATGGAAAAGATACTGCATTACATGAGATCGGACATGCAATGGGGTTTCCACATGAACATCAGAATCCAAATGCAGGAATCATTTGGGATGAAGATGCTGTGAATGCCTATTTTAGTGGAGCACCAAATAACTGGGATGAAGAAACAATCTTTAGTAATATTCTACGTAAATTATCCTCAGCAGATGTAAATGGTTCTGATTGGGATAAAGACTCGATAATGCATTACAGTTTTAATGCAGGTTTAATTACATCTCCACAAGAATATCAGACTAATGCACTTGTTCCGTCTCATGGCTTGTCGGAATCAGATATAAAAGAAGTTAGAAAGTTTTACCCTGATACCAGCAAAAAATCATATCCAGAACTTAAACCATTTTTATCTAAGCTAGTTAAGCTATCAGCTGGACAACAAGCAGATTATGTTATTAAACCAACTGTAAGTCGAAAGTATACAATGCAGACATTTGGTAGTATGGATACGGTGATGGTGTTATTTGAAGATGACGATGGCGAACCTGTTTTTCTTGCAGGAGATGATGATAGTGGTACAAATACAAATTCGAAAATAGAAAACCATCTTATTAGAGGACGAACTTATTATTTAAGATTAAGGTTATATTTTTCAAGTAATACAGGGCAGGGGGGTATTATGCTCTGGTAATTTTACGTTCTAACTTTCAGATAAAGTGCTTCAACTTTATCTCTGGCCCAGGGTGTTTTTCGTAAAAATTTCAGGCTGGAATTAATGCTGGGATCGTTAGTGAAGCATTTAATATTAATGCGATTACCGAGTTCTTCCCAGCCGTATTCTTCTTCTAGTTGAGTGACAATCATCTTTAGGGTTATGCCATGCAGAGGGTCTTGTTTGCGGACTTTTTTTGCTTCGTCTTCAGTCATAATAAGTTGAGACTATTTATTTTCAGCTTTTTTAACGCGAAGTTTACTACCCGCAATTTCTTTGCCATTAATACCTTTCATTGCGGCTTTTGCATCACCTAGTTTCGGCATTTCAACAAAACCAAAACCTTTGGATTCACCGGTATCTTTGTCCATCACTAGATTACAGGATTGCACTGTGCCAAAAGGCTCAAATAATGACTGGAGTTCTTTTTCGGTTGTTGTTCGTGCAAGGTTGCGTATGAGTAATTTCATAGATTATTCCCTTATTTAATCAGTTGCTTGATCACGTAAGTACTCTTCATAAGTACCACTATAGTTAGTAACACCCGTTGGCGATAGTTCAATAATACGTGTCGCTAATGATGAAACAAATTCTCTGTCGTGGCTTACAAATATGATTGTGCCAGGATAGTTATCTAATGCAAGATTCAATGCTTCAATTGATTCCATGTCCAGGTGATTGGTGGGTTCATCAAGCACGAGGATATTGGGTTTTTGCATCATCAGTTTGCCAAATAACATGCGACCTTGCTCACCACCGGATATTTTAGTCACTGATTTATCAATATCGCTTTGAGAAAACAACATTCGACCTAATATTCCACGGACAGCTTGTTCGTCATCACCGGGTTGTTTGAAGTGACTCATCCAATCGAAGAGGGACATGTCATTTTCAAAATCACCAGAGTGATCTTGTGCATAGTAACCAATGTTTGAGTTTTCTGACCATTTAATATGACCACTGTCAGGTGCTAAGTCATGCACCAGGGTACGTAATAACGTTGTTTTACCAATACCATTAGGTCCGATAACGGCAATACGTTCACCCACTTCTGCTAAGAGGTTCAGATGTTGGAATAATGGTTTATCGTCAAAACCTTTACTCATGTCTTCAATTTCTAATGCGATACGATAAAGTTTTTTGTCTTGTTCAAAACGAATAAAAGGACTTTTTCGACTTGAAGCAACAACTTTAGTTAGTTCTATTTTTTCTAATTTTTTTGCACGTGATGTTGCTTGTTTTGCTTTTGATGCATTGGCAGAGAAGCGACTCACAAAAGCTTGTAGTTCAGCTATCTGTGTCTTTTTCTTGTCGTTATCAGCATGTAATTGTTCACGTGCCATAGTTGATGCGGTCATGTACTCATCGTAGTTACCAGGGTAAAGACGCAATTCACCATAATCCAAATCTGCCATGTGTGTACAAACACTATTAAGGAAGTGACGATCATGTGAAATAATGATCATGGTACTTTTACGTTCATTAAGAATATTTTCCAACCAACGAATGGTATTGATATCCAGGTTATTCGTTGGTTCGTCTAACAACATAAAATCCGGGTTAGCAAATAGAGCTTGTGCAAGTAATACACGTAACTTCCAACCAGGAGCAACGGTACTCATTAAACCCATATGTTGTTCTTCGGAAATTTCAAGGCCTAATAATAATTCACCGGCACGAGACTCTGCAGTGTAACCATCAAGTTCTGCAAATTCAGTTTCGAGTTCGGCAACTGTCATACCTTCTTCTTCACTCATTTCTGGCAAAGAATATATACGATCACGTTCTTGTTTTATTTCCCATAGTTTTGCATCACCCATGATGACAGTATCAAGTACTGTATTTTCTTCAAAGGCGAACTGATCCTGGCCAAGTTTACCAAGCGTTTCGTTTACATCAATTGAAAAGTTTCCTGATGTGGCTTCAAGTTCACCACCAAGAATTTTCATGAATGTGGATTTACCACAACCGTTGGCACCAATCAGGCCATAGCGATTGCCATTACCAAATTTAGCTGAAATGTTTTCAAACAAGGGCTTAGCCCCAAACTGCATGGTAATATTAGCTGTAGTAATCAAGAGAAATTTCCGATGGTTAAATAGAGGTAAAAAGGGCGCGTATTATGCCACAAGAAAAACCGACCTAGTGAGTAAATCGTTTAAATTCACGCTAAATTTGATATTTAACCCCGTTTTTTTTTAAATAGTAACGATTGGTTATGAAATGTGATAGGTCATACAGTCCTTGGAGCCAGCCAGTTTTGTTTGGGAAAAAATTGATCTGGATCAATTTTTTAACATCACTCCCGATTAATGTTGTACTCATTCTAAATTTGAGTATGTGGTGTGGGTTCATTATGAAGTATTTTTCACTAATAAGTTTATTTTCATTTGCTTTAGTTCTGGGCGCCTGTGGTGGTGGTTCTGGGTCACCGAGTGGTGGAAATGTTACCGCTACGGAAGTGGAAGTGGGTAAACTTATATTTGAAGATACTCGATTATCTGCCAATGAAGATCAATCTTGTGCCTCATGTCATTCGGCTGCAAACGGTTTTGCAGATCCTGATGTAACGCAAACAACCCCTGTATCTCAGGGTTCGACGGGTGGGTTTGGTAATCGAAATGCACCTACCTCGGCTTATGCAAAATTTTCACCAAGTTTTGCTCTGAGGAATGATTCTGTACGCAATGCAGATATTTATTCTGGTGGACAATTTATTGATGGCCGGCGAGATACACTCGAAGCCCAAGCAAAAGATCCATTTTTGAATTTGGTTGAAATGGCGACAGACGCACAGGCTGTGGTTGATAAAGTGCAAAATGGTCCATATGCAGATAAGTTTAAAGCAGTTTATGGTGATACCGTATTTGATAATACTGTAGCAGCATATAATCGAATTGCTAAAGCAATTGCTGCCTTTGAACGGTCTGATGAAATGAATCCTTTTTCTTCAAAGTTTGATTGTTACTTACAGGATTCCACTTCATTTCCTTTAAGTACTCAGGAAAAAGCAGGATTGGATCTATTTGGTGGAGCAACTGCCAAATGCTCATCGTGCCACACCTTAACTCCTGACGTGTCAGGCAAAGTTTTGTTTACAAGCTTTCAGTATTTCAATATTGGGGTTCCAAAAAATCCGAATAATCCAGCTGGTGCGAGTTTTACTGATTTAGGACTTGGTGGCCGACTAGCCGATGAAGGTGTGGTGTCGGTAGCTGAAGCTGCAGCAGAGGATGGCAAGTTTAAAACTCCAACATTACGTAATATCGCGCTAACTGCGCCTTACATGCATAATGGTGTTCTTGCGACATTGGAGGATGTGATACGACATTATGATATTATGGCACCTAATATACCTAATGATTTTATTACACCAGAGGTGAATAGAAATATAGCTTCTGAGATTGGTGTTGGTACAAGTGGACTAGGTTTATCAACATCAGCACCTGATGATTATGCTGCTCTTGAGGCCTTCATGAATACATTAACAGATGGTACAGGAAGTTGTTTCTAGGAAAATAAGGTTTAAAGCAATAAATCTTTTTCAATCGGGTGATAAACACTCGCCGCATTAATGAGTGAATTTGCGGTAAGCGCAGCAACACCATAGACTTCTGCATTTACTGCATACGTTGTTTTAATCTTTTGTAATAAAAGATCAAAGTCACCATCTCCGGAAAGCAACACAACCGTATCAACCTCTTTTGCTGTTTGCATAATATCAATGGTGATACCCACATCCCAATCACCTTTAGCGGAACCATCTCTGCGCTGTATATAAGGTTTAAGTTTTACCTCAAACCCGATATGTTTCAGCGCATCCTGAAACTTTATTTGTGAATCATCATTTCGAGCAATGGCATAAGCCGTTGCAGAAACAATTTCACCTTCGGTACTTAATTGTTGCCATAACTTTCTATAATTAAACTGACGGCCATAAGTGTCGCGGGTGGTGTAATAGATGTTTTGTACATCAACAAAAATAGCAATTTTTTTCATGGTATTATTAACTTTCAGTATAGATGAGTGGGTGATTTAATGATTAATTGGAAGTTGTATCTCAGTTTTAAAACCACCTAGTGTTTCAGAGCGACTAAATAATAAACTGCCTTCATAGTCTCTGATGATATCAGATGAAATAGCAAGACCAAAGCCATAACCACTGACTGACTCATCAAGCCGAACACCGCGCTGTGTGAGCTCATTGAGTGATTCTTCATATGCACCGGGGCCATCATCTTCAATAATAATGTTTATCTGATTTGTTATTTTAAAGGTGATATTGATTGCTGAGTTGGCCCATTTCCATGCGTTATCGAGTAAGTTACCTAATAGCTCTAACATGTCTTCACGATCAACTTGTGTTTCTAATGTTTCTGGAATGTCTAATGATATGTTTATGTGCTTATCGGTATACATTGTGCTAATGGTTTTTATTAGCACAGGTAAGTCTTCGTTAATGTTAAACGGTGCATTGAATTTTGATGTGCCAGCGACTCTTGCTCGTTTCAGGATTCTGTCGGTAATTTGTTGTATGGATGAAATTTGATTATTTAAAAATTCATTTGTCTTATTATCAAACTTCTCCTGATTTTCATCGCTAAACTGCTGTAGTAGGGTTAAAGGTTTTTTAATTGCATGTGACAGATCACTTAAGGCATCCCGTGAACGTTTAAGTCGTTTATATAGCGCTAATGAAAGATGGTTGACTTCATTAACCATCGATTCTAATTCGTCAGGCACGTCGGTAGTCAATTTGCTAATAGTACCTTTTTCTAATTGATTAAGTTCATTGCGTATTTTTCTTAGTGGCTTTAAGCCATTCTTTAAAACACTAAATTGAATCAGCAACAAGCTAAAAAGACTTAATAAAGATAAGGCAGAAAAGTAGTTTTTAAATTGTCTGATATCTTCAATAACAGGTGTTAAATTTTCAGCGATGCTAATAGTGACATTTTGATTTTGTTTTTCAAAACTTTCCGTAATTGTTATGAGTGATTGACTTTCAGGCCCGGTCTGAATGGTTTTTAAATAACGATTATTGCTAATCTCGGGCGAGGTTAAACTTTGATCCCATAGTGAACGTGATCTGTACAAGGTTTGATTATGTTGAATCGTATAATAATGTCCGGAGAAAGGTCGTTTATAGATGGAGTTAATATACTGCTCATTGATAGTGAGTGTGTTTGTTTTATCAAAGTTTATTGCAGTGAGTAGCGTTTCAATATCATGCTCGAGGCGTGAGGCAATATAATTTTCTGAAAGTTTTTGAATGTTATTGCTAACGGCAAACCAGAGCATTAAAAATACCAGAGTTAAGCTGATCAATAATCCAGTTGCTAATTTGGATTGAATGGATTTCATTGCATGGACTCTTTGAATATATAACCTTGTCCGCGGCGTGTCTCAATACGTTCTTTGCCGAGCATTTTCCGTAAACGCTTGATATACGCTTCAATGACATTACTGTCTTTATCTGAATCTAAATTATAAATATGATCGGTTAGACGAGATTTAGACAGTACGTGCCCCGTATTAAGTAAAAAATAGCGGAGTAAACGAAATTCAGTACCAGTTAATGTATGTGTTTCACCATCTTCTGTGGTAACAGTTTGTTTATCTTCATCAAGCACTAGATCACCGCTTTTTAATGAGCCACCGGGGGATTGTTTACTGCGGTGAAGCAGGGCTGTGATTCGAGCCAGTAACTCTTCGACATGAAAAGGTTTCCCAATATAATCATCAGCACCAATTTTAAATCCATCAACACGTTCCTGCCATGTATCACGTGCGGTAAGAATGATTACAGGTAACTTATTATTAGTTTTGCGCCAGTTATTTAGAACTTCAAGCCCATTACGTTTTGGTAATCCAAGATCAAGGATAGCGATATCGTAAATGTTTTCATTACCAAGATATTCACCTTCAACGCCATCTTCAGCAACGTCAACAGCATAGCCTGCGTCTTTAAGAGGCTTTTTAAGAGCTGAGATAAGCTCGCTATCATCTTCAATGAGTAATAAACGCAATATTAATTCTCTTTTTCTGTTGATAAGTGTTTGCCGGTTCGGGCATCAAACTTTAATTCAAATACGGTACCATCAGCATTTAACAGTTCAATCTCATAAATATATTTGTTTTTTTTGCTTTCAAGTTCTACTTCAAGAACTTTACCTGCTTGTATCTCACGTGCTTTTTTCAGAACAACCTCAAGTGCAAGGATCTCACCTGATTCCACCAGTCGCTTTGCTTCATCATGATCATCATCCGCAAAGAGCGGAATAGAAAAAATGATAAGTAAGCTGGTAATAATGAGTTTGATACAATTTTTCATCATAATATCCGTGTTTAAAGTATAGCCTGCTTAATCTTAATCGTCCCAGCGACCATAACCAGGAATATTAACACCATGTTCACTATAAAGACCTTGTTCGGCTTTATGATGGCAGGCATTACAATTAGCCAGACTATTTACCTTTTTATTGAATTTTATCAATTTATCAGGAATTTCATCATGTTTGTATTTAATATAAGGTATTTCAGAAATTCTAATAGGCATATCGTTAGAACTAAGTGAACGCATAATTTTACGCGAACGACGATAATCTGAATCATCAGCACTATTCGTAACCAGAAATTCAGAGATATTTTCGAAGCTTTCTGCATCTAATTCAGCATTATCTCCAAAATGTGTTTCCAGACCTGTCATTATTTTTTTCCATGAACGTGCAGGTAGCAAACCAGGAGGATATGCCATATGACAGCTACTACATTCTTCTTTATATATGGGTGAAGTAACAGGAGCGACACCAACCGAGCGTTGTCGATATTCACGTCTGTCATCGTCACTGAATACTACCGGCACCATAAGGATACCAGCGGTAAGGATAATCAGGCTAATAGTTACTGGATGTTTCATATTGATTCTCCGGTTGATTACTGTTGTTTAATAAAAGCGAGGATGTCTGCTTTTACCTGTGCACTACATTCTTTACCTGTTGTCCATTTACAATTTCGTTTAAACCATTTTTTTACATTTTTCACCTTACTCAAGCTTGCTTGATTAACAGAAGGTGCTAATGGTTTAAGCGTTTTACCAGTGCGAACATGTTTTCCTTTATTTTTAAGGTTTGCTGTGTGACATGATTTACAACTACGTTTTGTAAAGGGAGCTTTGCCTGTAAATGTTTTATTCCAAAATTCTTCACCGCGCTGTACATTGCCACTATTTGCACCTAGTGATTGGTAGTTTTTCATTAAAGTATTAACTGTGTTTTCATCAGCCATAACAGAATAGCTTTGCACAATAAAAACACTGGTTGTGATAAAACCGATTAATAAATTTTTCATAATATTTCCTGCTTAATGTGAATTAGTGTCAAAACATTTTTTGCCATCGATCATAGATTTCACAAGGTTTTCTTTGTGAATGAAACTTTCTACAATGACACCAGCAACATGAATGAAGACAAGTAATAAAGTGAAGTTGGCAAAAAACTCATGGGTTTCTTCAAAGACATCACCCCAAAAGCTATCTTTCTGCATATACCAGTTTGACAATGGGCCTGCTTGTTCCTCAATGCCATAAACAGCTAGCCCTGTTAACGTTGTAACAAGTAAGCTAATGATCATTAACAGAATCATTGCACCACCTGCCGGGTTATGGCCTAAATACCTTTTTGCTCTTAGATATAAGGTATCTTTAATAAATTCCTTTATTGATTGTGGCGAATAGGTGAAATCACTAAAACGTGCATGGCGTGTTCCTATTAAGCCCCAAATAATACGTAAAATGAGTAGACTTAGAACGGTATAACCGGCAAAGGTATGGATTGTGAGAAAGTCTTCTTCTGTAATATAGGCAATGAAAAAAGACAGTACTAGTGTCCAGTGAAAGATCCTGACAAAAGGATCCCAGACTTTTACGATGCTTGAGTTGTTTGACATATCTTTTCTCCATCTAGATGTTCGATGGAGAAAAGGTATCAAATGAAGCTGAAACCAACCTGAAAAAAGGAAGGTGAGGAGTTAAATAAAACTTAATTTCTGGAAATAAAGAATTACAGGTTAACGATTGCCCGATTGTGAACGATTTTGATTACTATTTCGTGAACGAGATCTATTTTCATTTGCTTTAGCCCAGGGTGAATCAGCTTTATTTCCTGAAGAGCGATCAGTTGATTGTTTATTGCCGTTTGGCTTTCTGCCTGATTTACTATTTTTAGCAGAAGAATTTCTTCCACCATTATTATTTCCACCCGAACGTCTTCTTGATTGTTGCTGTCTGCCACCACGTCCATTTTGAATGGGTTCAGGTTTAATTGATGGGTCAATGTCATAGCCTTCAATTGCAATTTTCGGAATTTCGTTTTTAGTCAGATGTTCAATGTCTTTTAATAATTTTAGTTCGTCTACACAAACTAACGACATTGCTTCACCTTCATTGCCGGCGCGACCAGTACGACCAATACGATGAACATAGTCTTCAGCAACGTTGGGTAATTCAAAGTTCACTACGTGTGGAAGTTGATTAATATCAATACCGCGAGCGGCGATATCGGTTGCAACTAAAACGCGTACTTTTCCAGATTTAAAATCGGCAAGGGCTTTAGTTCGTGCCCCCTGGCTCTTGTTGCCATGTATTGCGGCTGAGGTAATACCATCTTTACCTAACTGCTCAGCTAAACGATTGGCACCATGTTTGGTACGAGTGAATACTAAAACTTGTCGCCAGTTTTTTGAGCCAATTAAAAATGAAAGTAATTCACGTTTACGCCCTTTATCAACATGGTGAACAACTTGTTTAATGCGTTCAGCTGTTGTGTTGATTTGTGCAACTTCGATAAGCGCAGGATTATTAAGAAGGGTATTGGCTAGTTTCTTAATATCATTTGAGAAAGTCGCCGAGAACAATAAAGTTTGTTTTTCTTTTGGTACTAGCGCAAGTACCTTTTTAATGTCATGAATAAAGCCCATATCTAACATGCGATCAGCTTCATCTAAAACTAAAATATCAATATTTGAAAGATCTGCTGAACGCTGGCTAACGTGATCAAGCAAACGACCTGGCGTTGCAACTAAAATATCGAGACCTTTAATGAGTTTCATTTTTTGCGGGTTAATGCTGACACCACCAAAAACAACCGCTGATTTAAGCGCAAGGTGGCGACCATAAGTCTGCACACTTTCATGCACTTGCGCGGCGAGTTCGCGAGTAGGTGTAAGTATCAAACAGCGAAGCGGGCGGCGGCCTTTGTGGGGCTTAGCGGTGTCGAGTAATCGTTGTAATAAAGGCAGTGTAAAACCAGCTGTTTTACCTGTACCCGTTTGCGCACCACCCATTAAATCGCGTCCTTCTAAAATAAGAGGGATAGCTTGCTGTTGGATTGGGGTCGGGGTGGTATAGCCTTTTTCGGATACAGCACGAAGTATTTCGGCTGAAAGGCCGAGCGAGTCAAATGACATGAGAAAATTTCTCCAAAATTTATGAGGATCGGCCTACCCGAAACATTACGTTTGGGACGGTCTTAGGCGAAAACTTACTTAGCGTTACGTGGTAAATCTAAAGATGATTTACTGCGTTTAAAAGGTGCAGACCGATGCGCACCCGAATTTGAGCGCGCATTATATAGGAACTATTGATAAAAAGGGGGCTAAGAGTGAAATAACTTCAAAATAATTAAGTGTTTATCGGCAATTATCTGAGGCTGTGTAAGAAAAAATTCATATCGAAAAGGTGGATTTATCTACTGAATATGGTGTTTTTTCTAATAAAAGGGGGTACACTGCATAGCGCTACATTCTACTGGTTATGTCAGACGTTTTATCCTGTTAATTTCCTTGTAAGATTTGTAACACATTTTTAATATTTAATTATGAGGTAATTAATAATGGCAACTGGTAACGTTAAATGGTTTAACGAATCTAAAGGCTTTGGTTTCATCACTCCTGACGACGGCAGCAAAGATGTATTCGTACATTTCTCTGCAATCTCAAGTGAAGGATTCCGTACTCTTGCTGAAGGCCAACAAGTGACTTTCGACGTAGAAGACGGTCCTAAAGGCCCACAAGCAACAAACGTAACTGTATAAACACTTTTACATTTGTAGTTTGAAGAAACCCGTGTTTATCACGGGTTTTTTTTTGCTGTTTGAACATGAAATTTGCTAAATTGGCACTATGACTAAAGTAATAAATAACTCTGTTCCACTTTCGGAACCACTATCTGATCAAGGCAGTATCCTGACGGATGCTTACTCAAAGCTGGATCCCGTTCTTGGATTTTTTAGCGATTATCCTTTTGCGATTTTCATTGTTGTGGTGAGTATTTCTTTAATACTGGCAAAAGTCGCAACCAGTATCCTGACCACATTAATTGCACAACTTACCCGCAGAACCACAATACACTGGGATGATCAAATTAACCGTTTATTATCCGGTCCGGTTTTCTGGACCTTATTTTTGCTGGGTCTGTTAATGGCCGTTATTCCGCTTAAACTCTCACCGGCTTCAGATAGTTTTACACAATCATTAGTTGCTACAGTTTTGATTATTTTATGGAGTTCTTTTTTTCTGCGGGTGATTGTTATTGTGTTAAGAGCAATAAGTCTTAATGCAAAGCAACAATCATTTGTTCGACCACAGACCAAACCGCTATTCCAGAACCTTGCCTATATTTTTGTTTTCATTATTGCTGTTTATTTAATTTTTAGTTCATGGCACATCGACATGACCGCCTGGCTGGCATCTGCGGGTATCGTTGGTATTGCCATCGGTTTTGCTGCCAAAGATACTTTAGCCAATCTTTTTTCGGGTGTTTTTATACTGGCTGATTCGCCTTATAAAATTGGTGATTATATCGTGTTAGACAGCGGTGAGCGGGGCAAGGTGACTCATATCGGTATTCGCAGTACCCGTTTATTAACCCGTGGCGATGTTGAAATCACTATTCCTAACGCGGTGATGGGAAACACCCGTATTAGTAATGAATCCGGTGGCCCGCATGAAAAATACCGGCTTAATATAAAAATCGGTGTAGCGTATGGCTCGGATATTGATCAGGTTAAAGCGGTGTTAATGGAAGTCGCGTTAAATGAAAATGAAGTTTGCGATGATCCTGAACCACGGGTTCGTTTTCGTTCTTTTGGAAATTCCAGTCTGGATATTGAACTGTTATGCTGGGTTGAAATACCGGAAGTTCGAGGCAGGGTACTCGATGCCCTCAACACCACTATTTATAAACGCTTTACCTCAGAAGGGATTGAAATTCCTTACAGTAAACATGATGTTTTTATAAAAGAAATGCCTGGCTCTGATTAGAAAAGGCATTAACTCTTTGTTTGATGCCGTTTTTGTCTCGATTCTGAGCGACGTTTGAACGGTTTAATTATTTTATCATCAGCCTGTAGCATAAATTTTGCCTGTCCTTTTATTCCTGATTCTTCGTAATCTCTTAAAAGAAACTCAATTGTTTGTTGTTCATCCAGTTTTAATACTGTTGTCATAAAGCTAAAAATCAAACTAAAGAGGCGGGGTAAAGCAATCTTATGGGTTTGATCGGTTTCCGTGTGTAACCAATTTGCCAGGTTTAAAAAATTTTCAAAAGGTTTATCGCCAAGTAATAAAGACTTTGAGTGTTTGAATCGTCCAGAGTTGGCAATCACATCCCAGTAGCGTGCAAAACGTTTCAGTTTTTGCATGGTACTAAAATCAATAATGTTGTTACTTAAAATTTCATACGGCGCTATTGGGTTGTAGCGCATATCATATTTATCAGTATGACGAATAATAGGTGTACCTCGTAAGCGTTTAAGCACTCCAACCTGAATTTCATGAGGATTCATTACAACTAATTCGTTAAAACCTTTAGCAAAGCTCGTTAAAGTTTCCCCCGGTAAACCAATAATTAAGTCTGCGTGAATATGTGCGGATGTATTGTTACGAATCCAGATCATATTTTTGTGAACCTTATTATTATCCTGTTTACGGCTAATAATATCCTGAATATTCGGGTTTAAACTTTGAATGCCAATTTCAAACTGTAAGCTGTCTTCAGGAAACCGTTGCATAACGGTTTTTAGTTTTTCAGGAAGGTGGTCGGGAATAAGTTCAAAATGTAAATAAACTTTTGCTGACTGCATTTTTTCCAGAAAGAATTCCATTATTTTAATGCTGGTTGCTATTTTCAAATTAAAGGTGCGATCAATAAATTTAAAACTACGTACACCACGATCATATAGCTTTTGCATTTCAGCTAAAAACAAATCGATTTTAAAGGGGTAAACCGTTTTATCTAAAGAGGATAAACAGAATTCACATTTAAAAGGACAACCACGGGAGGCCTCAACATAAATGACCCTGTTTTTGATATCTTCATCGGTATATTCATCATAGGGTAAGTTGATTTCGTCCAATTTGAAATGCTCAGCCTTAATAACTTTCTGTAGTGGTTTTTTATTATTTAATATATCTTCACAGGTTTTTCTGAAAGTGACATCTGCTTGACCGGTAATAACGTAATCAGCCTGCGCGCAAATTTCCTGTTGTCCAGTTTCATAAGTAACTTCGGGGCCACCTAAAATAATAATGGTTTCAGGTGATATTTTTTTAAGAAGTTTAACAACCTGCAGTGTCTCTTCTGTATTCCATATGTAAACACCCAGACCAATTATTTCAGGTTTATTTTGCAATAAGGTTTCAACAATATCGATAGGGCGGCTATTAATGATAAATTCAATAAGCTGAGTTTGTGCTCGTAAATTGCCCATATTTGCCAATAAATAACGCAGGCCTAGCGAGGCATGAATGTAACGTGCGTTAAGGGTGCTGAGGATAATAGACATATTAAAAAAGCCCTGTCATTGCGACGACTGCATGGACGCAGGAGGTACGAGCCCAAGGACGGGCGAAGGTAGAATAATGCAGGAGCAATTGTCGAGAGTAACGCAAGGAGCAGTTACCGAGTGCAACGAAGCAATCTCCAGGTTGTTGGGATTCATTATGAGATTACTCTGGGCGTCCATGCCCTCCGCCCTTTGGGCCAAGCATAGCTTGTTCAAAATCGTTCCATACGATTTTATGCCGCGGTCACATTGTTCCCTTGCAATGATGAGTTGTTTTATATATTTGTACATTTTTAACAAGCTGTATGAAAAAAACTAGTTTAACAGAATCATTTTGATTTAAAATGTTAATATTGCTAGCAACGCTTCAGGAGATAACATTGTGATTACCTATTTATACTGGATAACTGTATTTGCTTTAATTATTGCCTTATTGGTATTTATTGGACACAAAATTGATCAGTGGAAATATGCTTTTATTGCAGCAGGCATTGTTTTTATTATTGCTTGGGGTGCGTATTACTTTCACTTTCAACAAATATTTGTCAAAAAATACGGTGGCGTAATGTCATTATCCGTTCCGGATGGACAACGTCATATTGGTTCGACATGGAAAGATGAGAACCTCTGGATTGAGAATTACGATCCTAAAACAAATAAATGTTATTTTACCGAATATTCAAAAGGAAATATGTTGCAGGGGAAAGTGGTTATTAATAACTGTAATCCGCTAATGCCGCAAAAATAAAATTACTATGTATACAGATTATTTGAAAACGTCTCAATTACGTGAAAAATTAATGGCTGAAGGTTTGCTGCGTTCAAGTTTACATTCTGATCCAATTAAACAGTTTGAAAGCTGGTATTCTGAAACTTGTGAGACTGATATTCCAGAATCAAGCGCAATGATATTGGCAACAGTTGATAAGGATGGCCAACCCTGGCAACGTACCGTTTTATTGAAATCTTATGATGAAAAAGGTTTTATTTTTTTCACCAATTACTCCAGTCGAAAAGCAGGGCATATTGAAACAAATAATAAAGTGAGTTTACTCTTCCCCTGGCATTCAATGGGGCGTCAAGTAAAAGTTGCTGGAACTGCTGAAAAAATTTCCACAAGCGAATCACTTAAATATTTTCTTTCCCGTCCGCGAGGCAGTCAACTTGGCGCATGGGCTTCTCATCAAAGTAAGGTTGTTAAAAATCGCGCGTTACTTGATGCTATGTTTGATGAAATGAAACATAAATTTGTTGATGGTGATATTCCCTTGCCTTCATTTTGGGGAGGCTATCGTATAGAACCTGAAACAATGGAATTTTGGCAAGCTCGTGATAGCCGTTTACATGACCGTTTTATTTATTCGAAAAATGATTCAGGTGACTGGTTTAATGAGCGACTTGCGCCTTAAGAGCGGATTGTCATTGCGAGCAAAGCGCGGCAATCTTTATGAACTATATTGTATTATATTTAAACTCAGGCGTTTCCAGATAACATGTTTTCTCAAAAGATTGATTTAAATCAGAAGTGGGATGCGGACTTTGTTTTGTTCTCACCTATTTTTTTGCCACTCACTCTGTGGGCTAAAAAATTTAGTCAATTCAAAGATGCCTGGCCAGAACTTAAAGATTATCAGTCTGTATTAGATAGTGCAGAGCAATCGATACAAACTTTGAGTGGTAAAACACTTAAAATAGTTCAGCAGGATGGCAAGCCTGGTCATTTTAATGAGCATTATGCGCCACGCATTTATCTTACCGGTGAAATCCAGACACGTACTGAAAACTGGCATGATTTTTTTCAGTTTTTAACGTGGTTTATGTTTCCCAAAACCAAAGCTGTCATCAACTCTATCCATGTGCCAGCGGCACAATCACGTATTGAAAAGGATACTGATTTAGGTCGACGTTCTCCAGTTGAAAATATGCTGTCTTTATTTGATGAAGGTGGGGCAGTGGTTTTGTGCAGTGATGAATCATTATTGCAATTGATTCGGGATTTTCAGTGGAAAGAACTTTTTTGGCAGCGGCGAGATGAATTGCCAGAGAAATTAAAGTTAGTTACTTTTGGCCATGCTTTGTACGAAAAAGGTTTGTCGCCTTACATTGGTATGACTGCAAATTGTATTTTATTACATGTTGATGAAAAGGTATTGCAACAAACGAATCAAAAACAACTTGATTATATCGATATTGAGTTAGCTCAATTATTTTCTGCTGGTGAGCCTTATAAAAAGCCAAAAGATTTATCACCTTTTCCATTACTTGGCTTGCCTGGTTGGGATAAGGATAATGTAATGGAGTCTTTTTATGATAACGTGCGCTACTTTCGTCCCGGCAGGAAAAATAATATTTAAAACAGGCTAAGATAAGTGGATTATAATATATTGATATATATGGATAAATAAATTGTATTATATCTCACATATTTTATTCTAAAGAATTTTTATAATTAACCGACATAATAAATGGTAAATATAAGATTTAAAGATTAATACTTTTGGAGCTGGCGGTAAGATGGATTCACCTGTAATTCTGGTTGTTGATGATGAACCCTTAAACCTTGATATTATTGAGGAGTTTCTTACTGGTAAGGGACAACCCTATATTGTAGAAACTGTGGGTGATGGCATTGAAGCCATGGAGAAGCTTGAAGCTGATCCTAATAAGTACGATACAGTTTTACTTGATCGTATGATGCCGAGAATGTCGGGTATGGAAGTATTGGCAAAAATGTCGGCTCATCCTGAGCTTAAATATATTCCTGTTATTCTGCAAACAGCGAAAGTCAGCAAAGAAGACATTCTTGAAGGTTTAAAAGCCGGAGCCTATTATTACCTGACAAAACCATTTACCAGCGACATTCTACATTCGGTTGTTAAAACAGCGGTTAAAGATCGTGGCTATAACAAAGCATTATTAGCCAGCCTCAATGTCACCAAGTCATCCGTTAAATTATTAAAAACTGCAAGTTTCCAATTTCGTAGTTTAGCTGATGTACGCTCAGTTTCATCTTTGCTTGCTTGTGCTTGTGATGAGCCAGATAAAGTTGCTATGGGATTAAGTGAACTCATGATCAATGCGATTGAACATGGAAACCTGCATATTGGTTATGAAGAAAAATCTGAATTACGCAAACAAGACATGTGGGAGTCAGAAATAGCTAAACGACTGGAATTGCCAGAAAATACAGATATATATGCTTCTATTGATATTGCCAGTGATTCGGACGGTGTAATGTATACCATTACGGATCAGGGGAATGGCTTTGAGTGGAGTGATTTTATGGAATTTAATACCACTCGAGTAATGCATAATCATGGTCGTGGTGTTGCTATGGCGAATCAGCTCTATTTTTCTGAACTGGAATACCAGGGTAAAGGTAATATCGTTACTGTGAAGGTTAAAAAGCCACGATGAGGCAAAAGCGATGAGTTTTTACAGGTTATTCGATTGCACTTCATAGTTATAGTGTTATAATCCGATCCGAAATAATTGATTTTAAAAGTGGGCCTTGTGCCCACTTTTTGTTTTCTAAGAGGAAGAAAGGCGCTGAATGTCGAACCGTCAGGATAAATTAACCGAATTACTTCGACCAGCGGTTGAAGGTTTAGGCTATGAGTTAGTCGGAATAGAGCATTTGCCAATGGGAAAACATACCGTTTTAAGAATCTATATTGATTCAACTGATGGTATTACGGTAAATGATTGCTCACGTGTAAGTCATCAGGTGAGCGGTGTACTTGAAGTTGAGGAACCGATTAAAGGTCAATTTACTTTAGAAGTTTCGTCACCGGGCATTGATCGACCTTTGTTTAACTTTGAACAGTTTAAGCAATTTGTAGGCAGCAAAGTAAAACTGAAGCTTTACCACGCGATTGAAGGTAAGCGGAAAATAACGGGCTTAATTGAAAGTATTGAGGGTGACGATATCAACATTAAAGATGCTGATTCGGATAGTACTTTTCAGTTACAGATTGATGATATTGATAAGGCAAATATCATCACCGAGCTGTAAAGATTTATAAGACAATTTTTAATTTTAGAATGATTAAGGCGCGATACAAGAAAGTGTCGTTTTGATAGAGGCGTTA
Source organism: uncultured Thioalkalispiraceae bacterium (assembly GCA_964605385.1). Lineage (GTDB taxonomy): Bacteria > Pseudomonadota > Gammaproteobacteria > UBA6429 > Thiohalophilaceae > JAGLTQ01. Next base: position 42,737 of record CAZSCK010000009.1, read on the forward strand.
GGATAATGAACAAAGAGATTTTACTGGTCGTTGATGCGGTATCCAACGAGAAAGGCGTGGCTAAAGAAGTCATTTTTGAAGCGATCGAAATTGCATTAGCGACAGCAACAAAAAAACGTTACAACAATGATGTCGATATTCGTGTTGAGATTAATCCTCAAGATGGTAGCTATGATACGTTTCGTCGCTGGGAAGTGGTTGCTGATGATGAAATGGACATGCCTGAACGTCAAACGACATTAAGTGCCGCGCAATACGAAGACGAATCACTTCAGGTTGGTGATTTTACTGAAGAGCAGGTTGACTCAATCGAATTTGGTCGTATTGCAGCGCAAACTGCAAAACAGGTTATTGTACAAAAGGTAAGAGAAGCAGAACGTGCCATGGTCGCAGAGGCTTTCCAGGAACAAATTGGTCAGTTGGTCATGGGCGTGGTTAAACGTGTTGAACGTGGTAACGTTTTTCTTGATCTTGGTAATAATGCAGATGCCATTATCCCAAGAGAAGAAATGATTCCCCGGGAGTCAGTTCGTCCAGGTGACCGCATTCGTGGTTTATTAAAAGAAATTCGTACTGATGTACGTGGACCACAATTATTTGTTAGTCGTACCGTTCCTGAATTCTTAATTGAATTATTCAAAATTGAAGTACCTGAAGTGGGTGAAGAGCTGATAGATATTATCGGTGCTTCACGTGATCCGGGGGCGCGAGCAAAAATCGCAGTTAGAAGTAATGACCCACGTATTGATCCTGTTGGTGCTTGTGTAGGTATGCGTGGTTCACGAGTACAAGCCGTATCAAATGAATTATCAGGTGAGCGTGTTGATATCGTTTTATGGGATGATAATGCTGCGCAGTTTGTTATCAACGCAATGTCTCCAGCGGAGGTTGAGTCAATCGTTGTTGATGAAGACTCTGAAGTAATGGACATCGCAGTAGCTGAGGATCAACTTTCTCAAGCCATCGGTCGTGGTGGTCAAAACGTGAAGTTAGCAAGTGAATTAACGGGCTGGACCTTAAACGTCATGTCTGAATCGCAAGCTGATGAGAAGAGTGAAGAAGAAGCGGCTAAATCACAAAAAGTTTTCATGGATTTATTAGACGTTGATGAAGAAGTTGCGGTTATTTTGGTACAAGAAGGCTTCACGACTATCGATGAAGTGGCTTATGTCCCAATGAGCGAGTTCCAACAAATTGAAGAGTTTGATGATGACATGATTGAAGAGTTACGTGGCCGAGCAAAAGATGTTCTGTTAACGCGGGCAATCAGTTCTGAAGAAGATTTAACTGCGGTTGAACCCGCAAAAGATTTACTAGAAATGGATGGTATGGATTCTGACTTGGCTTATCACATGGCTGCAATTGGAATTGTTACCATGGAAGATTTAGCAGAGCAATCTATCGATGAGATTATGGTCATTGATGATATGGACGAAGAGAAAGCGGGTGCATTAATTATGACTGCACGTGCACCTTGGTTTGCAGAAGAAGATAACGGTTAATTACAGTAGCTAATAGGTTACTGAGTAGGAGTAGAAAGAATGGCAGATGTTAGTGTTACACAATTTGCTGATGTTGTAGGCATTTCCGTTGATCGGTTGCTCGAACAGTTAAATGAAGCGGGCATGAAAGTTAGTAGTGCTGAAGCAACGATAACAGATGAAGAAAAGATGACATTGTTAAGCTTTTTAAAAGCGAAGCATGAGTCAGCAGGCACATCATCTGAACCAAAGAAGATTACTTTAAATCGTAAATCGACCAGTGAGCTTAAGGTTACCGGCACGCATGGTAAAAATAAGTCAGTTACCGTTGAAGTACGTAAAAAACGTACTTACGTTAAGCGTAGCGTTATTCAGGAAGAAGAAGAAGCACACGCTGCAGAAGAAAAAGCTAAACGTGATGCGATTGAAGCAGAAAAACAAGCGATAATAGATGAAGAAAAACGTCAATTAGATGAAGTGCAGGCACAACGTCAAGCGGTTATTGATGAAGAACAACGCGTAAAAGTAGCTGCAGAGGAAGAAAAATCACGTTTAGCTGCTGAAGAAACAGCGCGTAAAGAATCTGAAGAACAAGCTAAAAAACAAGCTGAAGCACCTTCAACAGATAAACGTGTTAAAGGTAAAAAGTCTGATAAAGCGGATACGCGTTATGGTCGTAAAGAAATTCATTTAAAAGCGGGTAACACAAGTCACCGTAAGAAGAAAAAACCAAAACGTCGCGGCGGTGTGGTTGAAGCATCAGGAGAACATGGCTTTCAAAAGCCAACTGCAGCTATTGTCCACGAAGTGGCTATTCCAGAGACCATTACTGTTGCAGAACTTGCTTTACGTATGAGCGTTAAATCTAACGAAGTTATTAAGGTGTTGATGAATTTAGGTTCAATGGTAACTATAAACCAGGTATTAGATCAGGAAACATCCTCTCTGGTTGTGGAAGAAATGGGTCACACTTATAAGCTCATTAATGACGATGCAATTGAAGAAACATTACAAGACTCGGTTGAACATCTAGATGAAACATCTCGTGCACCTGTAGTCACCATTATGGGTCATGTTGATCATGGTAAAACGTCATTGCTTGATTATATTCGTAAAGCAAAAGTGGCCGCCGGTGAAGCGGGTGGTATAACCCAACACATTGGTGCTTACCATGTTGAAACAGATAATGGTCATATTACATTCTTAGATACACCGGGACATGAAGCCTTTACTGCAATGCGTGCACGTGGTGCAGGAGTAACCGATATTGTTATTGTTGTCGTTGCTGCAGACGATGGTGTCATGCCGCAAACGCGTGAAGCAATTAAACATGCGAAAGCAGGTGACGTACCTATTATTATCGCAATTAATAAGATTGATAAAGAAGGCGCTGATCCAGACAGAGTTAAAAATGAACTTTCTCAAGAAGGTGTTATTGCTGAAGATTGGGGTGGCGATACGATTTTTGCAAACGTATCAGCACACACTGGTGAAGGCGTAGACGCTTTACTTGAATCTGTATTATTAACGGCAGAAGTACTGGAATTAAAAGCAGTGAAAGATGCACCAGCAAAAGGCACTGTTATTGAATCACGTTTAGATAAAGGACGTGGTCCAATTGCAACTGTACTTGTTGAACAAGGTACCTTGAAGAAAGGCGATATTTTATTAGCCGGTCTTGAGTTTGGTCGTGTTCGTTCATTAATGAATGAGCATGGTGAGATGCTAACAGAAGCAGGCCCAGCTATTCCTGTTCAAGTATTAGGTTTGTCAGGTACACCGGGTGCAGGTGACGAAGCTACAGTTGTTGAAAATGAACGTAAAGCACGTGAAGTAGCAACACATCGCCAAGCTAAGAGCCGTGATGCGAAGTTAGCACGTCAGCAAGCTGCCAAGCTTGAAAACATGTTTAACCAAATGGAAGAAGGTGAAGTTAGTACTGTTAACGTGGTACTAAAAACCGATGTTAAAGGTTCTGCTGAAGCAATTGTTGATTCATTACATAATCTTTCTACCGAAGAAGTTAAAGTTGCTATCGTGGCAAGTGGTGTCGGTGGTATTACAGAATCTGATGCCAACCTTGCGATGGCATCAAATGCTATTTTGATTGGTTTTAATGTTCGTGCCGATGCGGTCGCGAAACGTTTAATCAACGAAGAAAGTATTAACCTGCATTATTACAGCGTTATCTATGATCTCATTGATGAAGTGAAAGGTGCCATGAGTGGTATGTTAGCACCAGAATTTAAAGAAGAGATTGTGGGGCTTGCTGAAGTTCGTGATGTCTTTAAATCGCCAAAAATTGGTGCGATTGCCGGTTGTATGGTTACTGAAGGTACGGTTAAACGTAGCAACCCGATTCGTGTATTACGTGACAATGTAGTTATCTATGAAGGTGAGCTTGAATCATTACGTCGCTTTAAAGATGATGTTCAGGAAGTTAAGTCGGGTATTGAATGTGGTATCGGCGTTAAGAACTACAATGATGTTAAACCCGGAGACCAAATTGAGGTCTACGAAAGGGTTGAGGTTGCACGTACTCTGTAGGTCAGACTCGTAGTACCCCTCTATAATTATACGAGAGGGTATCAGTCTGACATGCGGTGTTTGTGTATTCATATAAACGAATAAACATCACCATTGTAGCGTGCACCGCGTCAGAATGAATTCTGACCTGCAATTTTTCTAATTATTACATGTGTAGGTCGGCCTGAAAGCCGACCTACACTACAACCATATATTCCATTCTATAAACAAAACGATTAACTATTATGCCTAAAGATTTCAGTCGCACACGCCGTGTTGGTGAACAAATTCAACGTGAGATGGCGCAACTTATTCAGCAAGAAATTAAAGATCCGCGTTTGGGGTTGATTACGATCTCTGCGGTGAAGTTAAGTAAAGATATGTCGCACGCGAATGTTTTTTTTACCACTTTGGATGAAGAGCAGTCTGTTGAAGAGACTTTAAAAATTTTGGAAGGTGCTGCGGGTTTTTTACGTCACGAATTAGCAAAGCGTATGCAGTTGCGTATTGTTCCCAACATTCATTTTAAATACGATGAGTCGATTGCTTATGGTAACGAACTCTCTGCTTTAATTAATAAAGCAATGGGAATGGAAAATCCTGAAAATAGAATGAGTGACAGCGATGATCCTGATGCCAGTAGTGATCAAACTAGCGGCAAAGATGATTAACGTTAATGGGACGTCGTCGTAAAGGCCGTAGTATTAACGGTATTGTATTACTCGATAAGCCTCTCGGCATTACATCAAATCGAGCACTTCAAATAGTTAAGCGTTTATATAAAGCCGCGAAAGCAGGACACACGGGTAGCCTTGATCCACTTGCCACAGGTGTACTGCCGCTTTGTTTAGGTGAAGCGACAAAGGTATCAGGCTTTTTGTTAGATGCGGATAAAAGTTATCTTGCAACGCTTAAACTAGGTGTTAAAACATCCTCTGCTGATGCAGAAGGTGAAGTGCTTGAGACTCGTCCAGTAGAAAATTACAGTAAAAAACAAATCACTACCGCGATTGAACCTTTTCTAGGTGATATAGAACAAACGCCACCAATGCATTCGGCTTTAAAAGTAGATGGTCAGCCTCTTTATAAATTAGCGCATCAAGGGATTACGATTGAACGTAAACCTCGTCCTGTACATATTTTTGATATTCAAGTTTTGCGTTACGAAGGCGATGAAATAGATATCGAAGTGCATTGTTCTAAAGGCACTTATATTCGCACTTTGGCTGAAGACATCGGTGAAAAGCTGGGTTGTGGCGCACATTTAAGTGCTTTACGTCGCACGGAAAGTGGCCCTTTTCATCTGGATGAATGTATCACTTTAGAAGAGCTTGAAGCGCTAGCTGAAAAATCAGAAGTAGACGGCTTTGCTGAAATGGATGATATTTTAATGCCAGCAGAAGAAGCCTTATTCGACTGGGAAAGTGTCGATTTGAGTGCCGATGCGGCGTTTTACATCTGCCGTGGCCAAGCAGTCCAAGTGCCAAATGCGCCAACCGATGGTTTAGTTCGCTTGTTTTCAGAAGAAAAGGGCTTCCTTGGAATTGGTGAAATTATGGATGATGGGCGTGTAAAGCCGAATAGATTGTTTGTATTTGAGAATAATGCTGAATAATCACTTTTTTCCTGACTTTATCAAAGTTTTACGTCTCCCTGACTTGTAACTGACCCTATTCAACAGTTAAAATGCGCGCTCTATTTTCCAGCTAAAACTATGCACAGAGGAGCTTGTAATGGCTATAAACGCAGAAATGACTGCTAAAATCGTATCAGATTTTAAACGTTCAGACACAGACACCGGATCACCTGAAGTTCAGGTGGCTCTACTTTCAGCTCGAATTAATGATCTTTCAGATCATTTCAAAAAGCACATTCATGACCATCATTCACGTCAAGGTTTATTACGCATGGTTAGCCAGCGTCGTAAATTACTCGACTACCTTAAAGGGAAAGATGTTCAACGTTACCGTGACTTAATTTCAGGTCTTGGCTTGCGTAAGTAAGATTAAGCATAAAAATATGATTTCCCTGTCTCTAACCTTTAAAAAATAATAAGGATGCCTCATGGCTGTAGTAACAAAAGAATTTAAATTTGGTGATCACACGGTACAGCTTGAGACAGGGGAAATCGCCCGCCAAGCAACAGGTGCGGTAAAAATTAGCATGGGCGACACAGTAGTTTTAGTTACTGTTGTTGCTTCAAAGAAAGAAGTTGAAGGTCGTGACTTCTTTCCAATGACAGTGGACTACACTGAGAAAACATACGCTGCGGGTAAAATCCCGGGTGGTTTCCTCAAGCGTGAAGGTCGTCCAACTGACAACGAAACATTAACTGCACGTCTTATTGATCGTCCAGTTCGTCCATTATTCCCTGAAGGTTTCACTAACGAAGTACAAATTATTTGTACTGTTATCTCGTTAGACCCTGATATCTCTCCAGACATCGTTTCACTTTTAGGTGCATCAGCGGCATTGTCTATTACAGGCACACCGTTCAATGGTCCAATTGGTGCAGCACGTGTTGGTTATAAAGATGGTCAATACATCTTGAATCCATCAGCTACGGTTTGCAAAGAAGAATCTGATCTTGATTTGATTGTTGCCGGTACTGCTGATGCAGTACTCATGGTTGAATCTGAAGCGAAGTTACTTTCAGAAGACGTGATGTTAGGTGCAGTAATGTACGGTCACGAGCAATTCCAGGTTGCTGTTCAAGCAATTAAAGAATTCGCTGCTGAAGTAGCTACTCCTTCCTGGAACTGGGTTGCTCCAGTAGAAGACGAAAAGTTAGCATCTGATGTTGCTGCCGCTTCTGAAGCAGATTTTAAAGAAGCTTATACCATCAGTGACAAAATGGATCGCTATGGACGTTTAAGCGAAATCCGTACTGGTGTTAAAGATAAGTTAATTTCTGAAGATGACGATGCATATTCTGCTGAACATGTTCGTGAAGCGATTGAAAAATTAGAAAGTAAAGTCGTCCGTACCAAGATTTTAAATGGCGAGCCTCGTATAGATGGTCGTGATACTAAAACTGTTCGTAAAGTAACAGTTAAGGTTGGCGTTCTTCCACGCGCACATGGTTCAGCTTTATTCACACGTGGTGAAACTCAAGCGTTAGTTGTAACAACTTTGGGTACAGAACGTGATTCACAAATCATTGACGCGTTAACGGGTTCATACCGCGAACCGTTCATGTTGCAATATAACTTCCCTCCATATTCAGTGGGTGAAACTGGCCGTGTTGGTACACCTAAGCGTCGTGAAATTGGTCATGGTCGTTTAGCGAAACGTGGCGTTATGGGCATCATGCCGGATATGGAAGAATTCCCATACAGCTTACGTGTTGTATCTGAAATCACAGAATCAAATGGTTCAAGTTCAATGGCTTCTGTTTGTGGTTCAAGTCTCTCAATGATGGATGCGGGCGTACCAACAGCTGCACCAGTTGCGGGTATCGCAATGGGCTTAATCAAAGAAGGCAATAAGTTTGCTGTTCTGACTGATATCTTAGGTGATGAAGATCATCTAGGTGATATGGACTTTAAAGTAGCAGGTAACGCAGACGGTATAACTGCTTTACAAATGGATATCAAAATTGAAGGCATCACTAAAGATATTATGGAAATCGCTTTAGAACAGGCTAAAGCAGGTCGTTTGACTATTCTTGAAGCAATGAACGCTGTTTTAGATAAGCCTCGTGAAACAATGTCTGATTTTGCGCCTCGTTTTGTTACTTTTAAAATCAACCCTAGTAAGATTCGCGACGTTATTGGTAAAGGTGGTGCGACAATTCGAGCCATATGTGAAGCCACTGGTGTAACGATTGATATTAATGACGAAGGCATGGTGAAGATTGCTTCAAGCGATGGTGCTGCAGCTGAAGAAGCGAAGCGTCAAGTTGAGCAGTTAACAGCTGATGTTGAAGTTGGTTCTATTTATGAAGGTAAAGTAGCGAAATTAATGGACTTCGGTGCATTCGTAACAATCTTACCGGGCAAAGACGGTTTAGTTCATGTTTCACAAATTTGTGAAGAACGCGTTGAAAACGTAAGCGATAAGCTAACTGAAGGCGAAACTGTTAAGGTAAAAGTTTTGGAAATCGACAAGCAAGGTCGTATTCGTTTAAGTATGAAAGCGGTAACTGCTGACGAGAAATAAGCTTTCAGTTACAAAGTAATATTGAAAAAGGGACCTTTTGGTCACTGCTGTCCCACAGTTGAGATAAAAAGAAAAGCCTGATCCAAAGTTGTTACA
>CAZSCK010000010.1:0-49210 GCA_964605385.1 uncultured Thioalkalispiraceae bacterium
CGCTCTATCCAGCTGAGCTACGAGGGCTGCGAGCGTATATTATCATAAAGAAATATTTGTGTTTATTTAGTTATTTTCTGTACGAAAAATAAATTGTTGAATTTTCTTTTCGATGCCGGGTTTTGGCTGGTGTATTTCTAAACCCAGCGCGATGTTGGTGTAATTGTTTCCTATTCGTGAGTTTTTAATTTTTGCTGAAATTGAAAATCCAGGTTGTTCAGGAAGTTGAATATAAATATCTTCAATAATCTGGTTTAGTTTAAATTTGCTAGCAAGAGAATAGGGCAAACGTAGACAAAGGCCATTTAATGAAATATTAAGAAGTTGACTGGACAAGCGAATTGTTGAAGATAAAAAAAGGGTTGTATTAACATCATCAATAAACTCTGTACGAAAGCGATAGTAGCAACGGTTTTGAGGGTAATAAATCTCATTAGGGAAATAAGCTTGTAATTCATCTGTGGTTTTTTCTGTTTTATTTGGAACTAGTCTGGTTTTAAAGATGACGGGAAGTTTTTCCAGCTTTAATGAAAATTCAACTTCATTTCTTTTTTCTATTTGTGTAGAGGTTAATGCTGGATTTGGTTCATCAAATATTAAAATTTGTTTGTCTTGCTGAATATCAAGTAAAGAGGTTAAACAGAGTTGAGGTAAAGACTTAAATGAAAGCGATATAAGTTGTTTTGATTTTTGAATATTTTTTAAAAGGTTATATATTTCTAAGGTGTTTTTAACCTGAGCACGATTAGAATCAAACATAAAAGAACTTTATGCGTGAGCAAGGGTATTAGAGTTACGTTGTTTTATATTTTCTCCTGAAGCCGAGTAAATAAGTTCAGCTGCGGGAGGAGATGCACTGAGTATTTCAATTTGTGTTTGTACACGTCTTCGGTTGCCGTTAATAACCAAACCATTAATTTGATTTTGTTTTTGCGCCTGTTCCGAGAGTTCTTTTACTTTCGACCAAAGGGAATTTAATTTGTTATTTTTTAACCATTGTGTTGGTTCATTTGGGTTTAATGATTTAGAGGTTAAAAATTGAATGCGCAGCTGTTCATTTTTTTCAATTTGTTCAGTCAGTGTGATTTTTTCTTGAGTGATGCCTTCAAATTCTTCAATCTTGTTTTTTTCCAATACAGAAATTTCATCTTTAAGAACTTTCAGGAGTTGTTGCATTTTATCCTGAGTGGTTGCCAGGATAGATTCAAGTGAAAGAGGTTGTGCAGTGTGTGACATGATTATTTATTCATAAAATCTTCGAAGGCCAGCATTTTATCTGCAATGCGATCGGCGTCAACATTGTAGTCACCATTCGAAATAGCACTTTGAACTTCAGCAACACGTGCACTATCAATTGATGATGCATTATTTAACTGTTGTTCAATATTTTGTAAACGTGAAGCAGTATTGGTCAAGGTAATGCGATCACCCGTTGAGGATGGCGTTGCACTTTGATTCTCTTGTTTTGCTTCATTTCGGCTTTTAACTGAGCTGCTCTGGTTTGAACTCAATTGTGACCGGTTTGAATTAATATTTGTAATATCATTCATGGGTTAACTCCTAACATGCACAGTCTTTCATAACTGTTAGCGTCTCTTTTCTAAAAAACTTTAGTACTTTTTTAATAGTATATGAATATCAATAACTTATCATATTAAATGTCTTAAATTAATGGGTACTAAAAATTGACCTCCACAATACCTGCTGAAACAACGCGGGCATATATGAGCTTTTTACTGTTTAAATTGGTTACTTTTATGGTTTGACCTTGCTGTCCATCCATTAAAGCTTTGCCTTTTGCTCGTAATTGTAACGAGCCACTTTGAGCTATTATGGTGATATGCTGGCCTCGTAGTACCAATTTTTGTGCTTTTACTACGTTGGGGGTTAAAACCTGGCCCGCCTTAATATTACGTTTTGCTTCCATATTTTTAAGCAAATTAGCAGAACCATAATAACCATGGTTTAGCTGAGAATATCGTCTAAGTACAAATTCCAGATCTGCATTGTGTATCATTGTTCCACGTGGGATAGGGTGGCGTGCGATTAATGCATTCACTTCACCGTCAATATGTGCTGCCACATGAATTTTCCATTGTTGTGGAGAAGTACAACTTACAGACAGGCTGGTATGCCCTAACAATTTTGTGCCCGGCGCCATTTTAACCTGTAGAGATTTTCTACATTGAGGCAGCCTCAACTGTTTATTGAGAGAGGTCAGCGTGACTTGTACATTATTTAAAGGCACCTGTTTCTGTGAGACAAATTCTTTTACCGCATGACTAATGCTGGCATGGCTTTGCAGTGAGTTGGCATAGGTAGGAATAGTGTTACAAACTGTCAATAAAATGACAATAACAGTCTTATTTAGCCTTTTTTGTTGTTTTTTCATTTGTTTTTTTATACCTGACGCACTATTTCACGCAATAAACCTTGTTATATCTGTGTTTTAACCATTTCACAGTCAAAGTAAATGCAATCTCCATGCCATATTATTTTAATGATTATTTATAAAATCTATATTCAAGTTAATGGGAGAGTGAGCCGATAATACAGCTAAGTTAATAAGATAGGGGCTTGTTGTGGCTAGTGTTTTAGATCAAGTTGATAAACGTACAAATCTGGTAGGTCAAAACCGTCTGGAAATACTTATGTTTCGTTTACAGGGTCGACAGATTTTTGGAATTAATGTTTTTAAGGTGCAGGAAGTTTTGTCTTGTCCACGTTTAACGGCAATACCTCAGTCACACCCGGCAACTCGTGGCCTAGCAACCATTCGAGGCAGAACGATACCTGTTCTTGACTTAGCCGCCGCCATTGGTCAACGACCTTTGGAAGCAAGCCCGGATAATCTCATTATAATTACGGAGTACAACGGTACTGTTCAGGCTTTTCTGGTGAATGCTGTTGAACGCATTGTAAATATGAACTGGAATGATATTAAAGCGCCCCCTAAAGGTGTGGGAAAAAATAATTACATGACGGCAGTAACCGAAGTTGATGGTAAGTTAGTCGAAATTATTGACGTTGAAAAAATTCTTTCTGAAATAATCGGTGCAGATATGCATGTTGAAGATGCTGAACAACTTTTAGATAAAAATGGAAATACATTAAAATTTTTGGTTGCTGATGATTCGTTCGTTGCACGTAATCAAGTGAAAAGAACATTGGAACAAATAGGTATTGATTGTGTATTGGCAACAACAGGCCAGGAAGCGTTAGATATTTTAAAATCTATGGCCGATGAAGGTGTTGATATAAAACAGGAATTCAACATGCTTATTTCAGATATTGAAATGCCAGTAATGGATGGTTATACCTTAACCTCTGAAATTCGCGCAGATGATCGCATGAAAGATCTGATTATTATGTTACATTCATCATTAAGTGGCAGTTTTAATGAAAGTATGACCCTTAAAGTAAAAGCAGATAAATTTATTCCAAAATTTCAAGCAGAAGAACTGGCTAGAGAAATCAAGTCACTGTTAGTCGACAAAGGTGTGATTTAGTTTTTAATGTTTAATTATAATAAAGTAAAAGCAAGGTAACTCGTGGATCAGTCCCCTATAGCCAGTAATGAATATGATCTTTTTAGACGTTACCTTGAAGATGCGTGCGGTATTGTTTTAGGTGAAAACAAACATTATCTTGTTACTAGCCGCTTAAAACGCGTAACCGAAGATTTTTCTTTTCCTAATCTTTCAGACATGATGACAACACTCGTTAAAGGTAATGATCGACATTTGCGTGAAAAAGTCATTGATGCGATGACTACAAATGAAACTATGTGGTTTCGAGATGTCTATCCCTTTGAAATATTAAAAAAAGAACTTTTACCCGAACTGGCAAAAAATAAAAGCCCGATTAAAATATGGTCTGCAGCAAGTTCAACCGGGCAGGAAGCTTATTCTATTAGTATGACAACCAGTGAGTTTCAACAATCAAACCCCGGGAAGTTAACTTCAAAGGTTGAGATTGTCGGAACAGATATTTCGCAAACCGTCGTGAATAAAGCAAAACTAGGACATTATGATGAACTGAGTGTAGTTCGCGGTTTATCAGTAGAACGACGTGACAAGTTTTTTAGTCATAAAGATGAACAATGGGCCATCAATCGTGACATCATGCAACGTACTCGTTTTACTGAATTAAACTTATTAAATAATTATTCTTTATTAGGTAAGTTCGATATTATTTTTTGTCGTAATGTATTAATTTATTTTTCCTCGGAAATGAAAAAAGATATTCTTGAACGCATGGCAGGAATTCTAAAGCCAGGTGGAATACTTATATTAGGTGGTTCAGAATCTCCAACTGGATATACCAAAAAATTCGCAATGGTACGTTATCCTGATGGCGTGGTTTACCGCTTGCATGAGTAAAATCAAAAGATCGTGTAAAGAAAAATCTTTAAGCTTTTTAAACTCATCCGCAGTTATGAGTAAAAGTTGTATAACCTTCTATAGACAAATATCCCTATAACGTATCAAACTTGTTCTTTTTCTTACGCCTTTGCACTATGGAACTGCTGCGCGTTTCGTTCAGTATTACTTAACCTGTTCCGCACATTATGGCATCGTTGAGATCTTTTTACCTTGACCTTGAGTGACGGCAATTTTCTTGCCGCTAAGGTCTGTTCTTGCCGCTTTTCATAAGACAATTACCACCCGTAAATATTTTAAGTTATTGATATCTAGTGCTTAAATAGTTTGGCACGGCAGTTGCAATTACCTCATTACACAAACGAGGTATGGAACAAATGGCAATTAGTATAGACAAGGCTTTTGGGATTCACGAGAATGTGATGCACCTTCAAACTCGTCGTGCGCAATTACTTTCTCAAAATCTCGCAAACTCAGATACCCCAGGTTACAAAGCAAAAGACATTGATTTTAAAGCTGCGCTTAAATCAGTTTCAAACGGAAACTTAAACATGCCTTTAAATACTACGCAAAGTGGTCATATCCAACCCAAAGGTTTTTTCATGGGAGTGGAATCAATGTATCGCCAACCTACACAATCTTCACTGGATGGAAATACAGTTGAACCACATGTTGAAATGGCTGAGTTTACTGAAAATTCCATGCGGTATCTTATGACCCTGCGCATCATGTCGGGCAGTATTAACGGTATGTTATCTGCCATAAAAGGAGAATAAATATGTCTTTATTTAATATTTTTGATATTGCCGGTTCGGCCTTAACTGCACAGACCCTGCGCTTAAATACGACCTCCAGTAATTTGGCAAACGCGAACAGTGCCAGTAGTAGTACCGATCAAATATATAAAGCACGACAACCTGTCTTTGCAACCATGATGAGTAATGAGTTTGACGATGGGAATGGCAGCGTTGGTGTACAGGTTCTGGGCATTGTTGAAAAACAGGATCCAGCAAGGGCTGAATATAATCCTGGACATCCTTTGGCAGATGATGAGGGTTATGTCTACATGCCAAATGTAAATGTCATTGAAGAAATGGCAAACATGATATCGGCATCTCGTTCTTATCAAACAAATGTTGAAGTTATGAATACAGCAAAACAAATGTTAATGCGCACATTATCGCTCGGTCAATAGTGGACAGTAATTAGAGAGTAATCAGGAGTCTTAAAATGGACAGTGTAAATAAACCCAACATGAACGTACTGGAAAGCCTTGGTTTATCTAAACCTAAACAGGCGCTTAAAGAACAAAAGCTGGGGCAGGAAGATTTTATTAAATTAATGACCACACAAATGAATCATCAAGATCCAATGAAGCCAATGGAAAATGGTGACTTCTTAAGCGACATGGCTCAGTTTAGTACGGTTTCCGGTTTAAAAGAAATTAAAGATGCCTTTAATAGTTTGGCAACTTCATTGAAATCAAGCCAGGCATTGCAGGCTTCGAGTATGGTAGGCCGTAAAGTACTGATTCCCGGTTCAATTAGCACCTTCTCGGAAGGAACCCCGATGAAAGGCGCAGTTGAATTAGCAGTTAATGTGACTGATTTGAAAGTTGGCATACTGAATGACAAGGGTGCTTTAGTTAAAGAAATTAATTTAGGTAATAAAGCGGCTGGTGTTGCTCATTTTTCATGGGATGGAATGTTATCAGCAGATAGAAAAGCCATGTCAGGAAATTATTCTATCCGTGCTATTGGCATGGTTGATGGGAAATCAGAATCATTAAATACATTAATCAGTGACACAGTTCAGAGTGTGTCATTAGGTACAGGTGGTCAGAGTGTGTCATTAACTTTGGCTAACGCAGGTTCAGCTGGTTTAGCTGATGTAAAAGAAATATTGTAAAGCGAATTTGAAAACAGGAGATTAATCATGCCATTCCGTTCAGCTCTAAGTGGTATTAATGCCGCAGCACAAGAACTACGTATTATTGGTAACAACGTAGCAAATGCAAGCACAACAGGTTTTAAACAATCACGTGCAAACTTCGCAGATGTTTATGCTGCATCTAGTTCTGGTGGTACAGCAAATGCAATTGGTGCAGGTGTACGACTTGCTTCAGTTGATCAACTCTTTACCCAGGGAAATATTGGTTTTACTGACAGCAAACTTGATATGGCAATTAACGGTGGCGGTTTCTTTATTTTAGATGATAATGGCTCAAAAGTTTATTCTCGTTCAGGCCAATTTCAGGCAGATCGGGATGGTTATATTGTTAACAGTAATGATCAAAAAATGATCGTAAATATTGCAGATGAAAATGGCACGATTACAGGGGCGGCAGGGCCTCTACGGTTAGATTCATCAAATATTCCTCCGAGTTCCACGAATCTTATTGAAGTTGCAGTAAATTTAGATAGTGGTCAAGTACCACCAACGACCTTTCCTTTTGATCCTGAACGTCCATCATCATTCACACACTCAACATCACTCACTGTTTATGATTCATTAGGTACGCCACACTTAACCAGTATGTATTACGTTAAAACAGCAATACCAAATCAATGGGAGTTACATACTTTTGTAGATGGCGAGAACTTAAACGGTCCAATGGACCCCGCTACAGGATTATTTAATTCAGATATTATTAAATTTGATGGGGCTGGTGGGTTGTCTCACATTAATAATGTTGCTGTTCCTCCAGGTAAAATTTCCTTTTCTGAACTTGATACCGGTTCGGGTGCAGAGCCAATGGAACTAACTATTGATTTACAAGGTGCAATACCTATAACGCAATTTGGTGGTAGCTTCACAGTTAATGGGATTAAACAAAACGGTTATACCTCAGGTCGTTTAACCGGCATTGATATTGATGATACCGGTATTGTTCGTGCCCGTTTTACTAATGGTCAAAATAGAACATTAGGTCAGGTAACATTAGCAAATTTTTCTAATGCAAATGGTATGCGTCAATTAGGTGAGACTAACTGGGCAGAAAGTTTTGATTCTGGTCCGGCATTAATTGGTACACCAGGTTCAGGTAGTTTAGGTTTAATTCAATCAGGTGCATTGGAAGGTTCGAATGTTGATCTTACCGGGCAATTGGTAAACATGATTACCGCACAACGTAACTTCCAGGCAAATGCACAGGTTATTTCAACTGCCGATGCTGTTACTCAAACTGTTATTAATATACGTTAAGATTTTAATAATATTTAAAATAGGATAAGAAAATGGATCGTATGTTGTATGTCGCAATGTCAGGTGCCAAGCAAAATATGCTGGCGCAAGCGATTAATTCTAATAATCTGGCCAATATTAGCACCACAGGTTTTCGTGCTGATTTAGCGGCGGCGAGAAGTATGCCTTTATTTGGTGGTACTGGTTTTCCAACTCGTGTTTATTCAATGACAGAAAAACCAGGGATAGATTTCAAGCAAGGAGCAATGAGTACAACAGGTCGTGATCTTGATATCGCAATTGCAGGAAAAGGTTTTATTGCAGTACAAGCTGCGGATGGTGGTGAAGCGTATACACGTGCCGGAGATTTAAAAACAGATAACGCAGGTGTATTACATACGGGTGCAGGCCACATTGTATTAGGCGAAGGTGGTCCAATTGTTATTCCTGATGCAGCTAAAGTAGATATTGGGAAGGATGGCACCATTAGTATTACGCAGGTAGGGGGTGCTGGAGGTGGTTCGACTGTTATAGACAGAATTAAACTGGTAAGCCCCGATGTTAAAGAGTTAAAAAGAAATGAACAGGGTTTATTTGTTTTGAAAAATGGTGAGGATGCAGCCGCTGATGATGCTGTATCTGTTATTTCAGGCACCATTGAAACTAGTAATGTTAATGCTGCTGCTGCATTAGTGAATATGATTGAGTTAGCAAGACAGTTTGAAATGCAAATTAAGATGCTTAAAACAGCAGAAGAAAATAATGCGCAAGCAACACAAATGATGAAGTTAGGCTAATAGCCTAAGCTGGCATGTTAAATGCACTTTACATTATGAATGTAAAATAAAAGTTAGTTTTGGAGAGTTAAAAATGAGTCAGGCTTTATGGATTGCAAAGACAGGTTTAGAAGCACAACAAAATAGATTGTCTGTTGTCAGTAATAATCTGGCTAATGTAAATACAACAGGATATAAAAGATCTCGTGCTGTTTTTGAAGACCTGTTATATCAAAACTTACGCCAAGCTGGCGGCCAAACAAGTCAGGAAACTGAACTGCCAACAGGGCTAAGTTTAGGTACAGGTGTGCGTACAGTTGCCACACAAAAACTTCATACTCAAGGTAACTTGATCCAAACAAATAATACATTTGATGCTGCTATACAAGGTAAAGGTTTTTTTCAAATATTAAAACCCAATGGTGATATTGGTTATACCCGTAATGGTGAATTCCAGGTTAATTCTACAGGGCAACTGGTAAATTCATCGGGCTACCGTGTGCAACCGGATATTATTATTCCTGAAAATGCATTAAGTATAACAATTGGTGCTGACGGTATTGTTTCCGTAACGCAACCAGGTAACCCTGCACCTGCTCAAGTTGGTGTTATTCAAATTGCTGATTTTGTTAACCCGGCAGGCTTACAATCTATTGGTGGTAATCTTTATGTTGAAACGGGTGCCAGTGGTGCGCCAGTTGTTGGTAGCCCGGATACAAATAATCTAGGATCATTAATACAAGGTTCGATTGAAAGCTCAAATGTTAATGTGGTTGAAGAACTGGTTAACATGATTGAAACACAACGTGCTTATGAAATGAATTCAAAAGCAATATCAACAGCTGATCAAATGCTGCAATACGTGAATAATAACCTTTAAAAGTAAACTGATGAGTCTGGAATTAAAATGATGAATTATAAAGTTGTTGTTACCTTAATCAGTTTTTCAGTTGTTTTATCGGGCTGCTTGAAGCCCCTTAGTATTAAAAAATCACCGGATAACTTTAAACCCATGAAACAAAGAGTGTTAAATGTTCATCACAAAGATAACGGTGCAATCTATCAACAAGGTATGCGGGTGGGGTTGTTTGAAGATACTACAGCAAAATATATCGGTGACGTGCTAACTATTATATTAATTGAAAATACAAATGCCAGTGCGACTTCAAACACGAATAGTTCTAAAGACAATAAGGTTGATTTACCCGGACCAACTTTAGCGGGACAAACAGTAACCAAAGACGGTGTTGAAATACTCACTAATAAATTTAGTGGTGAACGAGAGTTTAGCGGACAAGGAACCAGTGCCATGAATAGTAGCTTAAATGGAAAAATATCAGTCACGGTCGCAGAAGTTTTGCCAAATAGAAATATGATTGTACGCGGTGAAAAAATGATGATGTTAAATCAGTCTGATGAATATGTACGTTTTATTGGAATTGTTCGTCCACAAGACATTGAACAGGATAATACGATTAAATCAACGCGAGTTGCAAATGTACACGTGGCATATGGCGGTCAGGGTACTTTATCTGCAGCAAACAAAATGGGGCCTTTAGGTCATTTCTTCCAAAGTCAGGCATGGCCTTATTAATTTAAAGAAACAGGAGTTAATCATGTTATCTGGAAAAGATTTAAGCTTTACTGTTTTTGCCGGGCTTGTTCTATTTTTAACTATGAGTTGGAGTACAGCAAATGCCGAAAGGGTTAAGGACTTAACAAAAATAGAAGGTGTTCGTAGTAATCAACTCATTGGTTATGGTTTAGTTGTTGGTTTAAATGGCACGGGTGATGGCTCAGGTGAGGTTACAACGCAGAGTTTAAGAAGCATGTTATCTCGTTTGGGGGTGAATATTCCTCCTGGTGTAACTATGCAGGCTAAAAATGTTGCTGCAGTTGCTATACATGCAGAGCTTCCTGCTTTTGCAAAAGAAGGTATGAAAATTGATATCACTCTGTCTTCAGTAGGTAGTGCTAAAAGTTTACGTGGAGGTAGTTTGTTAATGACGCCGTTAAAAGGTGCTGACAGTAATATTTATGCTATTGCGCAAGGTAATGTAGTCGTTAGTGGATTCGGTGCAGAAGGCAGTGATGGTTCACGTATTACAGTTAATGTTCCAAGTGTAGGGCGTATCCTCAATGGTGCAATCGTAGAACGTAGTATAGATACACCTTTTGGTCTTAATAGAGAGGTTGTTTTAAATTTAAATCGGCCTGATTTCACAACAGCAAGTCGTTTAGTCAAAATTATCAATAATACTGTCGGGCCAGGTACATCCTATGCAAAAGATGCTGCATCTATAGTTGTAAACGCACCAGAAGATACTTCGCAACGCGTTTCATTTATATCTTTATTAGAGAACTTAACACTTAAACCTGCTGAAGCACCGGCACGAATAATTATTAACTCACGAACAGGTACGGTTGTTATTGGTAAGCATGTTCAGGTATTACCAGCCGCTGTTTCTCATGGTAATTTAATCGTCACTATTACTCAAACTCCTCAAGTAAGTCAGCCTGCTGCCTTATCTGAAGGGCAAACTGTCGTTGTACCGGGTTCTGAACTTCAGATAAAACAAGAAAATAACCGGATGTTTAAATTTAACCCGGGTGTTTCTCTGGATCAAATTGTACAGGCCGTCAATGAAGTCGGTGCAGCTCCCGGCGATTTAGTTGCAATACTCGAAGCCCTAAAAGAAGCTGGCGCACTGCATGCTGAGTTGATTGTTATATAAATTAAAGTCAAAAAAATTAAAATATTTTCAACGCAAAGGCGCAAAGACACAGAGAACGCAAAGGAAGCCCATTAAGTGTTAAAACCTTATAGTTTTGAGCGCTCCCGCTTCTTTGGATATGCTCTAACTAAAACAGCCCTAACCTTTTCTCTGTGCCCTTTGCGTCTTTGCACTTAATGAACGTGCTACGCGTTTCGTTCAGTATTAGCTTAACTCTGCCCCGCACGTTCTGGCATCATCTCTGTGTTGAAGTCTCTTGGTTTTTCTCTTCTAAAAAAGCGGCATGGAACCTGCATAGTACTAGTTGAATAGACGAGGCAGGAAAATGCAAAGCTCAGCGCTTAACCCAACATATACAGATTTTAGTGGATTGAATGAAATGCGCGCGCAGGCACGTGTTGATCCGCAGGCGTCTTTAAAGCAGGTTGCTAAGCAATTTGAGGGGATTTTCATTCAAATGATGCTTAAAAGTATGCGTGATGCCAGCATGGGTGATGCTATTTTTGATAGTGATCAGTCTAAGTTGTATCGAGATATGTTTGATAAACAGATTGCTTTGGATATGGCGAACAGTAAGGGCATAGGTATTGCTGATTCACTGGTCAGGCAGTTGGGTAAGAATATACCTGACAAAACCAGACCTGAAATGCTTAGTTTGCAGTCAGATAAACAGAATGAGAGCCTGGTCCACGGAAAAATATTGCCGCTTCCTGTACGTCGAATGAATGCTGTTATTCAAGGTTCTGTGAGAGGACTTTCCAGATTTGAGTTACCTGAACTTAAACCTGTTATGGATAAAACACAGTTTAATTCACCAGAAGAATTTACTCAGCATATTTTACCTTATGCACAAAAAGCGGCTAAAGAATTAGGTGTTTCACCTTTAGTGCTTGTTTCACAAGCTGCTTTAGAAACAGGTTGGGGTAAAGCGGTTACTCGTCATCAAGATGGTTCGAGCAGCTTTAATTTGTTCAATATTAAAGCAGACAATCGCTGGGATGGTGATCATGTTATTAAATCAACGTTAGAGTATGACAATGGTTTGGCGAAATATGAAAAAGCATCTTTCAGATCCTATGACTCTTATGCTGACAGCTTTGATGATTATGTTGATTTTCTTCGGACGAATAGTCGTTATGGGAATGCATTACGTAATCAAGGTAATGATAAATTATTTATTGAGGATTTACACAAAGCGGGTTACGCAACCGACCCGAATTATGCGGATAAAGTCTTAGATATTCTTAATCGTGATTCTATGCAAGTAAATGCAACACTTGAGCGAGTGACTTAAATGGGTACCTCAGATGTTCTTTCTATTGGTTTGTCCGGTGCACTTACATCGCAGCGTGCTTTAGCGACGGCAAGTCATAATATTGCAAATGCTCATACGGAAGGTTTTTCCCGTCAACGAGTTGAAGTTGATACTCGTCAACCACAATTCGCGGGTGTTGGTGCATTAGGAACCGGTGTAAAAATAAGTAATATTAAACGTATTCATGATGACTTTGTTTCTTCAGAAATGCGAAGTAATGCATCGATTGCCAGTGGGCTGCAAACAAATTACGAATTCACTAGTCAAATTGACAATATGCTGGCTGATCCTAATGCTGGTCTGGCGCCAACGTTACATTCATTTTTTGCTGCAATAAATAATATTTCGAATGATCCATCTTCACAGTCTGCTCGACAGGTATTGATTGGAGAAGCTAATGCATTAAGTGAACGTTTTTCATACCTGGATAGTCGTTTCGAAAGTTTGCGTAAAGGAACAAATGAAACATTAAAAAGTCATATTGAAGATGTTAATAATCTTGCAAAAGCTATTGCAGATGTTAACTGGAAAGTTGTTTTAGCAAAGGAAGTTACTCAAGGTGAACCGAATGATTTACTGGATCAGCGAGAACGATTATTACACCAACTTTCACAAAAAGTTGATGTAAGAATAAACGAACAGGAGGATGGCGCATTAAATGTTTTTATTGGCAATGGACAAACGTTAGTTTTAGGAAAACGTTCTGCATCTTTAGGATTAAATGCGAATCAACATGATCCATCTCAATTAGACATTGTTTATAAAAATAACGGTATAGATGCTATCGTGACTAAATTTATGAAAGGGGGATCAATTGGTGGTTTGCTGGAATTTCGTGAAAATATGTTAGGTAACTCGCAAAATGAACTTGGGCGTATAGCGATTGGTATTTCAAAAACATTCAATGAGCAACATCATAAAGGATTGACTCTGGAAAATAAATTGGGTGGTGATTTTTTTAAAGCAATTGATATATCAACACCATTAACTTTACCGAGTAATAGCAATAAAGGGGATTATGCCCTTAAAACAACAATTACCAATGCTGATAATTTAACCACGAGTGATTACAAACTGAATTATAACTCAGGTTTGTATACCCTGGTTAGAGATAAAGATTCAGTTGTTATAGGTACGTTTGATTCATTACCTCATCATATAGAAAGTGAAGGTTTTACTGTCGAGTTAGAGCGTGGAACAAAAATAGAAAATGGTGATAGTTATTTAATCCGTCCTACTCGTGCTGCGGCAAGAGAGTTTTCTGTTGATATTGAAAGAGCAAATGAAATAGCGGCCGCTGCTCCAGTTCGTGTTCGTACTTCAGTAAATAATATGGGGGATGTTAAACCACGTTTAACCAGTGTTACAGATATTAATGCACCAAGCTTTACAACTGTTGATGGTACCTTATCGCCCACTATAACGGTTCGTTTTATTGATGAAAACCATATTGAGTTGTTAGACGATAAAGGGAAAATTATTCAATCGCAACAACTGGATAGTCAAAACAAAGCAATTCCTGCGACACCTGCTATTCCAGGTGCAGCCGGTTCACCTGCAACGCCTGCTATACCGGAAACACCTGCATCGAGAACAGGAACAGTTGCATCACTTTCAGGAAAGGAACATGACGATGGAGAAGAAGGAAAAGTAATAACACCGATTGAAGCCGGAATTTATTATGATCCGGCAGTTGGACTTAACTTGTTTCCAACACCAAAAGGAATGAATACAGGTTATAACGTACAACTCTCTGGCAAAGCTAAAGCAGGAGATACCTTTGTTATTGAGTTTAATACTGATGCGGTAGGTAGCAATATTAATGCTCTTGAGTTAGGTGAGCTGCAGAGTAAAGCAACGTTAGCGAATGGTACTTCTAATTATAATGAAGTATATAGTCAGTTAGTTAGCCGTGTGGGAAGTAAAACTCATGAGCTTGATGTTAATCGTGAAGCACAAGGTGTTTTATATGAGCAAGCAAAAGCACAACGAGAAGCTGTATCAGGTGTTAATTTAGATGAAGAGGCTGCTGATCTTGTACGTTTCCAGCAAGCTTATCAGGCAAATGCACAAGTAATTGGTGCAGCAAGTGAAATGTTTGATACTTTAATTGGTGTATTGAGACGATAATGGCCAGAATTTCAACAACCCAGATGCAACAAGGTGCGATTAGTGCAATGCTTAAACAGCATGAAACCTTGAGTCGTACTCAACTACAGGTTGCAACAGGGAAAAAAATATTTAAACCATCAGAAGATCCTGTTGCGGCTTCTCGTATTGTTAATTTAAAAGATACCCTTTCTTCTATTGAACAACATCAATCTAATGTTGATGCTGCACGCTCGCGTATCACTTTGTCTGAAGGTGTTTTATCCAGCGTGGTTGAGTCAATACATAGAGTACGTGAGTTGGCCATTCAGGCTAATAATGATTCTCAGAATGATAGTACACGTACCTTTATTGCTGCTGAAATTATACAAATACAAGATGCATTATTAAATTTAGCAAATACAACAGATAGCAATAATGAATATTTATATTCAGGTGCATTAAGTCGCTTTAAACCTTTTTCGCGTAATGAGGCGGGTGGTTTTGAATACAACGGTGATGAAAGCCAGCGGGAAATACAAATTAGCCGTAGTCGCCGCATTGCAGTTGATGATCCTGGCTCGGAAGTGTTTCTCGAAATTAAAAATGGTAATGGTGTTTATAGTACTCTAGATGCTCTTGAAAATACCGGTACCGGAATTATCGATCCCGGAAGAGCTTCGGGTGATTACATTGCGGATACTTACGCTATTATTTTTGATAAAAAATTTCCTGAATTCGCGGATGCTGAAGAGGGAGGTAAGGTTCCTTTAACTTACAGTGTTATTGATTCTAAAGGTGCGGTTTTATCAAAAGGCATTCCCTTTCAGTCAAATAAAGCCATTGTATTTAATGGCGTACATACTGCCATTAAAGGACAGCCTGATGATGGAGATTATTTTATTGTACGCCCAAGTCAAAATCAGGACATTTTTACTACACTGGAAAATTTGATACGTGCTTTACAATCAAAAAATCCTGGAGCAAATGATAATATCAGTTTTCATAATGCGATGAATCGTTCGCTTACCGATTTAAGCCAGACACTCAATAATGTACTTGAGATGCGTGGAAATATTGGTGCACGTTTAAATGCACTTGATAGCCAGGAAACCATTAACAGTGCCTATCGTTTACAGATACGTGAAATCCTTTCTAATGTTGAAGACCTGGATTTTGCAGAAGCAGTGAGTCGGTTAAATCTTGAACTAACAGGGCTGGAAGCATCTCAAAAAGCCTTTACCCGGGTTCAGGATATTTCTTTATTTAACTTCCTTTAAAATATATTTGAGCATATGGGGTGTGAAATTACATTCCGTTCCTTTTCTTAGCATAGCGCCGGGCTGATACCATCCAATATATTAATTTGATGTGGGGCTCTATGAGCCTGACCTACATTTAAAGACATGTTTTTGTAGGTAATGGGCGTGAGCAGGAGAGGTAGCTTTAGCCCGACATTGCGGTAAGATGCTCCCTCAAAGCTACTTGTTAACAACAAAATCTTAAAATTTCCTCCATTCTCCTAATTTATTTATATTAATTCCCCTATGTTATTACTATTTATATTTTCACCAATAAAAACAATGGGTTAGGGTGTGTGAAAATATACGTTATTCTCACTATTACCCTAAAGAAAAAAAATAGCCGGACGCCAATGTTGTTGGGAGCGGTAAATATATTGATTGAAATGTATATCCGCTAAAAGATAAATATCCTTTGCGCTAGTTTAAATAGTTCATAGGGTAAATAGTTAAGGAGAGTGCGTCATGCCTCAAGTCATTAACACAAATATCATGTCGCTGAATTCACAGCGTAACTTGAACAGTTCTCAAGAAGCATTGCAAACGTCATTGCAACGTTTGTCGTCTGGTCTACGTATTAATAGTGCCAAGGATGACGCTGCGGGTTTAGCCATTTCAGAACGTTTTACTTCACAGATTCGAGGTTTAGATCAAGCAATACGAAATGCCAATGATGGTATTTCTTTATCGCAAACAGCTGAAGGTGCGTTAGCTGAATCAGGTAATATCCTGCAACGTATTCGTGAGCTTGCTGTACAGTCTGCGAATGCAACTAACTCAGCATCGGATCGACAAGCGTTACAATCTGAAGTTAGTCAGTTAGTTTCAGAGTTAGATCGGATTGCATCATCAACAGAATTTAATGGAAAAAAATTGTTGGACGGTACATTTGGAACAGCTGTTTTCCAGGTTGGTGCCAATGCAAATCAAACTATTCAGACAACCACAGCAAACTTCCGAGCCAATAACTTTGGTAACTATCGTATTGAAGGAGCAGGTGGTTCCGCAGGTTCAGAAGCTCGCATCAATGGTGAAAGTTTAACCGTTACGGGTTCTTTGGGCGCTGAAACAGTCAGTGTTGCGACAGGTAGCAGCGCACGTGATGTTGCTGAAGCAGTAACAACTAAGGCTAATAACACGGGTGTAACTGCATTTGCTTTAACTGAACAAATGGCAACGTTTGATACCGCTGGTGCTTATGTTATAAATCTAACATCTGATAATGCTGAAGCAACAAAAGTGGCTTTCACTATCAGTGGTACAAATGGTAATGATGGTCTTGCTGGTGCAGTAACTGCATTTAATGATGTTTCATCAAAAACAGGTGTAACAGCACGTATCAGTGATGATGGTGAGGGTATTGTTTTACGTAACTCAACGGGTAATAACATTAACATTGCTGAGACTGCAAGTAATACTAATGCCGGTCAATTAATGGTTGGTGGAACTGCTGTTCGTTCAGGTGCGCAAACAGCTGAAGCAGGTGAAGGTGCTGAGTTATCAGGTATCGTTGTAACAGGTCAGGTAACGTTTGATTCTGATAAATCATTCAGTGTTGTAGGTGATGCTGGAGAAACTGTAACGAATGCAACAGAAGCATCAGTGTTAAATTCAGTTAATAATCTGGATGTGAGCTCGGTAGAAGGTGCAAACCTTGCTCTGGCTACAGTGGATGCTGCCTTGAACACGGTAAATAATCAACGGGCGAAATTTGGTGCGATTCAAAGTCGTTTTGGTTCAACCATAGCGAATCTGGCGACTAACTCTGAAAACCTCAGCGCTGCACGTTCACGTATTCGTGATGCAGATTTCGCGAAAGAAACAGCAGAATTAACACGTAATCAAATTCTGCAGCAGGCTGGTACTGCCATGTTAGCGCAAGCTAATGTCGCTCCTCAAAACGTACTGACTTTACTTCAGTAAGTTTAACGTAGTTGAAGATGACTTTTAAAAGTCTTTCTTTAATAACCGGAACGAGGTGACATTATGGCGACTCAGTCTATTACCAATGTGGCTATGCTGGGGAGAGCAGTTGAAACTCGCTCCAGCAACTCCACGGAAAAGGTGGCCGAACAACGGCAAACCATTGCCGTGGAAGTTGCTGAGGTAGAGACTCAGGAAGTTGAAATGGAGCTCTCCCAGGAAGCCCTGGAGAAAGTAGTCAGCCAGCTAAATGCTTATATTCAAAATACACAGCGCGATGTTGATTTTAGCGTCGATGATGCAACTGGTCGTGTTGTGGTGAGAGTAATCGATTCAATAAGTGAGGAAGTAATACGCCAGATACCATCGGAAGAGATGTTGGCAATTTCCCGCCACTTAATAGAAAGTTTGGAAACGGATCAACCCAAAGGATTTCTAATTGAATTGAAGGCATAAATTGGTATTGAACTTGCATTCTTCAATAATAAAGGCCGGTTATGGCAACATAGCCGGTTTCTTATTTAATTAGCGTAATGGTTAAATTACGAAAATATGGAGAAAGAGGTAAATAATGCCTACGATTAACGCAACAAATTCAGGTTCAGGACTCGATGTTCGTAACCTTGTTGATCAGCTTGTTGCAGCAGAAGGTGGTCCAGTATCATCACGATTAGATCGGAAAGAAGTAAATATACAAGAAGGTTTAACTGCCATTGGCACATTCAAAGGTGCTTTACTTGATTTTCAGGCTTCATTAGCACCGTTACGCAAAGAAAATGCATTTAAATCAATTAATGCAACATCATCCAATGAAGAAAAATTCACCGTTAGCGCAAATGAACATGCTGTAACAGGTTCATATGATATTGAAATATCTCAATTGGCGCAATCTCAAAAATTAAAATCACAAGCATTTGAATCCGAATTTGATGTCATTGGCACAGGTACAATTAATATCGAGTTTGGAAAAATAAACAACACAACGAATTCCTTTGATGTTAATAACAAAGTACCGACTCAGCATATTGAGATAGACGAAGAAAATAATTCTTTGCTTGGTATCCAGCAAACTATTAACCAGGCTAATGCTGGAGTACGTGTCAGTATTATTAATGATGGTACAGGTTTTCGACTTATTTTAAATTCAGAAAAACCGGGGGTAGAAAATAGTTTACGTATTTCTGTTTCAGACGATGATGTTAATAATAAAGATCTTTTTGGTTTATCAGTACTCGCTTATGACCCAGCAACAACAGGTCCTGAAGGTGGAACTGTAAGTGGAAAAAATCTTGAAGAAGCATCGGCTGCAAAAAATGCTTTATTCAGTATTGATGGCATTAATATTTCAAGTGGACAAAATGAAATTAAAAATAATATCCCGGGAATCACTTTAAATCTTAATAAATTAACCGAAGAAGGTATTGAATCTTTTAAAGTTGAAAAAGAAACAGCAGGTATCAAGCAATCAATACAGTCTTTTGTAAGCAGTTATAACGAGTTAATGACAACTGTTTCTACTTTAACAGGGTTTGATGCAGAATCAGGCCAGGCTGGACCACTCTCGGGAGACTCTGCAATACGGGGTATTACTGAGCAAATTAGACGACGTTTATTAACATCATTTAATGGCATCAATGAAAATTTAACCGCACTTTCAAGTATAGGTATTAATAGCTCTCTGGATGGAACTTTGAGTCTGGATGATTTTAAGCTTGATACGGCGATTGAAAAACATGCTGGTGAAATAGCACATTTGTTTGCTGCTGCAGTATCAACATCAGATGCAAAAATTATTGTTACCAGTGAAAAAATTCCGGTAACGGATGGTGTGTTTGACATTACTATTAATCAAACCCCTACAAGTGGTTCATTTACGGGACAGCGATTAATTAATTACCCGGATAATATATTGAATGTCCCCGAAAAAATAACATTGATTATTGATGATGTTACATCAGGAGAAATAAAACTTTTACCTCGAAGTTATGCTTCAGGTAAAGAGTTTTCTGCAGAGTTAGAACGTGTTATTAATCAGGACGTGAGTTTAAAAAGCAAGTCTAAATCGGTCAGTGTAAATTACATTAATAATACATTAAAAATAACCTCAAACAGTGTTGGCCTGGTATCAGATGTTGACGTGAAATCAATAAGTCAAAACTTATCGTTGCTTACTGGGTTATTTACAGGTGAGGGGGCGAAGGGCCTCGACCTGAAAGGTAATGTGAATGGTTATGATATTGTTGGAGAAGGCACTAAGTTAAAGTTAGAAGGTGTCTTAAGTGGTGTGGTACTCGATGTTAGCGGAAAAAAAACAGGGGCGCGTGGTGAACTTACGGTAACAAATGGTATTGCCTCTATTTTAGATGAGTTAACCAATAGTTTTTTAGCGAGTAAAGGCTTACTTGATGCGCGAATAGATGGCTATAACTCGAAAATAAAGAGTATTGATAAACAACGTGGAGATTTAGTGAGAAAACTTGAAGTTTCTGAGCAAAGATACCTAAAGCAATTCTCAAATCTGGACGCTATGTTAGGTAAGATGCGAGCAACAAGTAGTTTTTTAGCAGAGAAACTTTCTACACTTCCTGGTGCAAGAAAGAATTAATGCAGACAAAGAGAAGTAATAAAAGATAACAGAACATAAAAGAGTATAGGAGTTAACTTATGAACATGGCAAAAATGCATAAAGCTGTACAGCAGTACAATAGAGTAGGTGTTTCCTCTAGTGTTGAAGCGGCAAGTCCTCATCGTCTTATTGAAATGTTGATGACAGGCGCGTTAGAAAAAATTGCTTTTGCTAAAGGTTATATGGAAAGAGGCAATATTTCAGAAAAAGGTGGACATATTAGTTGGGCTATCTCGATTGTTGAAGGGTTACGCGCAAGCCTTGATTTAAAGAGCGGTGGTGAAATCGCCCAAAATCTTGATGACCTTTATGACTATATGACGCGCAGACTTGCTCGTGCTAACGTTGAAAACAACCCCGATATTCTGGATGAAGTATCCTCGTTAATGAGTTCAGTAAAAAATGCCTGGGAACAAGTTCCTAATGAGCTTTCTGAGCATGGCTTAGGGCAAAAGGGTTCAACAACAGCTCAACATAAAAGTTTGTAATATTTAGCTATGAAGACAAATGTATGCTATTTGCAGCCTAAACATTATGCCAAGGTCGTTTTAAGGCTAAGCCAGAAAATTTCTGAGTTAGCAAAACGGCAAGAGTGGCTGTCTGCTCGAAAATTAGAAACAGAACGCCATATGGCGATGGAGGAATTATTTTCCCATCCTGATATCAAAGAAGCTTTGCCCTCAATGACATCTATATTACACGAAGTTATGCAACTTGATGCTGAGGTAATTATAAAGGGCGAGACTGAGTTACAACAAATGTCGACTCAACTTAATGAGTTAGGTAAAGGTAAACGAGCGGTGAATGCTTATCTTAAAATCTAGCTGTTTTAGATAAAATTCAGGATTTAATTTTATTACAGTATTTTTATATTTCCGTCTTTTTTTGTGCGTATTTTAATCTGCCGTTGTGATTTCCTTCTCCAATTGTTACATATTGGTAAACTCTGCTAAAGCAAGCCTGTTTTTACTGCCAATATTTTGACATCCTTCAATTTGCTATCTAATATCTTGATTCTAAAGTTGTTTATGAAATCTATATCGTATATCAGGGGTTTATGCTTATGGTTCTGGAAGTTGTTAAAGATAAAAGTATTTTAGTTATAGAACCTGATTTGGATTCACGTATTAAACTAAAAGCTATTTTTGATTTTATCGAATACGGCTCATTAACTTTCAGCAATTCTATTGAAGAAAATCCCTTAAAAGAAGAACCTTATTTTATTGTTGTTGACATGATGGACGATGAAAATGAAATGCTTGATCAGTTAGAAGCGATTCATCAAAAATATGAAAAACGTATACCTGTTATTGTCTTTTCGGACAAACCACTTTCACCATCAATTGAATCATTAATTACCGATAGCATTGATTCTCCACCCACCTTTAAAAAATTACGAATTACATTACAAAATATTAAAATGTTTTACCTTGAATTGAGCTCAGATGAGTCCAGTTCATCTATTTTATTTCGTAGCCTGGTCGGCATTAGTCAATCGGTTGCCAGGGTACGACAACTTATTGAACAAGTAGCCAATACTGAAGCGAATGTGCTTATTCTTGGAGATTCAGGAACAGGTAAAGAAGTTGTAGCACGTAACCTGCATTATCATTCTGATCGTAAAGACAAACCGTTTGTTCCAATAAATTGTGGAGCCATTCCACCTGAGTTACTTGAAAGCGAATTGTTCGGTCATGAGAAGGGTGCATTTACGGGTGCAATTAGTACCCGGCAAGGACGTTTTGAACTGGCAAACGGCGGTACCTTATTTTTAGATGAAATTGGTGATATGCCACTTGCTATGCAAGTAAAGTTATTGCGAGTTATTCAAGAGCGTGTATTTGAACGTGTTGGTGGCAATAAAAGTATAAAAGCAGATGTGCGTATTATTGCTGCTACTCATCGAAACCTGGAAGAAGAAATTACTGAAGGTCGTTTCAGAGAAGATTTGTTTTATCGTTTAAATGTTTTTCCGATTGAAATGCCATCATTGTCACAGCGTGCTGAAGATATCCCTTTGTTGTTAGAAGAACTTATCGTACGCATGGAAAATAATAAACGTGGTTCGGTTCGGTTAACAGCTGCTGCAATTTCTGCTTTACAACAATATGAATGGCCGGGTAATGTTCGGGAGCTTTCAAATTTAGTTGAACGTTTATTAATTATGTTTCCTAATGGCGTGGTTGATGTTCAGGATCTGCCTGAAAAGTACCGTCAGGGTTTTGATTTTTCTGCAACGGCTACATCAGAATCAAGTGCTGAAAATCCAGAAACAGAGCAGCGAGTTGTTTCGCATATTGTTAATCAGGTAACAAGTCAGGATGTTTTACCTGCGGAAGGTATTGATCTTAAAGCACATTTATTAAATCTGGAATCTAACTTGATTAAACAAGCATTAGATGACGCCAATGGTGTTGTTGCTCATGCGGCACAACGCTTAAATATGCGTCGAACAACACTAGTAGAAAAAATGCGCAAGTATGGTTTACAGCGTGTTACTGCTAATGCATCTTGAGTAATATTCTCTAAAAGTCAAAATCAAGAGCGCGACTTTTAGATTCCTCACTTATTTCTTTCCATCCGGAAATTAAAGTGATTCCGATATCTATGTCAAAACTTCTGTAAGCCATCTTACTTAAATCAAATACCGCCATAATCTGTTCTGCTATAGCGTCGGGAAATTGACTTATCAATATAAGATTGAACGCAACCTATTGATAATAAAGATTTTATGTTTTTGGCGTAGTTCTTGCTCTATGTATTTGTAGCCTTTTAGCTTTTACAGAAATGAGTATTTATCATGAAGCCGATACAGCAGCCCGTTTATCAAGAGCAGTCAGATACTGCGTCATTCCCTCTGCAAGCTCAAGAATTGCAAGATGCTTTTGGTGCTTTTAATCAACTCTCAGCTCAACTCACAGAATCTTATCAACAGTTAGAAGTTCGTGTGGCAGGCCTGACAACTGCATTAGAAACAGAACAAGATGAACGTATAAAAGAATTAACTGAAAAGGAACGTGTTGCCAGTCGTTTAGCTGCTTTACTTCATGCATTACCCGGAGGAGTGGTTGTTATCGATGCCGAAGGTAAAGTACAGGAACATAACCCTGCAGCAGAATTATTATTAGGGCAACCTTTACTTGGTTTACCCTGGTCAGACATTATTCAACGTTCTTTTGCACCACGTAGTGACGATGGCCATGACATATCATTGGTTGATGGTCGTAAAGTGAATATTTCAACTTGCCCATTAGGTTCAGAGCCTGGACAAATATTATTGATTACCGATGTTACAGAAATTCGTTACCTGCAAGATCGAATGGGACAACAGCAACGTTTAGCCGCTATGGGTAAAATGGCCGCTTCGCTGGCACATCAAATTCGTACCCCACTTTCATCTGCTTTACTTTATGTTTCAAATCTTAAACGCCAGGTTTTATCTGATAAAGATCGATTTGTTTTAACAGATAAAATGACTTCACGTTTGCGTCACCTGGAACAGCTTATTGAAGACATGTTGATGTACTCACGAGAAGGAAAAGTAGGAGAAGAATTTTTTACATCTCAAGACTTAATCGATGGACTTTATCAAGGTTTAGAGCCGCAATTGGAATTAACCGAAACACGTTTTATCTCGGTAAATACTAAAAGAGATTTAGTCATCCATGGTAATCGTCAAATGTTATTAAGTGCCTTAACCAACCTGGCAATGAATGCCATGCAAGCACTAAAAGAAAGTGGTAAGGCTGAAACAGGAAAAATAGAAGTTGAGATTACAAAAATCAATAATGATGTTTGTATAGAGTTAAAAGATAACGGGCCGGGTATTCCTGCTGAGTTGCAAGAACAAATTTTCGATCCATTTTATACAACTCGTACTCAGGGCACCGGACTGGGTTTGGCGGTGGTTAAAGCTGTGGCCAAGGCACATGGTGGAGACGTAGAACTTAAATCAAGTGCAAACAAAGGTTGTACTTTCAAAGTCACGTTGCCACTTGAGGGCAATGCCTGTAATCAACAAGATACTGATGTGGATACAACAGAGTTTACGCATCAGAAAATAGCTTAAAGTAAAGAGGATAAGTTTATGAAAGGTTCAACAATATTAGTCGTTGAAGATGATCAAGCGCTAGCTGAAGCATTACAAGATACTTTAGTAACATCGGGTTATAACGTCATTATGGCAGAGCATGGTCGCATGGCTTTAACCGAGCTTGAATCAAACAACGTAAACTTAATTGTCAGTGATATTAATATGCCGCAAATGAGCGGTGACGTGTTACTGAAACGAGTGAAAACACTTTATCCCGATATTCCAGTTATGTTAATGACAGCTTATGGCACGATAGAACAAGCGGTTGATGCTATGCGCGATGGTGCAGTTGATTACATGGTTAAACCCTTTGAAGCAGAAGTATTGATAAACATGGTTAGCCGATATGTGGGTGAATCAGCTAATGATACTGATATGATAACGGTTGATAGTGCATCAAGTGAATTAGCAACTATTGCAAAACGTGTTGCCGATAGCGATGCCACTATTATGATTACAGGTGAAAGTGGTACAGGTAAAGAAGTGTTGGCTCGCTTTATTCATAAAAATTCATCACGTGCAGAGCAACCTTTTATTGCGATTAACTGCGCGGCGATACCTGAGAACATGTTGGAAGCCACCTTGTTTGGTTACGAAAAAGGCGCTTATACCGGTGCCTACAAAGCAAGCCCGGGTAAATTTGAATTAGCACAGGGCGGTACCATTTTATTAGATGAAATTTCAGAAATGGATGTTGGCTTGCAGGCCAAGTTGTTGCGAGTATTGCAGGAAAAAGAAGTTGAACGCTTAGGCGGAAGTAAAATTATAGAACTTGATGTTCGGGTATTAGCAACATCAAATCGAGATATGCAAGAAGTGGTTGCTGACGGCAAGTTTAGAGAAGATCTTTATTATCGTTTAAATGTTTTCCCATTACATTTGTTACCTTTATGTGAACGTCCGGATGATATTATTCCTTTGACAAAAAAATTATTAGAAAAACACGCATTAGCTGCACATCGTGCAATCCCGGTGTTGAAAAAAGAAGCCGCACAAAAATTAGTCGAGTATTCATGGCCAGGTAATGTGCGTGAGCTGGATAACGTCGTACAACGAGCGTTAATTCTACAATCTGGAGATATGATTTTAGAGGATGATATTCATTTTGAAGCAGCAAGAAGAGCAAAGCCCGCACTAAGTGTTGTAACCGATAAAATTGTCGTTGCAGAAGTTGAAACTGATAATAATACTGAATCATTAACTGGCGATCTAAAACAGCGCGAATGGAATTTGATTCTGGGCGCAATTAAAAATGCAAAAGGTAGCCGAAAAATGACCGCTGAAAAACTTGGCATAAGTGAACGTACATTACGTTATAAATTAGCGCGTATGCGTGATGCAGGTATAACTGTACCGGATTCTTCCGGGCAGCATACATCTGTTGGCTAATTTAACTAAAGTCCCTCTGGCCTGGAACTTGCAAACAGTATAAATAGCGACTGAATTGACAAAAGAATGGCGCTTTGGGTAGAAAATCACGAATAAAATATCGTGTACTCATTCATAGAAAAGGGTGTGAAAATGAACAATACTATTAATGCCGATACCTTATTGACACAAATGAGGGCCATGGCTGCTCAGGCACAAGGTCAAACGACAGCAACAAGTAGTACGGCTGGACAGTCTGACTTTTCTGATATTCTAAAACAGTCGGTTGATAAAGTTAATGAAACACAAATTGAATCTAAAAGTCTAAAGAATGCTTTTCAAATGGGTGACCCAAACGTACAGGTATCAGAAGTGATGGTAGCAATGCAAAAATCAAGCGTGTCATTTCAAGCTATGCTGCAAGTAAGAAATAAATTAGTCAGTGCTTATCAAGATATTATGAATATGCAAGTTTAATAAAATTAATTCATTTTAAAAATATTTTAATAAAAATTTCGTGAGAATAATATGGATTTAGTAAAAGCCGAAAATGTAAGTGCTCCTTTTCAGGGAATGACAGCATTACCCATTTTACGGCAGTTGGGATTATTAATCGGTTTAGCCGCAAGTATTGCTTTAGGTGTTGCGGTTGTACTATGGATGCAAACCCCCAATTACACGCGATTGCCCGGGCAGTTATCAGGACAAACGCTGAATGATGTTATTAGTGTACTGGAGAGAAATAATATTCGTTATAATGTTGATACCAGCACCGGTTCAATTATGGTGGACTCAACAAAAGTTAATGAGGCAAAATTAAAGTTAGCATCAGAAAACCTTAGTCTTGGTTCTGGCCATGGTTTTGAAATGATTGAAAAAGATCAGGGTTTTGGTACCAGTTCATTTTTACAAAAAGCCCGCTATAAACGTGCAATAGAAGGTGAGTTAGCACGTACGATTACTTCAATGCGTTCAATTCAGTCTGCACGAGTTCATTTAGCATTACCTAAAGAATCTGCTTTCATTCGTAATAAACAAGAAGCATCGGCTTCTGTCTTTATTAGTATGATACCGGGACATAGTATAGAAAAAAATCAAATATCTGCAATTACTAACCTCGTGGCTTCAAGTATATCCAGTTTGAAAACAAGTCAGGTTACTATCGTGGATGATAAAGGTAAATTATTATCCAACGCAGAATCGGCTGATATGATGGGCTTAACAACGTCTCAGCTTGATTACACGCGTAATATTGAAAAAACATTTGTTGCCCGAATTGAACGCATGTTAAGTCCAATTGTGGGTTTTGGTAATGTGCGTGCACAAGTAACAGCTGAGGTTGATTTTACTCAAACAGAATCCACTCAGGAAACCTTTAATCCGGATTTATCCGCAGTAAGAAGCGAACAAAAAAGTGAAGAAGAATCTCAAGGTTCTAGTCAGGGTGGTATTCCTGGTGCGTTAAGTAATCAGCCACCCGCAAATGCAACGGCGCCTCAGCAAGCTAATCAACAAACAGGTACAACAGCAAAACAAGGTTCAAGCAGAACAAGTCGACGTAGTACAAAAAACTATGAGTTAGATAAAACAATTAGTCATACGCGTAATCGAGCGGGTTCTGTTAAACGATTATCCATTGCGGTTGTTTTAGATAATAAACAAGTTGTCACTGCTGCCGTTGTAGAACCGAATGCTGATCCTCAAGCAGCAGCGCAAACTGTGGCAAAAAGTATTCCTTATACACAACAAGAATTAGCTCGTTTAACCACTTTGGTAAGAGAAACTGTTGGCTTTAATACTTTGCGTGGTGATTCTGTTAGCGTTATAAATGTACCGTTCACAAAAATTGAGTTTGAAGCTTTGCCTGAAGAACCTATATATGAACAAGCATGGGTATGGGACATAGTTAAACAAGTGCTGGGTGCTTTAGCTGTATTGTTTGTTATCTTTGGTGTATTAAAACCGGCAATGAAAAATTTAGCGGTAGCGCCTCCTGTCATTAAACGAATTTCTGAAACGGGTGAAGAACTTGATGAAGATCAGCTAAGCTTAAGTGGTGAAGAACAAAAACGAATAGCACAAAATGCAAGCTATGAAGAAAATTTACAACTTGCACAGACACTTGCAGCCCAGGAGCCTAAACTTGTTCTACAGGTCGTTGATAACTGGATGAATAAATAGTAATGGAAGAAGAAAATAAAATATCATGTAGTGGCTTGGAGAAAGCAGCTATTTTATTACGCAGTTTGGGTGATCAAGAAGCTGCAGAAGTATTGAAATTAATGGGGCCAAAAGACGTTCAAAAAATTGGCGAAGCCATGGCAGCCATGGGAAAAGTAAATAAAGATACGCTTGATAGTGTATTAACTGATTTTAATGATGAAGTGGGAGAATTAACTGAACTAGGTGTAGGTAATGAAGATTACCTGCGCAGTGTTTTAGTCTCAGCATTAGGTGAAGACAAGGCTGGTAATATTATTGACCGAATCTTGATGGGGCATAATGCTAAAGGCCTGGAAACCTTAAAGTGGATGGAGCCTCGTGCAATTGCTGAAATTATTCGTCTTGAACATCCTCAAATTATTTCAATTATCCTTTCTTATTTAGAAAGCGATCAGGCTGCTGCCGTATTAGCGTCATTGCCTGAAAATATGCGTACTGATGTTTTACTCCGAGTTGCCACTTTAGATGGCATTCAACCAAGTGCGCTGTATGAGTTGGACGAAATGCTGGAAAAACAGTTTGCAGGAAATACTGATTCAATTAAATCATCCGGTGTGGGTGGATTAAAAACTGCAGCAAACTTACTTAATTTCATGGACTCTTCGGTTGAAGCGGCGTTAATGGAAAGCATTAAACAGCAAGATGAAGAAATTGGTGATCAGATTCAGGATTTAATGTTTGTCTTTGATAACTTAATAGACGTAGATGATCGTGGTATTCAATCTCTGTTAAGGGAAGTTTCATCCGAAAATTTAATTGTTGCATTAAAAGGTGCGGATGAATCAGTTAAAGAGAAAATCCTTACAAATATGTCAAAACGTGCGGCAGAAATGTTACGTGATGATCTTGAAACTAAAGGCCCAGTCAAAGTTAGTGAAGTAGAAGCAGCACAAAAAGAAATATTAACTATTGCCAGACGTATGGCTGAAACGGGTGAAATTAACTTAGGTGGCAGTGGTGGTGATGACTACATCTAAAACAGTAATATCAGATGATTTAACAGCATACGAGCGTTGGGAACTCCCACTGGTTCATGATCCTCTTGCTCCACCTGCTACAGCAAAAGAATTAGTAAATATTCAAAAACAAGCATATAACGAAGGTTTTGCTCTCGGTCAAAAAGAAGGCTACGAACAAAAAAAACATGAACTGGAAGAGAATGCGGCGTCACTCCGTTCTATTATAGAATTATTAAGCAATCCATTAAAAAATATTGATGATGAGGTTGTAGAGCAACTTTCTCAACTTTCTATGAGTGTCGCTAAACAAATCATTCGACGTGAACTACATACTGAACAAGGTGAAATAGTGGGCATTGTACGTGAAGCAATGAATGCATTGCCTGCCAGTACTCGAAAAATTACTTTAAACATTCATCCAGATGATGCAGAGCTCATTCGCAATGCTTTTTCATTAGGCCAGGAAGATGAGTCTGACGAGTTACGCTGGAAAATTGTTGAAGACCCAATGATCACGTGCGGTGGTTGTAAAATATCAAGTGAAAACTCACGTGTTGATGCAACCGTTGAAGCACGTTTAAACCGGGTGATTAGTACATTATTAGGTGGCGAGCGAGAGTTTGATGAGCCATAGTGAAATAAAGCCTGAAAATAATATAGATTATTCAGCTCTGTATAAAACTCATAATATTAACTGGAAAGAGCAACTTGCTTTAATTCAATCTCGAATTGATTTAGTTCAACCTGTTGTGGTTGAAGGTCGCTTAAATCGAATGGTAGGTTTAACTCTTGAAGCCGTTGGTTGTCAGGCAGTTATTGGTTCTCGTTGTTTAGTGAAAAGCCAAAGTAGTAAACCTGTTGAAGCTGAAGTGGTCGGCTTCTCGGGAGAAAAACTTTTTCTTATGCCGACCGGAAATATTCGAGGTATACATCCGGATGCTACTGTTATTCCAACTCATCAGATTTATGAAGCTCATGTAGGTGACGCATTATTAGGTCGGGTACTTGATGGTCGTGGTGTACCAATCGACGGTAAAGGCCCTTTGGTCACGAGTGAACGTCGCGCCTTAACCGGAGAACCTGTAAATCCATTAAACCGTCAACCGATTAATACACCACTGGATGTTGGTGTGCGGGCAATAAATAGTTTATTTACCGTGGGACGTGGCCAACGTATGGGCTTATTTGCAGGCAGTGGTGTTGGTAAAAGTATGCTGCTCGGCATGATGACAAAATTTACATCAGCGGATGTTATTGTGGTCGGACTTATTGGTGAACGTGGACGGGAAGTAAAAGAATTCATTGAAGATATTTTAGGTGATGAAGGTATGCGACGTGCTGTTGTGGTTGCAGTACCGGCAGATCAACCTCCCGTTATGCGGATGCATGGTGCTTACCAGGCAACGAGTATTGCTGAACATTTTCGTGATGAAGGAAAAGATGTTTTATTACTGATGGATTCATTAACACGTTTTGCCCAGGCACAACGTGAAATTGCTTTAGCCATTGGCGAACCACCGGCAACTAAAGGTTATCCACCTTCTGTTTTTGCACAACTCCCGCAGTTGGTAGAACGTGCAGGTAATGGACAAGAAGGTGGCGGTTCGATTACCGCTTTTTATACGGTATTAACAGAAGGTGATGATCAACAGGATCCTATTGCTGACAGTGCGCGAGCTATTTTGGATGGACACATTGTTTTATCACGTGAACTGGCAGAAAGCGGCCACTATCCGGCAATCGATGTTGAAGCATCAATCAGTCGCGCTATGAATGCCGTTGTCTCAGAAGATCATTTATTGGATGCGCAGAAATTTCGTAAGGTATATTCTATTTATCAAC
This sequence comes from uncultured Thioalkalispiraceae bacterium, assembly GCA_964605385.1. Classification (GTDB taxonomy): domain Bacteria; phylum Pseudomonadota; class Gammaproteobacteria; order UBA6429; family Thiohalophilaceae; genus JAGLTQ01. The sequence goes on from CAZSCK010000010.1 coordinate 30,815, forward strand.
AAAATAAAGATTTAATTAATGTTGGTGCTTACGCTGAAGGTTCAAATCCTGAAATTGATGAATCGATTCGTTTGCATAGTAGTCAACAAGAATTTTTACAACAAGACAGACAAGAAGCCGTGAGCTGGGAAGATAGCATTGGTCAGTTGGCAAGTGTTTTGCAACATATTGGAGCAGGAAAAGAAGAGATTAAAGATACGTCTTTAATCGCTAGTTTTTAAAATGCTGTTCATATTAATGAATATTTAAAAGATAAAATATTATGACTCTAAAACGTTCACAACGCTTCAAACCCATCCATAATCTTGCGCAACAAAGTGAAGATGTGGCGGCACAAACGTTAGGAAAAATTCAACGTGAATTATCCGAGCATCATGAAAAATTATCAGAATTAATGAAATATTATCAAGACTATCAAGCACGTTTTAATGAACAAGCAGCAAACGGAATGAGCATTATACAGGTTCAAAGTTATCAAGGTTTTATATTGCAACTTGAAATCGCAATAAAGCAACAAAAAGAACATATTGTTCGTGTTTCAGAAGCATGTGATTCAAGTCGTGCAGAGTGGACTGTTGAAAGACAAAAAACACAAGTATTAAAAAAAGTTATTAATCGGTATGAAAAACAGGAACAACAAGTTTCAAATCGACAGGAACAACGTCGTAATGATGAGCTTGTTACCAACCAGTTTTGGCATAAAAATAAACAAACTACGTAATATAGCTCAGACTCGGAGCGCCCCTTTTTGAGTTTGGCACACACCTTGCAATTTCCTTTGTTGGATAGATTTAATATGCGAGGACGCTATGAGCCATTCAATACAAACTACACCATCAGCCAGTGCTGGTATTCAACAATCAAAACTTTCATCCTTGGAATCTTCTGATAACCCGGCATCTAACGATGATTCAGGTGGCTTCACCGCTGTACTTGCTAGTGCGGCATCAGAAACGGATACAGCAGAACAGCATCTAAATGAAAATTCTTCTAAATCATTAAACGAATTATTGCCGAAAGAATATCTTGTCGATGGCAACTCTTTGCCGGCAGAAGAGCAAAGTGCTATGTGGCAAGCATTAATGCTATTGCAGCCAGTGGAAAATGCCATTACGAACTCTACTTCGCCACAATTACAAAGTATCAATTTATTAGATAGCAAAGGTAAACAGGCAATCGACCCCAGATTATTAACCCAGAATTATTTTAATACTCTGTCGATGCAAAATAAAGATGTGGCAGCTACTCTCCCCGCAGGTTTTGCGATGGATAACATTAGTATGAAACTCGCGGCTGCGCAATTTACTCCAGCTACTACTAAAGCCCATAACATTAGTATGCAACTCGCGGCTGCGCAATTTTCTCCAGATACTAATGAAACCCTATTATTAAATCTGAGCGAACAATTACCACCAGTGCAGGGAATAAACTCAATGTTATCGCAAAGTTTAGCCGCAACTGGGCTTGGCACGGCAACACAGGCTGCGGCTACGCAAACTCTAATGGCACCACTTAACCTGGGGCAAAATGCATGGGAAACAAACTTGGGTTCACGTTTGCAAATGATGGTTGGACAAAATCTGCAAACAGCAGAAATCAGATTAGACCCACCTGAACTGGGTGCGTTAGATATAAAAATTAGAATCACAAATGATGTTGCCACCGTAAATATAACCAGTGCCCATGCTCAGGTTCGAGAAGCACTTGAAACAGCCATTCCTAAGCTAAGGGAAATGTTTGAAGAGAGTGGTTTGTTACTTGGGGATGTTAATGTCGGGCAGGAATCATTTGCGCAACAACAAAATTCAGCAGAAGAAGGGAACGGTGTAGTAACAAGTAAAATTGAGGACTCAGATTTTTCAGATGAACCTGTTGCCGTAATCAGAAAAACTGTAAGTGATAGTTTGCTTGATATTTATGCTTAAATTAAGTAGGTGATAAATAAGGGTTTTTTTAATATTTATTAACTAAATGCTAAAGGTTTTTAATGTTTGGACGATGTATGAATTATGAATTATATGTAATTTAAAGTTCGTTAATACTCTTAAAAATTAACAAAGACTTTGAAATTTAAAGATAAAAATGCATTTGGAGAATATTTAAATGGCGAAGATATTAGCAGTAGATGATTCTGCATCAATGAGACAAATGGTGGCTTTTACATTAAAAGGTGCAGGCCATGAAGTTATTGAAGCTGTAGATGGTGTTGACGCATTAGCAAAAGCAAAAGGGGCTAAATTGGATTTAGTTGTTTCTGATGTAAATATGCCAAATATGGATGGCATAACGCTTATAAAAGAATTAAGAGCGATACCTGCATTTAAATTTATCCCCATGTTGATGTTAACAACAGAAAGTACAGGTGAGAAAAAACAAGAAGGTAAAGCTGCAGGTGCAACAGGGTGGATTGTTAAGCCGTTCAATCCAGAACAATTGTTAGCAACTATTAATAAAGTTCTGGGTTAAAAAGCAGGGTAAAAAAATGTCTATTGATATGAGTCAATTCCTCGAAACCTTTTACGAAGAAAGTTTTGAAGGTCTGGAGGTAATGGAAACTGAATTGCTTGCCCTTGATGTTGGTCAAGCAGACAACGAAACTATAAATACCATTTTTCGTGCTGCTCATTCAATAAAAGGGGGCAGTGGTACTTTTGGCCTTAATGCAGTTGCCGATTTTACTCATGTCATGGAAACCTTATTAGATGAAATGCGTGATGGCAAACGTCAGGTAACAGAAGAAGCGGTCAATTTATTGCTGACAACTGTTGATGTTTTACGTGAAATGCTGACAGCATTACGTGAAAATTCTGAATTAGACAGTGAACGTATTAGAGTCACTCATGATCAATTAGAAGAATTACTTGGTTCATCTGAAACAACATCTTCCACTAGTCAACAAGGGGATGCATCCTCAAAAGATATTTCTGCGGGAGCACAAGGTTGGCACATTAGTTTTCATCCTCATATAAATCTGTTTAAAACAGGTAATGATCCAGTACGAATTCTCCGTGAAATTGAAACTCTGGGTGAGCTTGAAATTACAATGAATCCATTAGCACTGCCAGAATATAATAGTCTTGATCCTGAAGAAAGTTTTCTTGGATGGGAGTTGGAATTAAAAGGTGAAGTAACTCGTGAAGCTATCGATGAAGTTTTTGCATGGGTAGAAGATGAATGCGATCTTACTATCACTCCCATTGAATCAGTAGTAGAACTTATACAAGCAGCACCTGAATCAGAACATGCAGCTACAGAGAAACTTGTTACAACAGAAAAAACTCAACATAAGGCTAATAAACGTAAAGCAAAATCTGGAGGGGGTGAAGGCACCTCTATCCGTGTAGGTATCGATAAAGTTGATTCGGTAATTAACCTTGTGGGTGAGCTTGTTATTACGCAGTCCATGTTAAGTACATTAGGTGAAAATTTTGACATGACTAAGGTCAATAGTCTTATTCAGGGAATGGAACAACTAGAATTAAACACACGTCAATTGCAAGAACAAGTTATGCGCATGCGCATGATGCCGATTAATTTTGCTTTCCAACGTTTCCCTCGCCTGGTACATGATATGAGCCAGAAAATGGGAAAAAATATTGAATTAAAAATGACAGGTGAACAAACTGAGCTTGATAAAACCGTAATGGAAAAAATTGGTGATCCATTAGTGCATTTGGTGCGTAATAGCCTGGATCATGGAATTGAAAGTCCTGAAAAACGTAAAGAGGCGGGTAAACCAGAAACTGCAACATTAGGTCTCAATGCTTACCATCAGGGTGGCAACATTGTGATTGAGGTCATTGATGATGGTGCAGGTTTGAATGAAGAAAAAATTCTGGCTAAAGCCATTGAGCAAGGATTAGTTTCTGCTGATGTCGATCTTGAACCTGCCAGAATCCATGAACTGATTTTATTACCGGGTTTTTCGACTGCTGATGAGGTAACCGATGTATCGGGTCGCGGTGTAGGCATGGATGTTGTCGTGCGAAATATCAGAAGCCTGGGTGGCTCATTAGAAGTTTGGTCTAAACCCGGCGAAGGTAGTAAATTTACGATTCGCTTACCATTAACATTAGCTATTCTAGACGGTCAAACAGTCTCAGTGGGCGATGAAGATTACATTATTCCTCTTATTTCCATTATTGAATCCATACAACTTACCACCGATATGTTGAATGTTGTTATCGGTAAAGGTGAAACTTTCAAATTGCGTAATGAACATCTTCCTATTATTCGCTTACATAATATATTGGGCGGTAATCCCAGAACAACTGATCTGATAGAAGGGTTACTCGTTGTGGTTGAATCAGATGGTAAAAAAATTGGGTTGTTTGTTGACGAATTGAAAGGCCAGCAACAAGTCGTAATCAAGTCATTAGAAGTTAATTACAAACGAATTGAAGGCATCTCTGGTGCCACTATTCTTGGTGATGGCTCCGTCGCGCTTATTGTTGATATTCCTGGATTAGTTAGTTTGTCCAACCGGGAACCAGAAACCAGTCAACTTAAGAAAAGCGCATAAGGAGAAAACTTATGACAACAAGCATTGCAACAGCACAGAGTATAAACAATATGAGTGACGCGACAGATGGAACAAAAATGGAAGGTGATGGCACACAGTTCCTAACCTTTATATTAGACAATGAGGCATATGGTGTTGAAATTTTGCGCGTTCAGGAAATTAAAGGTTGGACACCGGTAACGCGTATTCCAAACACGCCAGAATATATGCAAGGCGTTTTAAATTTACGAGGTACGATTGTGCCGATTGTTGATATGCGCATGCGTTTTAATTTAGAGCGAATTGAATATACGCCTATTACCGTCATCATTGTGTTATCAGTTAAAAGTGAAAATGGTGAACGCGTTATAGGTCTGGTTGTAGATAGTGTCTCTGATGTTATTGATGTTAATGCGAAAGATATCAAAGCAACACCAGATTTTGGCTCAACACTTAATACAGAGTTTATTAATGGTTTGGCAACCAGCTCAGAACATATGGTGATGTTGCTAGATGTTGATAAATTATTATCTGTTGATGAAATGACTGCATTAGCACAGATTAGTGATGAAAATTCTAATACTGAAGAATAATAGAATATATTTCTAAAATTAAATTAGTTGAAAAAATTAAAGCCTGATTTTATTTTAGGCGGTGGTAAAGGTAAAGGAGTTTTAAAATGAAATGGTTAACTGATCTGGGTGTAGGAAAAAAAATATCGGGTGGCTTTGGTTTTATGGCATTGCTGATGATTATTTCTGTAGTAATTTCGTTTTTTGAAATTGAAAAAACTATAGAAATAAATACACGTGTGTTTGAGCTACGTACTCCAACGATATTAGCTTCAAATCATATGTTGAATGGAGTAAATCATTCGTTGGCAGCATTACGTGGCTACATGATCCTAGATGCAGATAAATTTAAAAAAGGCCGAATCAAAGCCTGGGAAAATATTGATGACTCTTATGCCCGAATGACCAAATATTCTGCACAATGGACTAACCCTGCGAATGTTCAAAAATTAAGAGCTATGGGTGAAGTGTTAAAAGAATTTAAAATTGCGCAACAAGAAATTGAAGATATTAGTGGCACTATTGATAACACGCCAGCAACTAAAATTCTTGTGGTAGAAGCAGCACCACATGCAGCTATCATGGTTAAAGAAATTACTAAAATGATTAATATGGAAGCTAAGCTAGCAGCCACACCAGAGCGTAAAGCATTATTAGGTATGATGGCAGATGTTCGTGGTTCAACCGGATTAGCCCTAGCCAATATCCGTGCTTTCCTTTTAACAGGTGAGCAAAAGTTTAGTAAAACATTTGATAAGTTTTGGGCAACAAACGTTAGACGTTTTGCAGACTTATCAAGAAATGCTCACCTTTTATCTTCAGCACAAAAGGCTTCATTCAGAAAATTCTCTGCAGCACGTGCTGAGTTTAAGAATTTACCTCTGAAAATGTTTGAGATTCGTGGCAGCAAAGGTTGGAACTTGGCTAATCTATGGTTAGGCACTAAAGCCGCACCTCGTGCAGATAAAATTGTTAAGAGTCTCACGGCGATGATTGCCAACCAGCAAAAATTAACGGATACAGATATTGCTTTAGCAACAGCGTCTGAGTATGAGTTAGAAAGTTTCATGGTGCTAATGGGTATTATTTCAGTAATTCTAGCAATTGTTGTGGCTTATTTTATTGTTAATATGGTTACCAAACCAGTGAACCAAGCTGTTGAAGGTATTAAAACTATTGCTTCAGGTGACCTTACTCAGCGTTGGGAAGTTAACTCTAACGATGAACTGGGTAATATGTTGAAAGATATGAATAACATGGCGGATTCATTAACCAGTGTGGTAACAGATGTTCGCGATGGCTCTAATAGTATTGGTTTGTCTGCCAACGAAATTGCAAAAGGTAATTTAGACCTCAGCCAACGAACAGAAGAAGCGGCATCTTCTCTTGAAGAAACGGCATCCAGCATGGAAGAAATGACCTCAACCGTAAAACAAAATGCGGACAATACTCGTCAGGCTAACCAGTTAGCAATGAGCACACGTGAGCAAGCTGAGAAGGGCGGTGAAGTACTCTCTAACGCGGTTGATGCGATGAGCGCTATTACCGACAGTAGTAAAAAAATTGCAGATATCATTGGTGTTATCGATGAGATTGCTTTCCAAACTAATTTATTGGCATTAAATGCTGCAGTTGAAGCTGCTCGTGCCGGTGAACAAGGTCGCGGTTTTGCTGTAGTAGCAAGTGAAGTGCGTACCTTAGCAGGACGAAGTGCTGATGCTGCTAAAGAAATTAAAGGTTTGATTAACGACAGCGTTGAGAAAGTTGAGCAGGGCAGTAATTTGGTAGATGAGTCAGGTAAAACGTTGGAAGAAATTGTAACCGGCGTTAAAAAAGTTACCGATATTATTGCTGAAATTGCAGCTTCAAGTCAGGAACAGGCCAATGGTATTGAGCAAGTGAATAGTGCCGTGATGCAAATGGATGAAATGACGCAACAGAATGCAGCGTTAGTTGAACAAGCGACTGCAGCAAGTCGTTCTATGGAAGAGCAATCGCAAGTGTTAAATAAAAGAATGGAATTCTTTACGGTTACTGATTCTGGAACACGAAGCCAGACTACATCCAAACCTGATGCTAAACCTGTTGATATAAGTACAGCAAGAGAAGCTCGTAAATCAGCCACCTTGGAAAAACAATTGCAACCTGCACGACCATCTGCAACTGGAACTGATGATTCGGAGTGGGATGAGTTTTAGAATAACGGTTTAAATTTAATATTTTATTAGTATTTTAAATTAAGTGGTTAGTGATGAATCACATTATCGGTTTTGATTTTAAAGGCGAGTATTTTACTAAAGTATCATTTTAAAAGGACGATAGAGTAGTTAAGAATGAAGTTATGTACTCACCATAAGCTTATAAAAAGTAACTACTTTAGAAAATACTAAGAGGCATACCCACATGAGAATTAACAAACCTGTCACGCCTAATGAAGTTCATTTTGGGCCTGAAACTGAAATAACTTCGACTACTAATCTGAAAGGGATAATTGATACGGCCAATGATGATTTTGTTAATATTAGTGGCTTTACGTGGGAAGAAATAGAAGGTAAGAGCCACAACTTAGTACGGCATCCTGATATGCCTGCTGAAGCCTTTGCTGATCTCTGGAATCACAACAAAGCGAATAAACCCTGGATGGGTTTGGTTAAAAACCGTTGTAAGAATGGTGACTTCTATTGGGTTGATGCTTACGTTAGTCCCCAGTACATAGATGGACAAGTTACAGGTTATCAGTCTGTTCGCGCTAAACCAAAGCAAGAGTGGGTTGTTCGAGCCTCAAAACTTTACGCAAAAATCATGGCGGGTAAGTCAGAGGATGATAAGCGTCGTTCTAAATTGGATGAAGTTAGTTTAGGTCGTTTTCAATTCGGTATTGTTACTAAAGTAAATATAGCCTTTGCTCTTGTCTTACTTCCATTGCTCGCAGTTATCGGTGTATTTAGTAACATTGATTTAATGTTGTTAGCGGGGTGTGGTGTAGTGTCACTTGCTGTAGCAAACTTTGCGATTCGTTACACCCTGCGATATTTAATAAAATACAGTGAAGAATCTAAAGCCATTGCAAATAATGCATTAGCTCAGTATCTTTATACAGGTTTAACTGATGAAGTAGGTCAACTTGCTTATACCACCCAGTTTGCACAAGCAAAATTACGTACTGCCATTGGCCAGGTTAAACAATCATCGGAAGTACTTGAACGTACTGCATCTGAAATTGAGAGCGGTAATATACAATTATCGCAACGTACAGAAGAAGCCGCTTCTTCTCTCGAAGAAACGGCCTCCAGTATGGAAGAAATGACTTCAACCGTAAAACAAAATGCGGATAATACGCGTCAGGCAAATCAACTTGCTATCAATACACGAGAGCAAGCTGAAAAAGGCGGTGAAGTATTGTCTAAGGCGGTTGATGCGATGAGTGAAATTTCTACCAGTAGTAAGAAAATTGCTGACATCATTGGTGTTATTGATGAGATTGCTTTCCAAACTAATTTACTTGCATTAAATGCGGCGGTGGAAGCAGCGCGAGCCGGTGAACAAGGCCGAGGTTTTGCGGTAGTCGCAAGTGAAGTGCGTACTTTAGCCGGACGAAGTGCAGATGCGGCTAAGGAAATAAAAGGCTTAATTACGGATAGTGTTGAAAAAGTTGATTTGGGTAGTCAATTAGTTAATGAGTCAGGTAAAACATTAGAAGAAATAGTTACAGGTGTTAAAAAAGTTACCGATATTATTGCTGAAATTGCCGCTTCAAGTCAGGAACAAGCCAATGGTATTGAGCAAGTGAACAGTGCCGTGATGCAAATGGATGAAATGACACAACAAAATGCAGCGTTAGTTGAAGAAGCTGCTGCTGCAAGTTCGGAAATGACGGGTAAGGTTAAGTTATTATCCGGTTTATCGTTGCAATTCAAATTAGAAGATAACTAGTTAAAAAGTTTATTAGCATTTTAGTTTGAAGTTAAAATTATGGAGATAAAAGGCAATGCGTCTTTTTGCAGTAATCAATCAGAAAGGCGGAGTAGGGAAAACAACAACTGTAGCCAATCTTGCTTACGCTTTAGCAGAGCGCGGTAAGCAAGTTACTGTAATTGATCTTGATCCACAAGGTTCATTATCAGCCAGTTTAGGTATTGATACGCGAAGTGTTTCGGGCATTGATGATGTTATAACCAATGAAGCTGAAATTACAGATGTGTTAGTGATGGCACGTAAAAATCTTTATCTGGTTCCTGCAGGCAAAAATTTAAGACAGTTAGAGCAGCATAGTGATGGTTCAGCTGCACAAGCTAAAAATTTAAAAGCCGCACTAAAAGATTTGGATGATCAGGATTTTGTTTTTATTGATTGTCCACCGGCATCCGGTTTTCTGGTTATTAGTGCATTGTTTGCCGTCGAAGAAATTCTTATCCCTGTTGCCAGTGAATATTTGTCTTTACATGGTTTATCTCATTTGATGGGTACGCTTAATATGTTTGAAAAATCTTTGGGGAAAACGTTTAAGCAATGGGTGGTGATAACACGTTTCCATCAAAGACGTAAATTGGCGCAAGATGTATTTAATTCATTAGTAGAGCATTTCCCAAAACAAGTGTTGAAGACGCCTATTCGAGAGACTTCTGCACTTGCGGAAAGCCCCAGTTTTGGAAAAACAGTTTTTGAATATCGTGGTAGTAGTAATGGTGCAGAGGATTACTTTTCTCTTTGTACAGATTTATTAAAAGGAAGGACATTGTAATGGCCAAACAAAAAAAATCGATGATTGGATTGGATCCATTAGCCTGGCTCAAAGATGAAGCAGAAGATGCTGAAATTATTGAAGAGGATAAAAATGTGAGTAAAGCCAAACCAAAGAAGAAAACGGTAAGAAAAAAAGCAACCACTAAAAAACCTGCTACGAAAAAAACAGCTAAAGCAAATAAAACGGATAACGGTGTCGTATTCAAAATACAAGCTGTGCAAGATATTTCGAGTGTTTCAGCTATTCATTCAGAATTGAAAGCATTGCTCTCAAACGAGAAAGTGGTTCTTGATGGTGAGCAGGTTGAACGTATTGATGCAGCTTCTTTACAATTATTTTATTCCTTTATAGAGGCAGCAAGAATAGCGGGTATTGAAGTATTCTGGCGTTCACCTTCGGATGTGTTATCTACTAACGCTAAATTACTCGGAATGGAAGAGGCTTTACAATTAAGTAAAGTTGCTTAATTTAAGTAACAATACTTAACAAAAGTTTTGTTGTCTCAAATAACACTAAGTGTGATTATGTTTAATATGATAATTGTATATGTTAGGAAATTTTAGGGGTTGAGAGCATGGCCGCAACATCTGTATATGATAAGGATTTTAATTTTAGTGAAAAAGATTTTAAATATATACGTGATCTAATTATGGAACATACTGGTATCGTTTTAGCTGAACATAAAGTAGATATGGTTTATGGTCGCTTGACCCGACGTTTACGAGAACTTAATTTAGAGTCGTTCAATACTTATTTATCGACCCTGGAGAATGATGAACAGGAACTTGTTCATTTCGTAAATGCATTAACAACAAATCTCACGGCTTTTTATCGTGAACCTCATCATTTTGAGTTTCTTGCTTCAAAATTACTTCCTGAAATCATGAAGAATAAAGCGAGTAAACGCTTACGTATCTGGTCAGCAGGTTGTTCTTCAGGAGAAGAGCCTTATACGATAGCCATGACTGTGCGTTCAATAATACCTGAGAACAGTGGCTGGGACGTGAAAATTCTTGCGACCGATCTTGATACAAATATGGTTGAGAAAGGTTCAAAGGGTGTATATACAGAAGATCGTGTGACCGGATTATCTTCACAAAATATGAAAAAATGGGTGAAAAAAGGTAAAGGAGATACTGATGGTATGGTCAAAATGGATGATCGTTTGCGTGAGATGATTACTTTTAAGCAGTTGAATTTAATGCATGATTGGCCAATGAAAGGACCATTTGACTTAATGTTTTGTCGTAATGTTGTGATTTATTTTAATAAAGACACTCAAGCCACTTTATTTGATCGGTATGCAGACATGCTGGTTGATGATGGACATTTATTTATTGGGCATTCAGAGTCAATGTATAAAATTTGTAATCGCTTTAAACTTTTAGGTCAAACGATCTATAAGAAAATATCGTAGAAAAAATTCAATGGTAGAACAATCATTAGCACAGCCTCCGATGCGTCCAGAACTTCCTGGGTTTAAACACATCAATCGATACTGGGATAAAACACATGATAGCTATGCGGCAAAAATCTTACCGGGTGAATATTATGTAACTATTCACGATGAGCTTATTGTTACGGTGTTGGGTTCATGTGTTTCAGCTTGTATTCGAGATAAAGTTTTTGGCATTGGTGGAATGAATCATTTTATGTTGCCTGCTAATAGGGGTGAAGAGATTAGTTCTTTTAATGCAACGGGTGAGTCTACTCGCTATGGCAATTTTGCCATGGAACAAATGATAAATGATATTTTAAAAAATGGTGGTCGTCGTGAAAATCTTGAAATAAAGGTATTTGGTGGTGGTCGTGTTTTAAAAAACATGTCGACATTGGATATAGGAAAAAAGAATATTGATTTTGTTATGAAGTACATAAAAGATGAGTCGTTGAAATTGACTGCAGAAGATTTAGGGGATGTTTATCCTCGTAAAGTATTATTTTTTCCAGCATCTGGAAAAGTTAGAGTGAAAAAATTACGCTCAATGCATAACAATACAATTATTGAACGTGAAAATAAATATAGTCAACGTATCAAGAAAGAACCTGTTACTGGTGAGATTGATCTTTTTTAATGAGGATGAAATGATTTTTATATGATTAAAGTTTTGATTATTGATGATTCTGCTTTAGTGCGTCAGTTACTAACGGAAATTTTTAATTCTGATCCTGAAATTAACGTTGTTGGCACCGCGCAGGATCCTTTCGATGCACGTGAGAAAATAAAAAAACTCAATCCAGATGTTTTAACACTAGATGTTGAAATGCCAAAAATGGATGGCATAACATTTTTAACTAATTTAATGCGCCTACGTCCGATGCCGGTCGTTATGATCTCATCACTGACTGAAAAAGGTGCTGATGTTACATTTGAAGCACTTGAACTTGGGGCAGTTGATTTTGTATCTAAGCCAAAAATCGATGTTTCTGTTGGCTTAAAAGAATACTCGGATGAAATTTGTGAAAAGGTTAAAAATGCAGCGGGTGCAAGAGTTTCGGCTATTTCTGACCGCCGCAAATTAAATGTTGAACCCAAGCTTTCGGCAGATGCTGTTTTGCAAAAACGCAAAGGCCCTTCGAAGTTAAAAACGACAGAAAAAATTATTGCTTTAGGTGCATCAACAGGAGGAACTGAAGCAATCAAAGAAGTTTTAATACGTATGCCTGCTGATAGTCCTGGTATTGTCATTAGCCAGCATATTCCTGAAGCATTTAGTAAACCTTTTGCAGAACGTATGAACAAATGCTCTGCAATGACGGTCTATGAGGCAGCTGATGGGCAACAAATCTTGCCAGGTCACGTCTATATTGCGCCGGGTAATCGACACTTAATCGTTGAACGAAGTGGAGCACGTTATATTTGCCGTTTAAATGATGGCCCGGTGGTGAATCGTCATAAACCCAGTGTTGATGTGATGTTTCGATCTGTTGCCCAAAATGTTGGTGCGAATGCGGTTGGGGTCATTCTGACAGGAATGGGGGCTGATGGTGCTGCCGGGTTGAAAGAAATGCTTGAAAATGGTGCTAAAACTCTCGTTCAGGATGAAAAAAGCTCTATTGTGTGGGGCATGCCAGGTGAAGCCTTTAAAATGGGGGCTGCAGCTGAGCAATATCCTTTGGAGCAAATAGCAAAAGAATTGTTAAAACGTAGCCACTAATTAGTTCTTTCACTTTCTTGATCTATACTTAAAGCTACTTATTTCAGAAATATTAAAAATAGGCACAGATTGTGCATTATTTAATGAGAGATTAAAGGAAAGATCAAAATATTAAGTAAGGATATCTTTGTTAGTATTTGGACTTAAAGTCCATGATTAAAGGTAGGAAAGGCGAATTATGTACCCAATAGCCGAGCCAACTATGGCTGATGATCTAATTGAAGAACACTCAGGGCTAGTCAGTCGAATTGCTTACCATTTGGCGGCAAGGTTGCCGGCAAGTGTTGTCGTGGATGACTTGATTCAGGTCGGTATGATTGGCCTGCTTGATGCTTCACAACATTATGATGCTTCTCAAGGTGCCGCTTTCACCACTTACGCGACAATTCGAATTCGCGGAGCAATGTTAGATGAGCTGCGACGTAATGATTGGGCTCCCAAATCCGTTCACAAAAAACACCGTGATTTAATGAAAGTTGTTTCACGTATAGAAACAAAAACAGGGTATGAAGCAAAACCAAAAGACGTTGCTGCAGAAATGAACATCTCACTGGATGAGTATTTTGAATTAATACAAGAAGCAAATAGTTGTCGAATTTTAAGTTTTGTTGATCTTGGTGTCGATGATAGTTCATTACATGATACGAGTAATATTTCCCCCCTTAACCCGGTAGAAAAAATACAAAAACAACAGTTTCGTGAGCAACTTGTTTCTGCAATTAATATTTTATCTAAGCGTGAAAAACTCATTGTGAGTCTGTATTACGAAGAAGAACTTAACCTGCGCGAAATCGGTGAAGTTCTTGATATCAGTGAGTCACGTGTAAGCCAGTTATTAGGTCAGGCACACCTGCGAATGCGTAAATTTATAATTGATACGAACCCGCAACTAATAGAGTGATTCTTCTCAGTTCCTCGAACCTTATTAAATTAATACTTTCTAATACGCCCTGCATTATATAAAGAATGTAAGAACATCCTGTGATGTGTATCTCGGTTTATATTGCTTATCCTCGCTACACTTAATAAGTATAAGCGATTTTTTGTTATTGCTGGTTTTATAAAGGGGGTCAGAAATGACGTTTAATGATGTATTTATGATTGTGCCATCAAGTACCGGACTATCAGCCGGGCTCTGGTTTGTAATGTTAATGGTTGTATTTTATATCGCTCGAAATCATGCTCACAAAGGTATTCTTTCATTTAGCGAAGCAATACATAATTCTTTTCGTTTGAGTGCTCGCTCGGTAAAACTTTTACGCAATATTTTAATTATTCGTAACCGCGATGTATTGTTGGCACAAGGGCGTGAAGCAACCGAACGTATTATTGAACGTGAATTTGAACGTATTGATGCAACTGTACGTAAAGACTTATCAGAATATCCTGCACTGCATCGTCATATTAATGAAGATATTACTGCGATTGATGAAAGTTTTGCAGGAAGTACTGATGTACCTCCGGCCCCTCCTGCATGGGTAAAAGCAGTTGAAGCGGTTGCTAAAATTCCTGCTGCAAAAGGTGATCCTACGGTTGGTAATATCCTTGAAGATATTCATCAGTCTTTAGTTAAATCTAGCACACGTGCTTTAGAAGAATATCGCAAAGCGAGTAATAAACGTCATCAGCTATTACAAAAAATGATGCCGCACTGGCGTAATGTTTTAAAAACCTTGCAAGATGTTGATAAGACTGTAAATAGTTTACTCGTGCGTTCAGTAACGATTGATCGTTTAATGCATGACTATGAAGAAATTTTAAAAGGCACGGACAAAGCACAACGCATGTTGTCGTCATCATCCATGACACAGTTCTTTATTGCTGGTTTTGTTTTAGCGATTGCCGTTGGCGGTGCGTTTATTAACTTCCAATTAATCGCAAGACCAATGTCTGAAATGGTGGGTGGTTCAGATATGCTGATGGGATTTAAAACTTCCAGTGTTGCTGCTCTTGTTATTATCCTGGTTGAAATATCACTGGGTTTATTTTTAATGGAGTCGTTACGTATTACACGATTGTTTCCGGTGATAGGTGCATTGAACGATAAAATGCGAATAAAAATGGTTTGGATAACTTTTATATTTTTATTCTCATTAGCATCGGTTGAAGCGGGGTTAGCGTATATGCGTGAAATTTTAATGGAGGATAGTCAGGCAACACTTGCGCTATTAAGCGATACAGGGGGCGTTGTAGTGACACAAAATTCAGCCCTTTGGATAACAACAGCCGCACAAATGGGGCTGGGTTTTGTTTTACCTTTTGCTTTAACCTTTGTTGCTATTCCTCTTGAATCTTTTATTCACTCTATGCGTACAGTATTAGGCTCAGTAATGGTTGCTTTTTTACGAGCGTTAGAGTGGTTTTTAAGATTAGTCGGTAATTTAGTAAGAGCGTTTGGAAAAATATTTGTTCATGTTTATGACTTCATTATTTTTTTACCACTCGGGATTGAGAAATTAATCAATAATAAAGAAGGCGGTAAAGAATCTACCGGCTCATCAAGTTCAAACGTCGGAGGCGCATTATGAAAATAGGACATAAACCCTATTTAATATTTTTAGTTGTTGCAGCATTTTTTTTACAATCATGCAGTGATGAACCAGTAGTGCCTAATACACGTGGTGTGTATATGTTGATGGACACTTCGGGAACGTATACTAAAGAATTAAAACAAGCTCAAAGAGTGATAAATTATATTCTTTCTGAATTAGGCCCAGGTGATTCATTTGCGGTTGCACGAGTTGATACTGGAAGTTTTAGTGAAAAAGATATTGTGTCTAAAGTCACATTCCAGGATCGTCCAAGCATGACCAACCAGCAAAAACGTGTCTTTCGTGAAAAAATTGATAAGTTTATCAAAACAGTTAAAGGAAGTGCTTACACTGATATTACCGGTGGGATTTTACAAGGTATTGAATTTTTGAATGAAGCGGGTACAGGTCATAATACCATTCTGATTTTCTCTGATTTAAAAGAGGAGTTACGAAAAGGCTATAAACGTGATATTCCACTATCAGTGAATAATTATTCGGTAGTTGCCCTGAATGTGACTAAATTACGCTCCGATAATATTGATCCTCGTGAATACCTGGATAGATTGGAATCCTGGCGTTTAAAAGTGGAATCTGGAGGCGGTGAATGGCGTGTAATCAACGACATGGCACGTTTGGAGAAAATATTGCAACAAAAGTAACAGTTGTTAACATTTATTAAAGTGCATGATTAACAAAGCCTGATAATATCAGGCTTTGTTGTTTCTACAGTGCTAGAATTTATTAAAGAATATATGGCGGTAGGCCGACATATATAATGTACATAAAAGGATAATAGGCCGTTGAGTCACACTCTGGAACAGACGCGAAATAAAAAGCCCATGTGGTTTTTTGAGCATAATTATAGTTATCTTAGAGAACTTTTTCCTGAGCTCATGGAGCTGTATTCAGAAACATTAATTTATCGCGACAGTCTTAAATTAGTGAAAATAAAATGTCTGGAAGTGAGTCGTTATACAACGTTGATTTCTCTTAATCTTGTTTTTACCCGATGCCCGCAAATACCCTCAATTGAAATGAGTATTCGCCTTTATCATGATGCTGAAGTTGCAGATGTGGTGACATACCAAAATATATCACGCCTAGTTGCTCCGTATTTTTCTACCGAAAAAGACACCGATAAAGATCATAAGCGACAGGCAAATATATTACTTTATGAATTATTATCGGGATGTATGGAAAAACGCTCATTGGAAACCGTGTAGTTATTATTTTATTCTAAGGATGTTAATCGATGGAGTTGATTATGAAAAATAGTTTTAAAAGTCTTATCTTGTCTATTTTGATTTTATTCTCATCTCAAAATATGGCTACCTCCGTAAGTGATGCTGTTATTGCAAGTAAAAATAACAACGTTATTGAAGCTGCAAAACTTTGGTCAGAACTTGCTGATAACGGTAATACTATTGCTCAGTTTAACTTAGCAAATCACTATTCAGAAGGTAAAGGTGTAAAGCAAAATAAAGAGATAGCGGAACAATGGTGGAAAGGCGCAACACGTTCAGGACTTATTGAAGCCTACTTAACTTTAAACAAAGGTGCAATCTCCCCCGCTATAGGGCAGACACTTAGTTTTCAGATTGCCCCGGAATCCTGGTTGAAAAAACAAGAACCCAATAAATATACAATACAACTTGCCAGCAGCCGAAATAAAAAATCAATTAAAAAATCTTTTGATGATAATAGTTTAAAAGGTAAAGGTGGTTATTATCACTATGTGCGTGATGGTATTGATCGTTATGCATTAATTTACGGCACATATAAAACCGTTGCAGCAGCAAATATAGCAATTAAAAAACTTCCCCAAAAACTGCGTAAAAAAACACCTTGGGTACGTAGAATAAAATCGTTACAAAAAATCAGCCAATAATATTGAAATTATTTAATCAAAAAAGTTACCTTAAATGGGCAGGTTTATTTCTTATAAATTTTTAATAAAATGAAACCTGAACAATAGAAATGAGTTTATTGAAATACAATATCCGCATTAATTATGCGGTTTTATATGTTTCCTATATTGCTTAATATCTATAAAAAATTATATTTTAAATCAATTTTGTTTCTAATACGGCTTTTTCAAACTCTTTTCTCTTCTTCATAAGTTCTTCCGTATATTTCCCATTCCGTGGTGTTAAAGTAATGTAGTTTTCTAATATAAGTTTTGCTCGTTTAACTTTGTAAGAATGTAGATACGGCTCTATTTGCTCTAACAATATGAGTGCTTGTCGGTTGTAAATAGCATAAGTAAAACTGGGAGTATGGTGAGGTTTACTGGTTCGTTTATTTGTGATTTTTCCCGCACCAATTATTTTTAGACTGAATTCAAGTATTTGTCGTTCCGTATTGCTTATAGTTATTGCGAGTTGGCGGTTTTCATTTTTATGTTTTCGAGTAAGAGTTACTGTGCCTTCGCCATCTATAAAACCAGCAAGGTAGGCAGCATCTACAGCAGATAAAGTGTTTACTTCCATATGATTTCATCCTTGATAAAAAAAAGGTCCTGGTAATAATACCAGAACCTTTTATATGGTGGAGGCGGCGGGACAGCAATTCCTGAATTTTCATTCAGGGCTGGACTATTCCTTCACCTGTAGCCGATGACGGGTGTCATGCTATTACAGGGGAGGGCGTTTGTGGATCGAAATCCACCCTAGTACTCCATTGCTAAAAAAGCTTTAGGAGTCTATGAGTCTCTAGCCGGCTTACTGGTTTCCCATTGACCGGACGGCGTTAGCATAGAATAAATTCCTTAGCGTTCACCGTATGAGCCCTCTTTTTCCTATAGGGATCGCTCCCTATGGCAACCATTTTACTAATCGAACCCGCGTCCGCAAATTCTCCGCTATCAGCTCTACATGCTTATTCTGTC
>CAZSCK010000011.1:0-47211 GCA_964605385.1 uncultured Thioalkalispiraceae bacterium
CATTATGAGTCCTTATTTTCTACATATATGAAAATAGTTACTAATATCCTCAATACTCCATTAATCGCATACTAGCGCCATTTTCACGCAGTAAATAAATTGAAATCAGTGAAAAATAACTCGTATTAATGGTGTCACATAAGAAGAAAATCTAAATTTCATCTAATTTTGAGTCACAAGTTACTTTTAACAAACATGAATACATCACCAATTCAAAATAAAGACCTTACAAAGAGATAAAGCAAAGGTATAAGGTAATATTTTACACGATAAGAGTTTCATGAAAAAGTTAGCTGATACCCCATTGCTTTATAAGCTTTTTCTCGTTTACGGAACATTCGTTCGAGCATTGGAATGGATGAATCAACATAATCAAAGATCGTAACGCTGTCTTTGCCATCTGATTCACGATGTATTCTACCTGCGTACTGAGCCAACAAACCTTTCCATGCGATTGGCATTGCCAGAAAAAAAGTATCAAGCCTCGGCAAATCAAAACCTTCGCCAATATATTTTCCTGTAGCGACGATAGCTTGAGCAACCTCAATTTGTTCATTAGCAATTTTACGCTCCTTCGCTCGCATAGCCCCTCTAAGTGTGACTGAATGTATTCCTCGCTCGACAAGAAGCTGATTAATCAGCTCAGCATGTTCCCGCCGTTCCGTCAGAATCAATGGATATTTGCCTTTAGCAATTATTACAATGACATCATTAACAATTTTTTTAGTGCGGTCGTTATCTTCCATAATCCAGCGGTACACATCACTAATACGTGGTCGTTCTTCGCCCTTTACAAGATCTAGATATGATTCATTATATAGTTGTGTTACCACGACCTGCTGTTCAAATCTCTCTGTGTGATTTGATTTGACCTTATGACGGATTGGTCCTACAAGCATAAAAATAATTTTCTGATGGCCATCTTGTCGATCGGGTGTTGCGGTTAGCCCCAATACATATTTTGCCCGCACTTCATTGAGTACCATCTCGAATCGCGGAGCAGAAACATGATGACACTCGTCAATAATAATCTGGCCATAATCCTGGATAAGTGGATCCACTGTATTATCTTTTTTGTTGATTAGACTCTGATAGGTGGCAACATCTATCTGACCAGTTGGTTTTTTCTTACCTCCACCAATAACACCAACTTCAGTATTACTCAAAAATGATTTTAAGCGTATCTGCCACTGCTCAAGGAGTTGACGACTGTGAGTCAAAATCAAAGTGTTAACTTTTCGTTTGTTAATGAGCCCTATTGCAACAACTGTTTTTCCAAACGCAGTGGGAGCATGCAAAACACCCGTGTTATGTTTAGCTATTATATTAACTGCTTTCAATTGATCTTTACGTAATGTTCCAATAAATTTTAACGATTTTAGTTTTCTCCCTGTTTCTCTTTTGTCATCAATGATTGCTGTGATATTATGTTCTTTCAGTAGTTCCAAAGCTTCATCCAAGCAGCCCCTCGGTATAGATAAATAACCTTGCTCTATTCGTGCACAAGTGATGTACCTTGGAATACCATGAGTAGAAAATCGTAGTGCTTGAGTTTTAAAAAATACTGGATTCGAAAAACTAGCCAATCGTTTAAGCCTAGCAGCGAGTGGAGATGGAATTTCATCCAGCTTAAAATAGTTATGATTGGCTAAGGTCAAGGTAATCTGCTTAGGGCAACGGTCAATTTTTATAGGCTTAATCTTTTTCCCTTGCTCCCAAGGAGGTCGAGCATCAATAAGTTGTTGCTTTGTATCTATTAAAGTATTCGGTGTTAACTTAGTCAGTAGTTCTTTCAATTGCTTCGGCAGAAGTGCTTTTACCTGACTCAAAAACTGCCATTGATCGGGGTAAGGAATTAAATCATGGTCAACAAACTGACTATTACCCATCTTTCTCGCTTGGTATTGCAGTGGTAGTGCAATCAAATTACCAAAACCACCTTCCGGCATAATATCTTGATTGGGAAACAATCGATCATAAGAATCAAATGATAAATCAGGATGGATTTCCATTGCCTTATCAAGTAACCCGAATCCGAGCAATCTCGCGTCTCTGGCGAGTACAGATTCAGAAAAAAATATCCAGAGATGAGCACCATTACCTGAGCGAGAGATTTCAATAGCATGAGGTATATTTAATTGTAAGCAGGCTTTCGCCATTGCTTGCACTGCATCTTGCCAATCATCTTTATCAAAATCTGCGGCAAGTAAGTTACAAGTATTATCTGCAAGAAGCGGGTATAAACCTACAACCTGTTTACCCGCCAAGTGATCATAAATTATCTTATCATCAAGCGCTTTGTAGTCTCGATGATGACACTCATTACATTTTATTCTGGGTTTATTACACTTTCCAGATACCCATTCATTATGACAGGAAAAAGAATAGCCACTGCGTCCTTTTGAGTTTTCCCATCGACGAGCAAAGATGTCTTGTCGACCTTTAAATAATTTTGAGAACAACTCAACTTTCTGTTTAATCGATAACTGTGCAGGTATTTTCTTTGAGTTATTTTTCTCTTTCGAATATTGCTCTGATATTGCTTCACGTCTAGCTATCAAAGCGTCTCGTTCTTCTGTTAATTTTACAAGTCGCTTATCAATATCTTGCAACTCTTTCTTAACACTATTTTTCTGAAGCATCATTAAGCTTCCCTTTTCTCACTGTATGAAAGTGAGTTTATTTTTACTTATAATTAAAACCATCAAAATAAGCTGATAGTAATAAATTTTTTCTCTCAAACTCATTTTCAATATGTATGCACATTTCTTCAGTCAATAAGTCTAAATGTAATCCCGGCAACTCTTCTTGTCTCAACGCATCAATCATTCTTACAGTCTCTTCTTTTGCGATATCTCTCGCTCTTCGACCTAATAAACAAGCGCCTGCTTGCATGACATCCCAATCATACGTTTCTAAAATTTGTTCTTCTGAATACAACGTATCCTTTACTTCCGGTATTAACTCATAAGTTGATAATAAATATGCAATGTCTTTCGCATCTTTGTTACGAAGTTCAGACGCCCTATCCGCCCATGAAATTATTTTTAATAAGCTCATACCTGCCGGTGTTGCAACAGGTATGTCCAGTACGGGTTCTTCTTGAATGCGTAACCACTCTGCATTATCGCAAGCTTCTTTAAATCCAAGCACATTCATTATTATCTCGCCTTTCGGCGGCCACGCAATTAAATACTTTTCATCTTCAACATCACCAAAAGGCACAATATCAACAACCATATCAGCAGGACTCAGTAATCGATGTTGTGCTTTTGTTTCACGAAACCCTTTTTCACATAACGTGTTCTTAGTAATAGCAAAGGCATTCCAGTCAGGTACTTCTATCGCAAAATCAACATCATCTGTTGCACGTTGAATTTTTGCACCGTGCCCGTGATGCAACACCAAATCTCTCGCCGTTGCACCCACCACGATATAAGGTATTTTTAATTTTGACAAAACACTGTTAACAGAATCAAATACTTCACAAATTCGAGGATCAACCTTCCCTGATATGTTGAGCAATATACTCGTCATAAATTCTCCGTGCGGTTTCAATATTCCTTGTGTCACCCGTTGCAACTAAATCTGCATAGGCAAGAATAGGGTGAACGAGTTCTTTTTGTTCGTTCATATAAGGTTCAGTAATATTTTCCGTCCAAAAAGTTCTATAAATAATAACGGTAGTTGCATTATCATCTATCCAATCTGTCACTTTACGTAACCGAGCATCAACTAAAAACTGAGTTAATGCGATATCATGCAGATAAACAGTTACCACTTGAGGCTTGAGGTAATCAGTATATTTTGCAGCCGCAATTTCCCCCCCCCAATAGGCATCGTATTTTCGTATATCAAACTCTTTCCACCAATAAGGCGTATCTGCTATAAATTGACCTATCAATTGTTTCGGTCTTAATTTTTCAGGATAGGCTTCTACCCAGCGATCTAATAATTTCTGATAGTTAACGATACGTCGCTCTTGTTTCTTGCCTTTATCCCGAATGAGATCGGCTGCTTTTAATCCATTGATAACCCAACCGACTGTTCCTACTGCGACACCTGCTTTTTCAGCAATCTCACGATAAGGTGCATTAACCAACTCAGGTTGACATAAAAATGTGAAGACGACCTTTAGCCCTGTTGGTTCAAAAGCTCTATTAACTCCGGTATTTGTGGGCATCAATTTATTGGGTCTTTCTCTGCGATTTCCCTTCACATACACATATATGGGGGGCACATTAATATATGCATTCCCTACAGTATCAATAAATTGAACATTTTCATGGCGTAACTTTTCTGCCATTTTAGGATCGACATAATCGGCAATAAGTACTCCTTGTTCAGGTAAATTTTTCACTTGATTAATCAACGCACCCAAATTGGCCTGTTGTGCCCATTTTTTAACTTCCGCAGCTAATATCGTCTTCCCTTCATCTAACCTAATGAGTGCGTCAACCTGACAATCATTGATTCTGATCTCTGCCTCCTCAATATATAGACACAGTCCTGTCTCTCTTCTCAACGCCCGCAAAGCCTGCTTAAGAATATCTTGTTCTGTATTATCTTCCTGCTCAATCATGAACACCAATATACTACGTACATTAATAATGTACAGTTATATTTTATGTACAAATATCCTTATGGCTTCAACTCAACTAACTAGGTATGTCGGATATATTACAGAGAATAATTATCAACCACACGATCTCTCGAAAACAGTGTTGTACTCAATTTTTGGGCTTTTTTCAGATTCTGAAATTCACGAAAAACAATTTTGGTCACAGAATGGTCACATTCTGGTCACATGGCATTTTTGGAAGTTTTTTGAAGGAGAGGAAAATGTTCAATTTTTGAAAATGGTGGCTACACCTAGATTCGAACTAGGGACCCCGGCATTATGAGTGCCGTGCTCTAACCAACTGAGCTATGTAGCCTTTTTCATTTTTTTCTCGGAGTGTGTACTTACTTCAGGACAAAAAAATTGATTTTTTTTGCCCTAAAAAAAGAAAAGCCACTCCATCTTTTCTTCTCTTTTTTTGGCCACGACCCAATCCTTATGAGTGTTGTGCTCTAACCAGCTGAGCTATGTAGCCATTCTTGTGCCAACACAAATCTGCTTTGGCGAAAGAGCGCGCATTGTCGTTGTTCAGCTTCTTTTTGTCAAGCTAAAAAGCCTGTTGGGCGCTCTAAAAAAACCTTAAATAACTCAATAAAATCAATAGGTTAAGCTTGGTTTGTTGTCAGAATAAATTCTGACCTACGACTGTCCAAATATTTTAGACGTTGAAACGAAAGTGCATTACATCGCCATCTTGTACGATGTATTCCTTACCTTCCAATCGTAATTTGCCGGCTTCTTTACAGCCGTGTTCACCCTTATTAGCTACGAAGTCTTCGTAGGCCATAACTTCCGCACGGATGAAGCCTTTTTGGAAGTCTGTGTGAATCACGCCAGCAGCTTCAGGTGCAGTCGCACCTACTTTTACTGTCCAGGCACGCACTTCTTTAACACCTGCAGTGAAATATGTTTGTAAGCCGAGCAAAGAATAGGCAGCAAAAATAACGCGATTTAAACCCGGTTCTTTAAGACCTAATTCTGATAAAAATTCTTTTAAATCTTCGTCATCTAACTCAACCATTTCTGCTTCCATCGCAGCACAAACAGGTACAACAACTGAACCTTCTGCTTTGGCATGGGCAATCACTTTGTCGAGCATAGGATTATTTTCAAAACCATCTTCAGCGACATTGGCAATGTATAAAACAGGCTTAATGGTGAGGAGGAAAAACTCATGCAAACTTGCGAGTTCATCTTCGTCTAAATCCATTAAACGAACCGCATTACCTTCATCTAACTGAATTTTTACTTTATCTAATAAAACAAGTTTGGTTTTTGCTTCTTTATCGCCTGACTTGGCAACTTTAGTATAACGATAAATTGCTTTTTCAATAGCATCCATGTCAGCTAATGCGAGTTCTGTATCAATAACTTCAACATCATCTAAAGGATTAATTTTTCCTGTCACATGCACAACGTCATCATCTTCAAAGCAACGCACAACATGCACGATGGCATCAGTCTCACGAATGTTAGCAAGAAACTTATTACCTAAGCCTTCACCTTTTGACGCACCAGCCACTAAACCTGCAATATCAACAAACTCCATTGTGGTTGGAATTGTTTTTTCTGGCACAACAATTTCTGCGAGTTTATCCTGACGTGGATCAGGTACAGGGACGATGCCAACATTAGGCTCGATTGTACAAAAAGGATAATTCTCTGCCTGAATACCCGCTTTAGTTAACGCATTAAATAAAGTTGATTTGCCTACGTTAGGTAAGCCGACAATACCGCATTTTACGCCCATAGTTATTTATCCGTATGTAATTCGTTCATGGCTTTTTGTATTTCACCTTCGATAACAAGTGGCAATACGTTTAAAGCGCGTTCAATATTTCTTTCGATACTGATTTGATCATCAGTGGATGCTTTTTTTAATACATGATTAGTGACTTTGCTTTTTTCACCGGGATGGCCAATACCTAAACGTAGGCGTAAATAATTATTGCCACCCATTTTACTGGCTATGTCACGCAGGCCATTATGCCCGCCGTGTCCACCACCTTTTTTTAACCTTGCTGTATCAACTGATAAATCAAGTTCATCATGCACGACTAAAATTTCATCAAGATTAATTTTATAAAAGTGCGCCAAGGCTTGAACAGCCTGGCCGCTAAGGTTCATAAAGGTCATTGGTTTAAGTAACCAAACGTCTTCGCCATTGTGCTTGTAACGTGCGGTTTCCCCATGAAACTTCTTATCGAACTTGAAACTAAGATTATGTTTTCTAGCCAACTCGTCTAAAAACCAAAAGCCGGCGTTGTGTCGTGTACGCTCATATTCAGAACCAGGATTTCCTAGTCCAACTATGAGGGATACGCGAGACAACGCCGGCTTCCAGTAGGGTTTAGAAAACTGCGAGCTTATTCAGCAGCAGGTTCTTCACCGCCTTCAGCATCTGGTGCAGCTGCTTCTGCTGCTTCTGCTGCTGCAGCATCTTCTTCTTCTTCTGAAGCACCACGTGGCATGTGTACTGATGCAACCGGTTGGTCATGCGCTTCACCATGAGAAAGTTCAACTAACTCAACACCTGCAGGTACTATGATATCTGACATATGTACGCTGTGATCGAGTTCTAATGAAGACAAATCAACCTCTAAATACTCAGGTAAATCTTTTGGTAAACATGCAACTTCAATTTCAGAAATGCTATGTGTAACCAAACCACCTTCTTTAGCACCAGGACATTCTTCTGCATTAATGAAATGCAATGGTACACGTAGGTGTAATTTTTCAGTTGCACTTACACGTAAGAAATCAGCATGCATAATTGCAATTCTTGCTGGATGACGTTGTAAGTCTTTAAGAATAACTTGCTCTTCTTTACCGTCAACATTGAGGTTTAAGATGTGAGAATAAAACGCTTCATTCTCTAAGTTATGTAGGAATTTTTTATGATCCAATGTTAATGAAACAGGATCTTTACCTGCACCGTATACTACAGCAGGAAATTTTTCCGTATGACGTAGGCGGCGGCTCGCACCTTTCCCCAGGTCTGTACGTATTTCTGCTTCTAAACTAAAGCTTATAGCCATGATACTTCTCCAATTTACGAATGCTGCGAAACTAAATAACGGCGTTAAAAATCAACTCAGAATGCTCATGTACTCGTCGTACACTCCGCTTCTTCCTTAATTTTTGCCTTGTTCTTTAGCTTCTCGCTATCCGTAAAGATAGTTATAAAAAAAACAGACTGAAAATCAACCTGCTGTTCTGGTTTCTTTTTGCGACCAAAAGAAACCGCGTGACACATTTTATAGATTTAAAAAATATATAAAAGATGCATCGCGTTTAGTCCGTTACTAATCTACGTATAACGTACTAACCGATTCTTCATTACTGATGCGGCGCATTGTTTCTGCCAACAATTCAGCAATACTTAACTGACGTATTTTACCACATTCTTTTGCATCTTCTTGCAATGGAATGGTATCTGTTACCACCAACTCATCTAACACCGAGTTACTGATATTCTCAATCGCAGGTCCAGATAAAACAGGATGCGTAATATAAGCAACAACTTTTTCAGCGCCATTTTCTTTTAATGCAGCGGCAGCGGCACATAAGGTACCGGCGGTATCGACTAAATCATCAATCAAAATACAGGTACGATCTTTTACATCACCAATGATGTTCATGACTTTTGCTTCATTGGCACGTGGGCGACGTTTATCAATAATCGCCAGGTCTGCATCGTCTAATCTTTTTGCTAAAGCACGCGCTCGAACCACACCACCTACATCAGGTGAAACAACCATCAGGTTGTCGTATTTCCGTCGCCAGATATCACCCAACAAAATTGGTGAAGCATAAACGTTATCAACCGGAATACTAAAAAAACCTTGAATTTGATCAGCATGCAAATCTACGGTTAACACGCGGTCTGTGCCGACCGTACTAATCATTTCAGCAACAACTTTTGCTGTAATGGGTACACGTGCTGAACGTGGGCGTCTGTCCTGACGGGCATAACCAAAATATGGCATGACTGCTGTTACACGAGCAGCAGAAGAACGGCGCATGGCATCCACCATGACCAGTAATTCCATTAAATTCTTATTGGTTGGCGCACAGGTTGGTTGCACTATGAAAACGTCCTTACCACGAACATTTTCCATGATCTCAACCATGACTTCGCCATCACTGAACTGGCCTACAATCGCATTGCCCAAAGGCAAATTAAGACGCTTTGCAATTTCATTTGCCAACTGCGGGTTTGAGTTTCCCGCAAATACCATCATGTTGCCGTATGACACATTATCCCCCTAGGGATTGAGTATTGATTCAGCTGAAAAAGTCATCGCCTATGCGATAACATCATAATATGGCTGGGGTACCAGGATTACTGCGGGCTATTGCCCTTGTCCTTCGGATCGGCTGTGCCGTTCAAGCTTGCACAGCAAGCTTATCGAACCTTTTCGGTTCTCATCCTGGTTTATCCAAATTTTACTTCTTTAAAGTAACTTACCTGTGCATAGCAAGTAAATCACTTTGAATATGGCTGGGGTACCAGGATTACTGCGGGCTATCGCCCTTATCCTTCGGATCGGCTGTGCCGTTCAAGCTTGCACAGCAAGCTTATCGAACCTTTTCGGTTCTCATCCTGGTTTATCCAAATTTTACTTCTTTAAAGTAACTTACCTGTGCATAGCAAGTAAATCACTTTGAATATGGCTGGGGTACCAGGATTCGAACCTGGGAATGCTGGAATCAAAATCCAGTGCCTTACCGCTTGGCGATACCCCAATTGACTGTTGTATCCGACGTGGTGTTACATATCACCGCTGTATCGGAAAAAATTCTTTTAATGGTGTCTGATCCATGCCCTTGGCAACAAAACCAGCCCATTTTTTTGATAGCTCAGAAAGTGCTTTTTCAGCTTCATCCTTCGTATCAAACGCCGCAAATACACATGCGCCGGTTCCTGTAAGTTTGACTTGCCCATCTTCACAATGGCGCGCTAAATCGTCCAGCGCCTGATCAACTTCAGGGTACATTTCCCTAACCGGCTTTTCACAAACATTCTCCGTTTGCCCTGCCAGAAAGTCGCGTATTGTAATGGTTGAGCAATCTCGCCGCAATTGCGAATTGGCAAAAACTTTGGCTGTTGAAACATTTATTTGCGGTTTTAACACTAAAAACCACTTTTCGGGCAATTCTATCGCTTTTAGGCGCTCACCTACCCCTTCTGCCCATGCAGATTGGGCAAAAATGAAGACAGGAACATCGGCACCTAATTGCACACCCAGATCCATTAACTCTTGCTGGCCCAGGCCACAATCCCATAAATAGTTCAAAGCAACCAGAACAGAAGCTGCATTTGAGCTACCTCCGCCCAAACCGCCGCCCATAGGAAGTATCTTTTCGACTGAAATATCCACACCTAAATGACTGCCGCAGTGTTTTTGCAACAATTTTGCGGCTTTTACCACTAAATCATCCTCCGCAGGCACACCAGCCAGATCAGAGACTCTAACTATATGGCTGTCTTCACGCAAAGTTAAGCTAATCGCATCTGCATAATCTAAAAACTGAAAAACCGTCTGTAATAAATGGTAACCATCCTTACGTTGTCCTGTGATATGCAAAAACAGGTTTAATTTTGCCGGTGCAGAAATGGTTAATTTTTTTTTCATATTTTTGGCATCCAGATGCCAACTTTTAATATGCCGTCTTCAATAACGTGCTCCGGCACAGCGAGATTTTGTTGATCTTTATGGCCGCTATTTTCAAAAACACGTCCAGCCGCATCATACTTTGCACTAAAACAAGGTTCAGTAAAAATTATTGTTTCTCTGTCATCATTTAATCTTACCTGACAACTGCGTTTGTTTTCTTGCGGAATAAAAACAAAAAACTTTTTATTCGCTGAACGAAAGTTATTTTCCATACCTTCAGGCTGGTCACTTTTTTCTGAAGTTGTATCTCGTAAAGCTGTGTTAATATTTTTTAATGATTGAATATCATTTTCAGTTCGAGTGTAAACCCAAACAAGACCACCCTGCCAGGGTAAAGCTTTCACCTCACCGGCAATTAAATCTGCAATCGATAAAGTAATAATCCAATTAGATGCTGCGGCTTGTTTTTCATCAATTGAATTAGTTGAAAAACTTGAAATAAAAGGGATAGATAAAAAAACAAAACCAATAAAAACGAGCAGTTTCATTAAGCCCGATAAAATCTGGCGACGTTTAGTTGATGGTGCTGAAGGCATGCTAATCTACTCTTCTTCTGTTACAGGTTTAAAGCTCTTACTTTTTAAATCCCACTCATCAACAAAAATTTTTATTTTTAAATTGTAACCGTTAATAAATATTTTTTGTGGTAATTCATGATTAGCCACTTTAGTGTAACGTTTAAATCGAACACGCCAATCATCCTGCTGTAAATATTGTAAACGTCCAAACTCATCAATTTTTTGTTTTTGTTCTTTTATGTTTTGGTTTGGTAAACCTCGCATCCAATACAACAAACTTTTGACCGGCATATGTAAGCCTGTTGTTTTTTGTAATAAATATTCCGGGCTATCTGCATAAAAATAATTATTGTCTGAATCGACTAATACTACGCCCTCATTTGTACCTGTAAGTTGGGTATGACCCGCACCAAAAGGACCCGACAAATCCAGAATATATTTATCATCATGACGTTGCCATTGCAGATTTAAATTCCAGGACTCCTGACCATTTATAATGGCAATACGCCCATTCAAATGCCAGGCATTTATTTCAGACAATTCAGTTTTTCGTTGCTCCCATTTCTTATCTGGATCAGCAACAAATACATGCGGAGGAGTTGTGGTGCAGGCTGTTAAAGATATAACAGCCAGTAGAAAAATCAAACGTTTCATTCAGTAAATTTTTGCATCACATTTAATAACAGGTCGTCATTAGGTGTTTGCTGTAATGCTGCATTCCAGACGTCTTGTGCGGCTTCACGCTCACCCGCCACCCATAAAACTTCACCAAGGTGCGCAGCAATTTCTGCATCTTTCAATTTTTCAAAAGCACGTTTAAGATATTTTAAAGCTTCATCATACTGGCCTAAACGATAATAAGCCCAGCCCATACTGTCGTGAATAGCAGGATCATTTGGCTCAAGCTTTAATGCTTTTTTAATATAGCCAAGTCCTTTTTCCAGATGCTTAGTTTTATCAACTAAGGTATAACCCAATGCATTTAATGCCTGTGCATTTTCCGGCTCACGATTAACAACGTTTTCTAAATCTTCTACTGCTAAATCAATCTGCCCCAGTTTTTCGGCTGTTAATGCCCGCGCATAAATCAAACGACTGTTATCAGTAAGTTGCGTTAACGCTTCAGTAAATAAATCCAGGGCTTCTTCATGCTGCTTGGCTGCGTTCAAAATTTCGCCTTCAGTCAGATAAACACGCAACTCTTTATCTAATGAGTCTGGACTCATATTTTGTAAACGTAATCGCGCATCATCTATGTGCCCCTGTTTAGCTAAAATAAGGGCAACACGTAAACCAGCTTCAAAACTATATTTGTTGTTGCGAACTTCGGTATATGCTTTAACGGCTTCATCCAATTCATTTTGTAATTCATAAGACTGAGCCAGATAATATTGTGCTTCAACTACACGTTGTTTATCTTTCAATAGCTTTGTGAAATA
Source organism: uncultured Thioalkalispiraceae bacterium (assembly GCA_964605385.1). Classification (GTDB taxonomy): domain Bacteria; phylum Pseudomonadota; class Gammaproteobacteria; order UBA6429; family Thiohalophilaceae; genus JAGLTQ01. The sequence continues at coordinate 12,260 of CAZSCK010000011.1, forward strand.
TTCAGTCGCCTCTTTTGGTTTATTCATTTGTAATGTTAATAAACCTAAAGCATAACGCGCTTCGTGCTGAAATTTTTCATCACTGGTTAACTCTGAAAATTGTTTTACTGCTTCATCAAACTGTTTTGCATCAACCAGGTTTCGTGCATAAAACATTCTTAATTGAGTATTGTCTGGTTGCATCTCTACAGTTTGCCGTAAAACTTCAATCGCATGCGCTTTGTAACCCTGACGAACAAAAATATTAGATTGCAAAATATATGCTTCGGTCCATTCAGGTTGTAACTTAATCACTTTTTTAATCGTAGCCAATGCATCATTCAAATTGCCCACAAGAAAAGCAAGTTGGCTATAAGCATAAAGTGCGTGAGGATTATTTTTACGTTTAGCTATCAGCTTTTGCATAACAGCAAGAGCCGTATGTTTATCTTTCTCTTTACTCAGCAACGACGTTATCAGCATGAATCTCTGACGTTCGCTATGTTTTCCATTATTAAGCACATATTCAAAATGTTCTGCGGCGGCTTCTGTTTTACCCGTTCTGACCAACAATGCAGCCAACACCTGCCGTGCTTCAAGGTTTTCAGGTTCTAGCTCATGCCACAACTTTGCAGCTTCAATCGCACGTTTATCATCCCGAGCATAATAAGCGGTTCGTGTCGCTTGTTGAGCAACACGTGGATCACGAGTTACTGTCGCAGCTTTAGTGTAAAGTGCAGCAGAAAGCCCTATTTGTCCTCGTTGGGCAGCTATTTCAGCAGAAAAAAGGTAATAAAATACCTCTCCTGAGAGTTCAGTTTGTGTTTTCGGGCTGGTTTTAGATGTTGTTTCAGGCCTGGTTTGAGCTAATCCTGATTTAGCGGGCTCAACTGAGCTCTTTACCTGCTTTTTTGCAGGTTTATTGAGCGATTTTTTGCTCACTTTATCAATATTTTGCTTCGCATTAGTCGGTTGTATGCCTGTTTCGATCATGGCACAACCCATTTGAAGCGAGAGAATACCCGCTAAAATAAGTAAACGTGTAATATTTTGTCTTTTCTTTACCATCTTATACTCAACTATAACCGACTTTTTGCAGATTTACCTTTATAATGCGCCGCTAAACCTTATATATGGTTTAAGATATGATTCTGCAAGTTTTTTGCCAACTTTGATGTGATTTAATCGACAGTGACCTTAATAGCCTTCGGTATTAACCATAAAACTGCTCCCGTGGATATTCGCGAGAAGGTTGCCTTTGCGCCTGAAAAAATGGAGCAGGCCCTGCACGAATGCGTAAATAATGGTGAAGTCAGTGAAGCGGCCATTATTTCGACCTGTAATCGTACTGAACTATACACCAGTATAAATGAAAGCGACGCGGGCAAAATTGAATTTAACAGCCTTTTAGACTGGTTCTGTCAGTATCACAAACTGGACAGAAAAGACGTCGAACCTTATATTTATCTGCACAGCAATAATGATGCGGTTCAACATATTTTACGTGTTGCCAGCGGATTAGATTCATTAGTTTTGGGTGAGCCACAAATTCTTGGCCAAATAAAAGATGCCTACAATACCGCTAACCAGGCAGGTACCATTGGCCGCCAGCTTAACCGTCTGTTCCAGCATACCTTCTCGGTTGCGAAACAAGTGCGCACTGATACGGCTATTGGGGCAAATCCTGTTTCTGTTGCTTTTGCTGCGGTCAGTTTATCTAAAAGAATTTTTGCTGATTTATCAAAACACACCGCTTTGTTAATTGGCGCAGGTGAAACAACTGAACTGGTTGCTCAACATCTTGCTAATCAAGGCGTGAACAAAATGATTGTAGCGAATCGTACCGTTGAACGCGCTCAAATATTAGCAAATAAATTCGATGCTGAAGCCATTGCTTTATCAGACATGCCTGAACGTTTAGTTGAAGCCGATATCATTATTGCCTCAACTGCCAGCCAGCTTCCCATTCTCGGTAAAGGTGCGGTTGAGCGTGCATTAAAACAACGCAAACATCGTCCTATGTTCATGGTTGATATTGCTGTGCCACGCGACATTGAGCCAGAGGTTGGTGAGCTTGATGATGTATATCTTTATACCGTTGATGATTTACATGAAGTAATTGAAGAAGGCCGCCAGTCACGTGAAGAAGCCGCAGTGCAAGCTGAAGAAATTATTGTTAACCAGGTTGACCATTTCATGGGCTGGCTGCGTTCTTTAAAAGGTGTTGATACTATTCGTGCCTTTCGTGAACAAGCAGAACAAAAAAGGGATGAACAACTTGCCGCAGCACAAAAACAATTAGCCGCAGGTAAAGACCCTGAACAAGTGATGAATGACTTAGCCCGCACTTTAACTAATAAACTTATTCATGAGCCTAGCGCACAACTTAATCAGGCCGCCTACTCTGGCCGCAAAGAAATACTCGATACCGCGCGCGAACTTTTTAACATTGAACCTGAAGAATAATTTTTCCGTATGAAAGACTCAATCCATAATAAATTAGAAAGTTTAGCCGAACGTTTAGAAGAAATTAATCACCTGCTTTCAAGCCCTGATGTTATTGCTGAACAAAATAAATTTCGTGCTTTATCACAAGAACATGCGCAAATTACTCCAGTTGTAAATTGTTTTACCAGTTATGAAACAACCATGGATGATTTTAACGAAGCAAAACGCATGCTCGAAGATGATGATAAAGACATGCGTGAAATGGCCAAAGAAGAATTTAAAGAAGCCAAAGAACAACTCGAAAAATTAGAAAATGAATTACAAGTCCTCATGCTTCCTACTGATCCCAATGATGACAAAAATATATTTTTAGAAATTCGTGCTGGCACCGGTGGCGATGAAGCAGCTATTTTTGCCGGTGACTTATATAAAATGTATACCCGTTATGCAGATTCAAAGCGTTGGACAGTTGAACTGATCAATGAAAGCTTAGGTGACCATGGCGGTTATAAAGAAGTAGTGGTTCGTATCATTGGCCAGGGCGCTTATTCCCAAATGAAGTTTGAGTCCGGTGTCCATCGGGTGCAACGTGTACCCGAAACAGAATCACAAGGTCGGGTGCATACATCAGCTTGCACTGTTGCTGTTTTAGCCGAAGCCGATGAGATTGATGCCATAGAAATTAATCCCAGCGATTTAAAAGTGGATACCTTCCGTGCATCCGGTGCCGGTGGTCAGCATGTTAATAAAACCGATTCTGCGATTCGTTTAACTCACCTTCCATCAGGTATTGTTGTTGAATGTCAGGATCAACGTTCACAACATAAAAATCGTGCCCAGGCGATGAAAGTATTACAAGCCAAACTGCAACAGGTTGAAGAAGATAAAGCCGCCAGCGAAGAAGCAGCAACTCGAAAATCACTCGTCGGTAGTGGTGATCGTTCAGAACGTATTCGCACCTACAACTATCCACAAGGTCGCCTTACTGATCATCGTATTAACCTCACCTTATATAAACTGGATGAAGTTATGCAGGGAAAACTTAATGAGGTTATCGAACCGTTAATCCATGAACATCAGGCAGACTTACTTACCGCAATGGGTGAAGAGTAACAGGTCTATTTATGACCACCATTACAAAAATAAATCATGTTGTTGAAGAAGCAATAAAACAACTTGAAGCTGTTTCAGATTCTGCGCATTTAGATGTGGAACTTCTACTTTGTTCAGTAATAAATAAAGATCGTAGCTTTCTTCGTGCCTGGCCCGAGCACGAATTAAATCAACAACAATTAAGTTCATTTCAGCAGTTATTCAAACAACGACTTCAGGGTAAACCAATTGCGCATATTTTAGGTGAGCGTGGATTTTGGTCGCTCAATTTAAAAGTTACAACCGATACATTAATCCCTCGACCTGATACTGAACGTTTAGTTGAATTAGCCCTGGATATTATTCCTGACAATGCACAATGGAAAATTTTAGATTTAGGCACAGGCACAGGAGCCATAGCCTTAAGTCTGGCAAAAGAAAAATCAACTTGCTTTATTACCGCGACCGACCAGTCAATCGCGGCACTTGATGTCGCTAAACAAAATGCTGAAGACAATAAAATTTCAAACATTAAATTTATTCAGAGTGACTGGTTTACAAATCTTGATAATCAACAGTTCGATATGATTGTCAGCAACCCGCCTTATATAAAAGAGACCGACCCTCACCTGCAACAAGGTGATGTCCGCTTTGAACCGTTGTCTGCATTAACATCAGGCGAAGACGGTTTAAATGATATCTGCACTATTATAAAGAATAGCCAGCAACATCTTGCTGAAAAAGGTGTTTTACTCATTGAACATGGCTATGACCAGGCCGATGCTGTTTGTCATTTATTAAGCACAGAAAGTTTTACTCAAGTCAGTAATTTTAAAGACGATAATGGCAATCCCCGTGTTTCGATTGGTTATGCGCTCAATAATAAGTAGTTTCTAATACACTTATATAAAAGAATTAAATCACCTAAATCATCTTCTTCTATTGACCCTGCCCTTATTAGGGTTAGGATTAAAGTAACAGGAGAAGCGAATGACTAACTTCACTAAACAACGTGATGTTATATTTAGCCCACTACATGACGATGAGAATCAAGCTTCAACAGCCGCTCAAATGCTGATGGATCTTGATGGCGTTATTTTAGCGGATGCTATTTCTGAAACCCACCTCATTATTCGTTACGACCTGCGCTTTTTCACTTTAGTGGATATTGAAGAACTGTTGACTACCGTTGGTTTTCATCTCGATAATAATTTACTGATCAAACTTAAACGTGCGCTTTATCGTTATACAGAAGAAACCGAGCGTGCTAATTTAGGTTGCTGCGAAGGCCAGTCAAATTGTACTCGTGGAGCCTATATCAATCGTTATCAACACCTTCCCCATGGTTGCCGGGATAAACGCCCTGATCACTGGCGGGATTACTTATAGATTATTAAAATACCAAAATGTAGTCTGGATGTAGCGCAGCGAAATCCGGATATATTTAACTCTTATCCCCGGATTACACTTAATTTCATCCGGGCTACTTGCTGTCATTGGATATTAAGCCTTCCATCTTTCCTCGTTTCTCTTTACCCTTCACTTCATGAATGATGAACAGCTTTTACGCTATAGCCGGCAAATTATGTTGCCGCAAATTGATATTGAGGGCCAGGAAAAATTACTGGCATCACGGGTATTAATTATTGGCATGGGTGGGCTCGGTTCACCAATAGCAATGTACCTTGCTGCGGCAGGCATTGGTCATCTTGTACTGGTTGATGATGATGTTGTTGAACTCTCAAACCTGCAACGACAAATTGTACATGGCACTGAAGATATTGGCACAAGTAAAGTCAAATCCGCAAAGCAAACTATTAAGAGTTTAAACCCTGAAATAACCATAACCTGTTACGAAAAAAGATTAGATGGAAAGGAACTTGCTGCTGAAGTACTTGCAGCAGATGTTGTGATAGACGCTACTGATAATTTCACTAGTCGCTTTGCATTAAATGAGCACTGCGTAAAAAACAACACGCCACTTATTTCTGGTGCGGCGATTCGTATGGAAGGCCAGGTGAGTGTCTTTAATAACAGCCCTGCAAGTCCTTGCTATCGTTGTTTATATAAAGATGAAGGTGAGCTGGATGCAAGCTGTAGTAACAATGGAGTACTTTCTCCTGTTGTTGGCATTATAGGTTCGGTTCAGGCAACTGAAGCAATTAAGGTATTGCTGGATATGGGGGAGTGTCTCGATGGAAAATTATTGATGTTAGATGCTCTACAAATGGAATGGCGAACATTAAAACTAAAAAAAGATCCTCAATGCCCAGTTTGTAAATAATAAATTTACTGCTCAGTTTTTGGTGTTGGGTGAGCAACGTTTGATACAAATAATTGTTCTGTATCAACAGCATCAAATTTATAATTATGATTACAAAACTCACAGGCTACTTCGATCTGGCTTAATTCTTCAATCATGATTTTAACTTCTTTTGCTCCTAATGAAAGAAGCATATTTGCAACCCGCTCACGCGAACAACTGCAACGAAAAGACACTGCCTCAGTATCAAACATACGTATATCTTCTTCATGATATAGACGATGAACAATCTCTTCTGCACTGAGATTTAGCAGCTCTTCATCTTTAATGGTTGATGAAAGTTGTTGGATGCGATTCCAGCCATCTACATCACTTTGATCAGACACATTCAATATATTTGAACTTTGTTGTGTTTTTTTAGTTTCAGGTAATTTTTGAATTAACAAACCGGCGGTTTGTTTATCATCTGCAACCAACCAGATATTAGTATCCAGCTGTTCAGAGCGAAGTAAATAATCGGTTAATGCCGCCGCTAAATTTTCACCCGTTAAAGCAACAATCCCCTGATAGCGTTCACCTTGTTCTGGCTCCAGGGTAATAACCAAACGTGCATCACCAAAAAGCCCTTGTAAGCTTTCATCTGCAAAATCATTTTGATCTTCTTTTACACTTGCTGTCGCACGTAATGTTTTATCACTTGAGCCCTCAACCACTAATAAGCTCACGGGTCCATTGCCTTGAATTTGTGCAATCAACTGACCTTTGAATTTAAGTGTCGCCATCAACAAACTTACCGCAGACATCAACTCACCTAATACTTTTTGTACTGCTTGTGGATAGTTGTGGTTTTCAAGAACAGCTTGCCAGGTTGCATCAAGATGAACAAGTTCACCACGAACGGCGAGATTTTCAAATAGGAATCGTTGTAGGGTATCTTTCATATTATTTAAACCGGAGGAAGTATAGAGGTTGAAATAAAAACATAAACTCGCATTAATAGTCATTGCGAGGGAATAAAATGACCGCGGCAATCTGTTAGCTATTGCTATACGTCATGAGATTGCCGCAGTCGCTTTGCTCCTTCGCAATGACAGGCTTACTTAAGTTTATCGCGTATCAATTGGTTTAACTGTCCAGGGTTAGCTTTACCTTTTGAAGCTTTCATACATTGACCAACAAAGAAACCGAGGACTTTTTCTTTACCCGCTCTGAACTGTTCAACTTGATCCGGGTTAGCAGCAATAATTTCATCAACAATCGCTTCTATTGCACCAGTGTCGGTAATTTGTTTTAAGCCTTTGCTTTCAATAACCGCATCAGCATCCTTACCTTCACCTTTCCACATTGCTTCGAACACTTGCTTGGCAATTTTTCCTGAGATGGTGTTGTCTTTAATACGCGTTAATAACAACGCTAACATTTCAGCAGTTACGGGGCTTGCTGTAATATCCATATCTTCTTTATTAAGGTAGCTAGAAAGCTCACCAATGACCCAGTTTGTTGCCAGCTTTGTATCGCCACATTTATCCATCACTGCTTCAAAGTATTCTGCCACTTCCCGGCTATTTGTAATGGTGCTTGCATCTTCTTCTTTTAAACCGAAGCTTTTAATGAAGCGGACTTTTTTTGCATCAGGCAATTCAGGTAGCGTTGCTCTGATTTTTTCAACAAATTCTTCTGTAATTTTTATCGGCAATAAATCAGGACAAGGGAAGTAGCGGTAATCATTGGCTTCTTCTTTTGAACGCATGGAGCGCGTTTCGTTTTTATCTGAATCATAAAGACGCGTTTCCTGAACAACTTTACCACCCGCTTCAATTAAATCAATTTGTCGTTCAACTTCAATGTTAATTGCACGTTCAACAAAACGAAATGAGTTTATGTTTTTTAACTCGGCACGCGTACCAAATTCTTTTTGCCCTTTAGGACGCACTGATACGTTGGCATCGCAACGGAACGAACCTTCCTGCATGTTGCCATCACTAATACCGATATAACGTACCAATGAATGCATTTTACGCATGTAAGCCACTGCTTCTTTTGCAGAACGCATGTCAGGTTCAGAAACGATTTCAAGTAAAGGGGTACCGGCACGATTAAGATCAATCCCCGTCATGCCATGGAAATCTTCATGCAACGATTTTCCTGCATCTTCTTCTAAGTGAGCACGGGTTACACCAATAACTTTCTTTGTGCCATTTTCTAATTCAATAGTTAAAGAACCTTTACCAACGATAGGGAAATCCATTTGTGTGGTTTGATAACCTTTTGGTGAATCTGGATAAAAATAATTTTTCCGATCAAACACCGAGATTAAACCGATCTCCGCGTCTAACGCTAAACCAAACTTAACCCCCATCGCTATCACTTTTTTATTCAACACAGGCAAGACACCAGGCAAACCTAAATCAACTGCACATGCTTGAGTATTTGGTTCTGCACCATACGCTGTTGCCGCACCCGAGAAAATTTTACTCTTGGTCGCAAGTTGCGTATGAATCTCTAAACCAATGACTGTTTCCCATTCCATTATTTATAAACCCTCTCAACGCAAAGGCGCAAAGACGCAAAGAACGCGAAGAAAGGCAGGGCGTTATTGTTTGTCATAAGGACTTTACTTTTAATCATTTACTTAAACTTTCCAAATAATCTTCAATACAAAGTGGCAATAGAAAACTTTGCGCTCTTTGCGTCTCAGCGTCTTTGCGTTAGATTTTCACTTAAACGCTTCTGGCATTTGTTGATGCCAATCAGTTGTTTGTTGATATTGATGTGCAACATTGAGTAAGCGCGACTCTTCAAAATAGTTTCCAATAATTTGCAAACCCACCGGCATTTTATTTGAAAAACCACAAGGCACCGACATTCCAGGTAAGCCTGCCAGGTTAGTCGCAATGGTATAAATATCAGACAAATACATTGAAACCGGATCATCTGATTTTTCACCCGCCTTAAACGCAACTTCAGGAGAAGTGGGGCCCATAATGACATCCACTTTTTCAAAGGCGGCAACAAAGTCATCACTGATTAAACGGCGAATTTTTTGTGCTTTTAAATAATAAGCATCGTAATAACCGGCAGATAGTGCATAAGTACCAATCATAATACGGCGTTTTACTTCCTCACCAAAACCTTCGCCACGACTGCGTTTATACATGTCTTCTAAATCTTTGGGATCTTCGCAGCGATAACCAAAACGAACCCCATCAAAGCGCGAAAGGTTAGATGAACATTCTGCTGGTGCAATTACATAATAAGCAGGAACGGATAAATGCGAATTTGGTAAACTAATATCAATAATTTCCGCGCCGAGTTTTTTGTATTCGGCGATGGCTTCTTCAACCACTTTAGCCACATCCTCATTTAAACCTTCACCAAAATATTCTTTTGGTAAACCAATTTTCAAACCTTTTAAATCCTGACTTAGGTTTGCAGTGTAATCAGGCACATCTTTATCAACACAGGTAGAATCTTTTTCATCAAAGCCGGACATCACATTAAGCATTAACGCAGAATCTTCAGCAGTTTGCGTGAAGGTACCCGCTTGATCCAAACTCGATGCAAAGGCGATCATGCCATAACGCGAAACACGACCATAAGTGGGTTTTAAACCAGTGAGTCCACAAAGCGCAGCAGGTTGGCGAATTGAACCACCCGTGTCTGTACCAGTTGCGGCAGGCGCTAAACGTGCAGCAACGGCAGCCGCCGATCCACCTGATGAACCACCAGGAACCGTTAAAGTATCCCATGGGTTTTTCACGCCACCATAAAAACTGGTTTCATTTGATGAGCCCATAGCAAACTCATCCATGTTGGTTTTACCCAACATGACTGCACCTGCTTGATTAAAATTATGAATAACCGTGGCATCATAGGGCGCAATAAAGTTATCCAACATTTTTGAACCGCAGGTTGTTTTAATACCGTTAGTACAAAAAATATCTTTTTGTGCAAACGGAATACCGGTCAAAATAGAATTATTACCTTTGGCGATAGATTCATCCGCAGCACGCGCTTGTGCCAGAGCATGATCTTCACTCACAGTGATAAAACTGTTTAATTCAGAGTCATATTGTTTAATGCGTTGCAGGAAACTTTTAGTCAGTTCTTCGCTGGAAAAATCGCCTTTTTTTAACCCTTGGGCAAGTTCGGCAATAGTTTTGTTATGCATATCTTTAGCTCTTTCAATTTCTTTGGAAAATATTTTGTAGAGGATTTATTCGGGAAGTTCTTAAACTTAATCTAAAACTTTCGGAACGAGGTATAAGCCGTTTTCCACATTTGAACTGATTTTCTGAAAATGTTCGCGCTGATTTTCTTCGGTAACAACATCTTCACGCAAACGCTGAAAAGCAGCATGTGGGTGAGCCATTGGCGTGACATTATCAGTATCAACAGCATCCATTTGTTCAACCAGCTTTAAAATACTACTGAGGCTTTCGGCATAACCGGGAACATCTTCATCAGCAATAGCAATTCTTGCCAGGTGCGCTATTTTTTCAACGTCATTTTTATCCAGTGACATAGGATTTTAGCTCCACAAATACTCTTTAGTCAGAAGACCCTGTGATGGGTTCGGCAAATTCTACCAGTTATACTTAATGCCTGCTTGCTCATTTGGCCCTTATTAATTAAAGTAGCAGCCTGATCTTCTCTTTTAATTACTATAAGAACAAATAATTATGTTTTCACGCCTTCGGGGACTTTTTTCAAACGATATTTCTATCGATCTTGGTACTGCCAACACTTTAATTTACGTTAAAGGTAGCGGAATCGTACTTAATGAACCTTCAGTGGTCGCGATTCGTCAGGAACGCGGGCCGGGTGGGCCAAAGAGCATCGCAGCCGTTGGTGCAGAAGCAAAGCGCATGCTAGGCAGAACGCCTGGTAATATTGTGGCTATTCGCCCAATGAAAGACGGTGTTATTGCGGACTTTACCGTCACCGAAAAAATGCTCCAGCATTTTATTCGTAAAGTGCATGAATCTGAATCACGTTTTTTCCGCCCAAGCCCACGCGTACTCATTTGTGTGCCCTGTGGTTCAACCCAGGTAGAACGCCGTGCCATTCGTGAATCGGCTAATGGAGCCGGTGCCCGTGAAGTATATTTAATTGAAGAACCAATGGCGGCGGCAATTGGTGCAAAAATGCCAATCTCTGAGGCCAGCGGTTCAATGGTTTTAGATATTGGTGGTGGTACTACTGAAGTTGCCGTTATTTCATTAAACGGTATTGTTTATTCAGCCTCAGTTCGTATTGGCGGTGATCGTTTTGATGAAGCAATTGTCAATTATGTACGCCGTAACTACGGCAGTTTAATCGGCGAACAATCTGCTGAACGCATTAAAAAAGAAATTGGTACCGCGTATCCAGGTAACGAAGTACGTGAAATGGAAGTCCGTGGCCGTAATTTAGCAGAAGGTATTCCCAGAAGCTTTACTTTAAACAGCAACGAAATTCTTGAAGCACTGCAGGAACCTTTAAGCGGTATTGTCAGTGCGGTAAAAACTGCACTAGAACAAACGCCACCAGAATTGGCTTCTGATATTGCTGAACAAGGTATGGTGCTGACGGGTGGTGGTGCTTTATTACATGACCTTGACCGTTTAATTATGGAAGAAACCGGCTTACCCGTTATTATTGCAGAAGATCCACTAACCTGTGTTGCTCTCGGTGGCGGTATAGCACTGGAAATGATTGATGATCATGGTGGCGATTTATTTAGCCTTGAATAAAACCAAAATACTGCTCTCTCCAATATTGGAGAGAGCAAATAATACAAAACTATCTAAAACATCCCTGTTAAAAATAATAAATTAAAAGAAAGTAAAGCTGGAGGAATAACTTATTAAACTCTTATTCATCCAAGGTCCTTCCCTGGGTAACCGCCTGATTCTTCTGGTTATAATGTCTATTACTTTAATGACGTTAGATCACCGTACCACGTATGTTAATACGCTTAGATCAAGCATTGCGGTTTTAGTTTACCCATTTCAGTACATGGTTAATTTTCCTGCCAACGTGGGTGACTGGGCATCAGACAGTTTTAGCAGCCATAAAACATTAAAAGAAGATAATGCAACCTTACGAACACAAAATCTGATTTTAACCACCCAGTTGCAAAAATTAAATTTTATCGAATCTGAAAATATTCACTTAAGAAATTTATTAGAATCATCCAAGCGTGTCGGTGAACGTATTTTGATCGCCGAATTACTCTCTGTTGATATGGATCCCTATAAGCAACAAGTCACCATTAATAAGGGCTCAACTGCAAATGATGATATTTACCCCGGCCAGCCTTTTGTTGATGCAAAAGGTATTATGGGAAAATTAATTCACATCGCGCCATTCTCCAGTACTGCTTTATTAATTACCGATCCGGGTCATGCTTTACCTATTCAGGTTAATCGCAATGGCTTACGTGCCATAGCCAAAGGTACCGGTAGCCAAACTCGATTGAAAATACCGCATCTACCTAATAATGCAGATATTAAAGTCGGTGATTTACTGGTCACCTCCGGCTTGGGTTGTGTTTTTCCCGTTGGTTATCCCGCAGCCATTGTCGTCGAAATTAATATCGACCCAAGCTTACCTTTCGCAGAAGTACTAGCGGAACCTATAGCAGAACTCGATCGCAGTCGTGATATTTTATTAGTCTGGCCAGGTGGAAAAGCCAAAGCAAATCCATCAAATCCCTGCCAGATGGAAAATTCCCCACCCATGAAAAACACCACACCGACAAAAAGTGTTACTCCCGAAGAAGGGAAAAAAGCCTCATGAAAAAAATAAAAACTCATGGTGGCAATATTATTTTACTTAGTTTTATTGCTGCGTTTATTTTAAGCATGGTGCCACTGCCACAAATGCTGCAAACAGTACGACCAGAATTCGTCCTTATTGTGTTAATTTACTGGTGTATAGCCTTACCCAATCGCATCGGTGTTGGCTATGGCTGGATTGCAGGTCTGATTTTTGATGTTTCAACCGATGCTTTATTAGGACAACACGCTTTAACCTTTGCCCTGATTGCTTACTTAGCCATTCAATTACATCAACGCATTCGTGTTTTTCCAATATGGCAACAAGCATTAACTATTTTTATTTTAATGATGCTGCAAGGCACTATCACTTTATGGATTAAAGGTATGTTAGGTGATGCTCCTTCACTTTGGTCATTTATGCTACAGGCCATCAGCACTGCTTTATTCTGGCCTGTTGCTTATTTATTAATGCGGCAAATAAGACGTTATTACCAAATCAATTAATGGCCTTTAACAACACTCAGACACTCAAAGATCATTTCCATGAGACCCAGATATTTAGTCAACGGGTACTTGTTGCTGGCCTGATCATGTTTTTTTTACTGGTTATATTATTAAGTCGTTTAGTTTATTTACAAATCACTAATCAACAGCATTATTCCACTTTATCCGAAAATAACCGTGTCAGTATTCGACCTATTGCCCCGACACGCGGCCTCATTTTTGATCGTAATGGAATCTTACTGGCACAAAATCTTCCTAGTTTTACCCTGGTGATTATTCCTGAACATGTCGAAAATTTAGATTCAACCTTAGAAAAGCTAAAACAGTTAATTAGCATCAGTAAAGAAGATTTAAAAAGCTTCCATAAAAACCGACGTAAAAAAAGACGCTTTGAGGGTGTGCCGCTACGCTTTCGTTTAAATGAAGAAGAAGTTGCAAAAATTTCAGTACAGCAAAATAAATTGCCCGGGGTAATTATAAAAGCACAACTCTCGCGTCACTACCCTCAAGGAAAATTAGCCGCTCATGCCATCGGTTATGTCAGCCGAATTAATGAAGCTGAACTAAGAAAATTAAACGCTTCAAATTACAGTGCTACCACTCATATTGGTAAAGTTGGTATTGAGCGTACCTATGAAGACATTTTACATGGCAAGGTTGGCTTTCAACATGTTGAAACCAATGCTCAAGGGCGTGTTTTACGTGTGCTTGATCGCACCCTGCCAGTATCAGGCAAAAACTTATATTTAAATTTAGACAGTAAAGTTCAAGCCATAGCAGAACAGGCTCTGGCAGATAATAATGGTGCTTTAGTGGCAATTGACCCACGTAATGGGGCCGTTTTAGCCATGGTCAGTATGCCCGTTTACGATCCAAATTTATTTGTCCACGGCATAAGCAGGATAAATTATAAAGCATTGAGCAGTTCTGCTGAACGACCGCTCTTTAATCGTGCTTTACGTGGCCAGTATCCTCCCGGATCAACCATTAAACCTTTCATAAGCTTAGCCGGGCTGGAACTTAAAGAGCTGCAATCACACGATGAAATAAATTGCCCCGGCTGGTACATGCTTAAAAATGATGAACGCCGTTATCGTGACTGGAAAAAACATGGCCATAAAAAAACAGATTTGTTAAAAGCCATTACTGAATCATGTGATATCTTTTTTTATGATTTAGCCTTGACCTTAGGTATCGACAATATATCTTCTTATCTCGCCCATTTTGGCCTGGGGCAAAAAACGGGAATTGATTTACGTGGTGAGTTAACGGGTCTGAACCCTTCACGCGAATGGAAACGACGGAATCGTAATTTACCCTGGTTTCCTGGCGAAACACTTATTATAGGAATCGGTCAGGGCTTTATGCTAACAACCCCCTTACAACTTGCCCATGCGACTGCGGCAATTTCCATGATGGGGAAACATTTTAAACCACGCATGTTGTATGGTGTTCAGGATGAACAAAATAATCCACTTATTAAAACAAAAGCAGCACCATTAAAATCCATTCCCATTAGTGAAGAAAAAAATTGGCATACTGTTCTAAACGCAATGAAAAATGTTGTTTACGGTCTGCACGGTACCGCACGTGGTATTAAACATAATCTAAAATATACTCTTGCAGGAAAAACCGGTACGGCACAGGTTTTTGGTATTGCTCAAGATGCAGAATACAAAAAAGAAGAAATTGCAAAAAAATTACAGGATCATGCCTTATTTATTGGCTATGCTCCCTATGAAAACCCACGTATTGCCGTAGCCTTAATTGTAGAAAACGGCGGCAGTGGTGGCGCCGTGGCAGCACCGATTGTGCGTAAAGTGATCGACCAATATTTATTAAATCTTGCAGAAGAAAAAGTAATTCCAGCAAAAAATATTAGCGGGGAAGCAGCACCATGAACTGGCAAAGTGACTCATCTTCCATAAATTTTCGTGAAGAAAACCGTCTCAGCGCAGGACGTCGATTATTTTATCGTTTTCATATCGACCTGCCCTTGTGGATTGGCATTATGTTGCTCTCCGCCATGGGTATGGTAGTGCTTTATAGTGCCGGAGATAAAAGTATTGAGCTATTAAATCGTCAGTTTGTTCGCTTGTTTCTCGCTTTCATTGTCATGATTGCCGTCGCCCAGATAAATCCGAGCACCTTAAAACACTGGGCACCATGGATGTTTGGTATCGGCCTGCTTATGCTCATTGCGGTATTAGTATTTGGCGAAGTTGGCAAAGGTGCGCAACGCTGGTTAAATTTGGGTTTATTTAGATTTCAACCTTCTGAACTAATGAAAATTGCTGTACCCATTATGGCGGCATGGTATTTAGCTGAGGCCCCCTTACCTCCGCGTCGTGGTCGCCTGATTATCGCCACCATTATTGTTATTGTGCCAACCTTATTAATCGCTAAACAACCTGATTTAGGTACCTCATTGTTAATTGCCTCATCGGGTTTCTTTGTTTTGTTATTAGCGGGTTTAGGCTGGAAAATTATTTTCAGCGTGATAGCATTAATGGCAGCCTCTACTCCGGTATTCTGGAACTATTTACTGCATGACTACCAACGTCAGCGTATTCTCACTTTTATTAATCCTGAAACTGATCCACTAGGTTCCGGCTACCATATTATTCAGTCCACCATTGCCATTGGCTCCGGCGGCCTCTATGGCAAAGGCTGGCTTAATGGTACACAATCACATTTAGACTTTTTGCCTGAACGTTCAACTGATTTTGTTTTTGCCGTATTTAGCGAAGAATTTGGTTTCCTCGGGACATTACTATTGCTGGCTGTTTACATTGCTGTTATTAGTCGCGGCATTGTTATTGCGGTGAATGCACAAGACACTTTTTCACGTTTAGTCGCAGGTAGTCTCACTTTGACATTTTTTGTCTATGTTTTTGTTAACATCGGCATGGTCTCTGGCATACTACCTGTAGTGGGACTCCCCCTCCCTTTAATTAGTTATGGTGGCACCTCAATGGTAACCATTATGGCGGCTTTTGGTATTCTTATGTCAATACAAACACACCGTAAACTGGTTAGTACATGATTGCTATGGCATTATATAATTACTTGTATCCATGCAAAAATTTTGTAAATTATTTAAAGAGTTAAAATGAAATTTATTCGTATATTATCCCTTAGTCTTTTATTGGCATTCAGCTTGATAAGCGTGAATGCCTATGCCGCAGATTTTTCTGACAAAAAAGAAGTTAAAACTTTCATCAAACAAATGGTTAAAAAGCATAAGTTTAATAAGCAGTATTTAGAAAAACTTTTTTCCAGAGCAAAAATTTATGATTCTATTTTAAAAGCCATTGCCCGGCCCGCCGAAGCTAAACCGTGGTACCAATATCGCCCCATTTTTGTTACTGAAAGACGGGCTCAGGGTGGTGTCGATTTCTGGAAGAAAAATGCCGATGCGCTGGCACGAGCAGAAAAAACATACGGTGTGCCACAAGAAATTATTGTTGCCATTATTGGGGTTGAAACACGTTACGGAAAACATGCAGGTACTTATCCCGTTTTTGATGCTTTAGCGACACTCGCTTTTGCTTACCCACCCCGTGCAACCTTCTTTAAAAGTGAACTCGAACATTTTTTACTAATGGCTCGAGAAGAAGAATTTGAAGCAAGTAAACTCTTAGGTTCGTATGCGGGCGCAATGGGAATGCCACAATTTATATCCAGTAGCTTCCGTCATTACGCGGTTGATTTTGATGGTGATGGTAAACGCGACTTATGGAATAACACGACTGATGCCATTGGCAGCGTAGCAAATTATTTCCGTAAGCATCATTGGAAACGTGGACAACCTGTTACTCATAAAGTTGAAGTTCATGGTAAAAATATTAACAAGTTAATCACTAAAAGTTTAAAGCCATCTCACACGCAACTGGAACTCTTAATTAATGGTGTTATTCTACCTACTAAAATTGCAAAAGGTTTAAAAGGTAAGCTTCTTCAGCTCGAAAACCCACGCAACCAGGAATATTGGGTTGCCTGGAATAACTTTTATGTCATTACCCGCTATAATCATAGTGCACTATATTCAATGGCAGTTTATCAACTTAGCCAGAAAATAAAGCAGGGTTATTTAAAACAATAATCATTTTAAAGCAGGCTCATAAGATGTTAAAAAGTATCAATAAAACAACTTATATAATTTTATTCTCTGCTTTACTATTGCAAGCTTGTTCTTCTTCATCTCGCTATAAAATCAATCAGGATTATGGCCCATCAAATCCAGTTGATGTGAGTGATATAAAAGATGCCGTCCCCAAAGCTGAGCCACGTAGTAAATACGGTAACCCTAAAAACTATAAAGTACTCGGCAAGTGGTATAGCGTTAGAGAAAGCAGTACGGGTTATAAAGAAAAAGGAATATCTTCATGGTATGGTAAGAAATTTCATGGCCACCGTACCTCCAGCGGTGAAACTTATGATATGTACGCCATGACCGCTGCACACAAAACGCTGCCCTTACCCACCTATGTACGAGTAACCCATCTGAAAAATGGTCGCAGTGTTATTGTTAAAGTTAATGATCGAGGCCCCTTTCATCAAGGCCGTATAATAGATTTATCCTATTCAGCCGCCAAAAAACTGGGCGTTACTGCCACCGGTACAGCCGCAGTTGAAGTTGTTGCACTTGACCCTAATCAGTATAAGAGCAAGCAAGCTTATCAACCTCGATTTAACAAACCCTCGGCTTTAGCAACATATCCACTTAAACCTAATTTCAAACTTTTTCTGCAAGTTGGCGCATTCAGTAGCCAGGATAATGCATATGAACTAAAAAAACGTTTAAGCCGTATGTTTAAACAACGACAAATTCATTCTGACTTTTCATCTGAAAAAAATATTTACCGCGTTCGTATTGGCCCTCTTGCCAGTATTGCTGATGCGGATAAACTCTCCGTCTTTTTGAATAACAAAGGTATTCCAACCACCAAAATTGTCATTGATTAGAACAGCAACACTCCATTTTATGACCAATTACTAGGTTTACTGCCGCATAAGCGGTAAAATATCGGCAATAGTTTATTTTCCTTAGGAAACCTCATGCGTAAACGCAATGTTTTTATTTTATTTATTTTGTTATCTGCTTACTTAAGCTCTGCAATTGCAGCGCCAGCCCTTATTCCTGCGCCACCTCATATTAATGCAAAGGCCTATTTACTCATTGACCATAACAGTGGCCATGTACTCGCTGAACACAATGCAGATAAAAAAATTGAACCTGCCAGCCTGACCAAACTCATGACGGCCTATGTGGTGTTATTTGAAATTGAGCGTGGTGGTATAAGCCTTGAAGATGAAGTGAAAATAAGTGAGAAAGCCTGGCGCATGGGTGGTTCACGAATGTTTATCCGGGTGAATACACATGTTTCTGTTAGAGAGCTATTAAAGGGTTTAATTATTCAATCAGGTAATGATGCCACTGTTGCTTTAGCTGAACACATTGCAGGTAGTGAAGCTGCTTTTGTAGAACTTATGAATCAACATGCTGAACGTTTAAACCTAAACGCAACACATTTTAATAACAGCACGGGTTGGCCTGACAAAAATCATTACACAACCGCTCGCGATCTGGCAATTCTGAGTCAGGCTATTATTAATGATTTTCCAGAACACTATGCTGAATATAAAGAAAAAGAATACACCTACAATAATATTCGCCAATATAATCGCAATAGATTGTTATGGTTAGATGATAGAGTCGACGGCCTTAAAACCGGCCATACTGAAGCTGCAGGATATTGTTTAATTTCTTCAGCAAAAAATAAAAGTATGCGACTTATTTCTGTTGTTACCGGTACTAAGAAAGATGATGTCCGAGTTGCCGCCAGCCGAAAATTATTAAATTATGGCTTCCGTTTTTTTGAAACAAGTTTAATTCATGAAGCCAATACAGAAATAACTAATCTGCGCGTATGGAAAGGTGAAGAACAGAAACTTTCTCTTGGTATATCAAAAAATCTTTATGTCACAATGCCAAAAGGTTTACGTAAAAAAATTAAAAACAATATTAAAGTTGAAGCGATGATCGAAGCACCTGTTGCAAAAGGACAAAGTTATGGTCAGCTCAATATTATGTTAGGAGATAAACAACTTGCAACTCAAGAACTGGTTGCTTTATCTGCAATTAAAGAAGGCAGCATCTGGCGAAAACTCATTGATAATATTCAATTGATGTTTCAATAATATTTTTTATATTTTTCTATAAGGCCACGTATATTTATGTCATCCCAACTTGTTTATCTTAATGGTGAATACTTACCACTTAATGAGGCCAAAGTTTCTGTATTAGATCGTGGTTTTATTTTTGGCGATGGTGTTTATGAAGTCATACCCGCTTATGGTGGTAAAGCACTTCGCTTTGAACACCATATGCAACGCTTACAAAACAGTTTAGATGCTATCCGTATCAGCAACCCATTACCTAATGATCAGTGGCAAAAGATTATCGATAAACTAATTGCTGAGAAGGGTTCAGAAGATCAGTATATATACATGCACATAACACGCGGTGTTGCTTCACGCGATCATCGTTTTCCTGATGAAACAAAACCAACCGTTTTTGTAATGAGCAGTTTTTTACATACCGTCGATCCAGATATTCTTAAACAAGGGGTTCACGCGGTTACGCTTGATGATATTCGCTGGCAATATTGCAATATCAAAGCCATCGCTTTATTACCTAATATATTGTTACGCCAACAAGCGGTGGATAAAGGCGCAGTAGAAGCTATTTTAATTCGTGATGGCAACATGACTGAAGGTGCGGCCAGTAATGTCTTTATTGTTAGTGGTGGCATCATTAAAACACCACCTAAAGACCAAAAACTTCTGCCAGGCATTACCCGAGATTTAGTTGTCGAATTAGCCAATACACATAAGATGCCAATTGAAGAAGTTTCCATTAGTGAAAAAGAGTTTCTTTCAGCAGATGAAATTTGGCTAACCAGTTCCACCAAAGAAATTCTAGCCGTTACAAAAATTAATGAACAACAAGTGGGAAAGGGTAAACCAGGATCTGTTTGGAAAGACATGTACCAAAAATATCAGGGTTACAAAGAAACCTTGCGTAAATAAATATTCTATCTTGTTTTAAGTAAAAACAGACCTATATTGTGATTCATGACTAAAGAAATTGACGAACTTTTTAATTTTCCCTGTGACTTCCCGATTAAAATCATGGGGCGTTGTGACTGTGAACTCGAAACACTGGTTGTTGAAATCGTCAATAAACATGTAAGCAATCTGACTGAAGGTGCAGTAAAAACCCGTCCGAGTGGTAAAGGAAACTTCATATCTGTTACTGTTACCGTTAAAGCAACCAGCCGCGAGCAATTAGATAATATTTATCGTGAGCTCACCGCGCGTGAAGAAGTTTTAATGGCATTGTAAGTAATATTATAGTTGTTACTCTTTCTAAAATCGTCATTGCGAAGGAGTAACACGACTGAAGCAATCTCCCACTACGAAGTATCGAAATACAGATTGCCGCGTCAATACTTAAAAATATTTTTTAAGTATTTCCTCGCAATGACGAGTCTTATTTTATTGTAACAAAATAACAAAGCCTTTAACTTTTATGAAAACAGCACCCAATAAAATCATTATTCGTGATCTTGGCCTGCAGGACTATCAACCCATCTGGCAAGCAATGCAGGACTTCACTGCTAAACGTGACGAAACTACGCCAGATGAATTATGGTGTCTGGAACACCCTCCAGTCTTCACTATGGGGCTCAATGGAAAAGATGAACACCTGTTAAATATTAAAAACATCCCGGTTATAAATATCGATCGAGGAGGACAAGTAACTTACCACGGACCTGGTCAGCTTGTTATTTACACATTAATTGATCTCGCCAGACTCAATATCGGTGTTAAAGATTTAGTTAATAGCATTGAAAAATCTATCATTGCATTACTCAAAAAATATGACATTAATGCTTTAGGAAAAAAAGGGGCGCCAGGCGTCTATGTTGAAGAAAAGAAAATTGCAGCACTGGGCTTACGTATAAAACGTAACAAAAGTTATCATGGACTATCGTTAAACATTAATATGGACTTATCACCCTTCCAGCAAATAAATCCTTGTGGTTACGCCGGAATGACGGTGACGCAGCTTAAAAATTTAAAAGATGATATTGATAGTGAAAAGGTTAAATTATATTTAATTACACTATTAAGTGACTTGTTAGGTTATCCGGAATCAAAAATACTGTTTAGCACCGATCAAACTTACTACCGACCTTCGTAAAGTATTTTCCAGTCATTATTTTTTTTTGTCAGGTATAAACGTTTAGACATTTTACTTTTGAAATTATTTGATTTGTAATTCTGCTGTAAACGTACAACCGCAATTTGTCTTTCATCTTTTTTATTTTTCGGATAAAGCAATACAGAAAGATTAGAAAAATTAACAGATTGATACGTTTTATTTTTAGCTAGAAGACGCTTACGAGCTGACCAGCTTTTCAAATTGTGTGTCGCAGACCAAAAATCTTTTTCATAATGAGATAAATATTTATTAACATTCATACTTTCCCAGTCAACACGCCAGCTTTCGACTGCCTGCAAAATATCCTGACGCTCCTGTTGCCATGTTGCATAATCAACCCATTCAACTTTATTGGTAATTACAACAGGTGTAACACCTGGCTTAATCTCACTTTTAAGTGCGCTCAGATCAATATTGGTTAAAACCACACAACCTTCGCTATCCCTTGGCGGCCGGTTATAAGAACCTTTATCTGTTCCATGCAACCAAATACCGTAACCTGTTTTACCATTATGTTTATCGAGTTCATTAGGATAGTTTACTGGAAATGCACCCACGCCATATTTAGCAGGTAACTTATCCGGGCTTATCCATGAAGTAACAAAGTAGACACCCTCAGGTGTGCGTAAATCACCTTTTACAAACTTATCACCAATAAGTTTTCCTGTTGTAATATAATAGTCATTAACATCTTCACGTAACTCGCCTGAGTCCTGTCGTGTATAGACATATAAACGATTTGCGCTTTTATCTATTAACAAAGCTTTTTTAACTGACTCTCCCAATGCAAGAATCTGGCGAGGCCAGACTTTAGTTTTTTTATTTTTTAATAATGCACGTAGACGAAGTTGAGCTTCTTCACGTAAAAAATCAAGTTGCTTTTTTTTGCTATTATCAAGATGAGGAATAATCGAAGCTAATAACGTTGTTTGCCCAAGATTATTGATATCAGTAAACTTTGATAATAATAAATCACCTTTTAATAAATAGGCTAACTGGAAGTCAGGAACTTTTTTGATCAGCTTATCTAACTCTTCTAAAGCAAGATCTAATTTTCCGGATTTGAAATATAAAACAGCTTTTAGAAGATCAGCTTCATAATCTTTAGGGTAAATACGCAAGCGTGTTTCAAGTTTTTTTAAAACAGAAATTATTTCACCTGACAGTTCAGAGTTTGAATATTTATTTTCAATATGAGAAAGCTTGGCAAGCTGTATATTCTCAGCAATAACGACTGAAAAAAACACACTTAAACATATAAAAAGAGAGCTGCGTTTTATCATGTTAACTTTTAAAAACTCTTTTCTCTAAAAATCCGCCAGCCATCATCGGTATTAATCAAAACAACCTGTTTATTACTTACATCACTAAAACTATTCGACTGATAAAATTGCTTAAAGTTCACTACAGCTTGTGTGCTGGTCTGCTTTTTAATTTTAAAATCAGATAAGTCAATTTTAATCCATCGTGGTTTTTTTAATCTATATCGACGTGACTGTACCCAGCCTTTACGAGACATACCGTTCGCAGGTCTATATTGATTATGGTAAAAAGATAAGTACATATCAACCGCCTGAGCTGACCATGCTGATGACCATGCTTGAAGAACCTTTTCAACTGATTGAGTATTTTGTATTTTTGGCCTTGTCATGCTTACCCGTTTTATTTCACTAACAGGTTTAGCTTTATAAATAACTTTCGGTTCTATTGCCGGCTTTTCTTCAATAACCGGTTTATTTATTTCAGAAATGATGATTGTATTTTGTTTAGTCCTGGATTTACCATTGGATAAAGAAAGGGAAGCAATGCGGATAGTCGAAGGTTTTAACTCAATCTGTAAAGCTTTGCTATATGCTTCTCTCGCCATAGCAACATTGATTGCAGTGAGGCTTTCATACAAAACACCATAACCTTTGTGTGCATGTAAGCCTTGTTCAAGGATATGTTTAGCTTGTTTTGTCTTGTTTTGCTGCAAATAAAGTGCAGCTAGATTGTTGTAGGCTTCAGGAAGTTGAGGATTAGAAAGAATGAGAGCCTGATAAGCAGTAATGGCCTGTGTTACCTGACCTTGTGTTGCTAAACGTTGCGCTTCAGAAAACCTTTTCGAAAGTTCATTATTGCTCTCAACGACAGCAAAACTAATACTTGAAAAAAATGACCATATAACAGCAACCAAAAGACCATTTCGTAACATCGACAATACCCTGACTAAATTATAAAGAATAATTGTCAATGATTATAACAACCTATATAAAAGGTACAAATCGAAATTAGTCGCTCAAACCCTGTTCTTGCTTAAATTTGTGATAATCCAGACGTTCCATCAAATAACACAGACAATCCTGACGAATAATCTGCTCATCCAGAGTTAACATAGATGGCATTAGCGGTACAGAAAAGCGTAATACCCCTTTCTCGCAGGAAAAATACTCTTCAACAACATCATCTCCATTGTCATTAATCACTTGCAAGCAGGCTTTATCCCCACAATTAATATGAGCCAATATTGTACCTGCCGATAATTCCTGAAAATTCAAGCGATCCATATTGCCAATAAAATTAAGTTTTGCTGTTGATTTTTCGATGCCAAAATCAATAGCTTCTGGCACTTTAACCGTCGCAATAGTATGAAAAATATCAACATCATGTTCAGCAACGTCATGATTTGGAAAAGCCTGTAAATGAAGACAAGCATGAATAAATTCTTTTGCGTGCCCCCGACCCTGAGAATCCTCTGCTTTTCCACATTCTACGGTGGTTGCAGGACATAACTCGGATAAAGCCAAAGATAAAACACTATCCGGCCGTCTAAAATACACCACTGTTCGGCTAAATAAAGTCGCAAGGTGTAAAAACTGTTTATCCAGTTCATTAATACAAGCGTAATGTGGATTAATCCCGGTATTATTATGAACATCAATCGCAGCGAACAACGAAACAGAGGCAAGAATTTCTAACACCTCAGCAGCCATTTTACCTTCTACTGTATTATTATCTTTCTTCCAGATTCGATTATAGTCTTGCTGGCCACCCAGTACTCTAAGTCCCTCTGCTGCTGCTGCAACATTTCCAATAAAAAGATATAAACTTCGTGGTAAAGCACCTTCTTCGGTATTTAACAATAATTCACGAACAGCATCCCAACCGGTTGTTTCATTGCCATGTAATAACACTGAAACAAACAACACATCTTTGCGCTTGCCTTGCAAACGGATTAATGTCGGCCCGGAGAGGTATTGATGTAATTCACTGGCTTTTGCTTGCAGCAAACCTTCTGGTATCTCATCTAATACGATTAAAGTTGATGTTTGTTCATCAACTTTTTGAATATGCCAGCGATGTACGGGCTCACCACTATTTTGATTTTTAATATATGCTTTGGTTAATGCATGCATATCTCGGCCATGTTTTTGGATAAATAAACGTTGCCATGTTGCTCCGTTTTGTCCTGACTTTACCCGGTCATGGATAATATCCAAATATTTATCACTGTCTTCAATTGAGATTCCTAATGAGGTTAAGCCTTGATGCGCTAAAGGTAATAATTTTTCAAGAATTAAATCACGAGCATTAATATCTTCTTCATTAATCCAGCGTTGTGAACTTCGCAGTCCTAACTTTGCAGCCGCATAAAAATTATCACGAGCAGAACTGTGTGGTATCTGATTTTCTATCGGCTCATCCAACTCTGCTAATGCTGTTACCGCACCATAATAAAATGCTGCATTAGCAATCGCATCCAGTGTTGTTGGACCTGCCGGTACCACGCGTTGCTCAATTCTTAAATGCGGTTCACCTGATTCATCAAACCCGATCAAAGGTCTGTTCCAGCGCCAAATAGTCCCATTGTGAAAACGCAAATGCGCTATTGGATCTCCACCTTCAAGATCAACGGGTAATAGGACAGGATAATGTTCAAGATTTTCCTTAAAGCACTCAAATAGTGATTCACGAATATAACTATCACCAAAACTTACCCGTCGAATAGGACCAAACGCGGCACCATCATAACCACCTACTGCAACGGCCTGTTCAAAAACAGGTATACGTGTTTCATCCCAAAGATCTTTTCCAAACAAGTAAGGAGAATTAGCACTTAATGCCAGCAAGGGTCCTGTTATCGCAATGCTGGCATTAAAGAGACGAATCGAATTTTCCAGGTTAACTTGCAGATGAATCTGGAATGATGTTGCAGCAGCTTCCATCATGACATCACGATGAGTCACTTTAAGATGTTCAACCCCGTTAATATCAAAAACCAGCGGTTTACCTTTACGCTGATGTAGCACTTCACGATTTAATGCACGATAACGTTTCATCTTTGACATATTAGCGAGGTGCAATACATCATTATCTAAAGTTGGTAAAATACCGATCATAACAATGTCGCTATGTAATTCTTCAGCCGTCTTTTTACATTTTCGCCAGTTTTCATCCAGCTCATTTTGCATACGCGTTAAAGCATCCCCGCGTAAATTACAGGGTGTGCTATTTAATTCAACATTAAAACTGGCAAGTTCAGGACTGGCAAGCGGACTATCTAATTTTTTGAGGAAGGCATCATTTATTGATGCGGGATAGAGTTGTTCATCAACCAGCCAGGATTCCAGCTCAAATCCTGCGCGACCAGAAAGAGAAGAAAACTTTTTTTCTTTAAACCAGGTTTCAAGTAACTCGGTTTCTTTTTTTAGGGATTTTTTAAAGCGGTCAAAATCTGCATCACTAAAACTGCTAATACGAATTTCTTCACCCATATTGAATCCTTAAGATTTTAAAATTTCTAATTTTTGGATATATATAACCATGTATAAGTTCGTCGTTGCGAACGATAGCGCGGCAACCTCCATGATACGAGCTCTCTCCACCTAGATTGCCGCGCTATCGCTCGCAATGACAAACCTACTGAATTTTAAGACTATAGCTATTAGACATTCTTTAAGTATAGATCAAGCTCGCTTAATCTTTCTGGTGTACCGATATCATGCCAAATACCTTGATGAGATTCACCTGTGACCTGATGTTGCTCCATCGCTTTGCGTAAAATCGGCACTAATGCCAGCTTACCATTTGGGTAGTCTTTAAATAAGTCAGGATGATAAACACCAATACCACTAAATGTCAGTTTATTATCACCCTCTGTTTCAACCGCACCGGTAGTTTTTAAAACAAAATCACCTTGCGGATTATGCGGGGGATTATTTACCAGCACTAAATGCGCTAATCCGGATAATGTAGACGGTAAAATAGAAATATCATAATCACAGTAAATATCACCATTGATAACGATAAATGCATCAGCCTCATCATTCACACCACGCAACAAGGGCAAAGCATTAATAATTCCACCTGCGGTTTCCAGTGCCTCGGTTTCAGCTGAATAGGTAATATTTAAACCATAACGCGAACCATCACCTAATGCCTGTTCTATCTTATTACCTAACCAGGCATGATTTATTACAACGTCAGTTATCTGTGCCGACTTTAATTTTTCAAGGTGATATTCGATCAACATTTTATCCGCAACCTTTAATAATGGTTTTGGTAAATTGTCGGTTAAAGGACGCATACGTTCGCCACGGCCGGCGGCTAAAATCATTGCTTTCATAGTTTACTTACAAAATGATGGCTGGCGAACATCATACCTTCTCTTTCATAAAACCGATGTGCATCTTTTCTTTGTACACCAGAATCAAGATGCAATTGATCACATTTATTTTTTCTTGCTTCATTATGCAACCATTTTAACAGCATTTGACCCAAGCCTGTGGAACGTTGCTTTTGATCAGAAACAAGATCTTCAATATAGAGATATTTTCCCCAGGCCAGGTTTTCTCGTAAATGGAAACCGGCAACTGCGACAACACTATCTTCTGACACTACAGCTGCTAATTGATATCCATTTTCAAACTGACTACAAATAACATTAAGAAATTCTTTTTCTTTTATGTGAGGCCTTAATTGAGAGACAACATTAAAACACAATTTAATTTCATCATCTGTTTTTATTGATATGATTTTTAACGCCAATTTATAAAACCTCAGACAATAAGGTCTGTAACGGTTTAAATTCAGGGTAACGTTCTAATACATCAAAGACATAATCCATAGTACGAGGAATATCTTTAAGGTAACCGGTTTTTCCATCCCGATATTTTAAGCGCGAAAAAATACCCGCGACTTTTAAATGACGCTGTAAACCCATTAAATCAAACCAGCGTAAGAACTTATCAAAACTTACCTCATTAATAATACCCAGAGATTCTGCTTCTGTATGAAAATATTTAACCCATGCTTCAATTTTTTCGCGTGGCCAGTCAATGTAACAATCTTTTAGCAGTGAAACGAGATCGTATGTCACCGCGCCAATCACTGCATCCTGAAAATCAATAATACCGGGGGCATCTGAATTTTTTTCATTCACCATCAGGTTACGAGAGTGATAATCGCGATGAACACAAACCTGGGGTTGTTCCAGGGCATTTTTAATCAGTATTTCAAATGTTTGCTCCAGCACTTCTTTTTGTTCTGCCGAGACTGTAATTTTAAGCTGCTTTTCTAAATACCAGTCAGGGAATAAATTAAGTTCATTGCGTAATAATGTTTCGTCATAAGTGGGTAAATTCGGTTTTTTATTTTTTTGCATAAGCAACAGAGACCTCATTGCCGAACCGTACATTTCATCAACCGTATTATTATTTAACTCCGATAAAAAAACAGTGTTTCCAAGATCACTAAGCAAGAGGAAACCTTGCTCTAAGTCTTGCTGTAAAATCTGCGGCACATTTAAGCCAAAATCAAAAAGTAGCTTTGCAATATCGATAAAAGGTTTACAGTCTTCCTTTTCCGGAGGGGCATCCATAACAATGAAAGTTTTGTCCGCATCGGTAATGCGAAAATAACGACGAAAGCTGGCATCCGCCGAGGCAGGCGCAATATCCTGATACGTTATTTTTTTATCATTTAACCAAACTTTCAGTTGTTCTAAACGTAGATCCACTTTATTCTCCTATCAACTGGAAAAGATATTACCATTACATTTTCCTGCCTCGTCATTGCGAGAAAGCAGAGAAAAATAAGTATTTTTCTCTGCTGACGCGGCAATCTCATTACTATTCCTCTCCGTCACGAGATTACTACGGGCGTCCTGCCCTTCGCCCTACGGGCCAAGCAAAGCTTGTTCAAAATCGTTCCACACGATTTTATGCTTCAGTCACATTGTTCTTTCGCAATGACAAGATAACCGTGGCATAGTATACATTTATAAAATAAAGTCTAAAGCATGAAAAACATTAACAAAAAAAATCATTTTGACATTCTTGATGTAAGTCGTGGTTTTGCCATTTTACTGATGTTTATTTATCACTTTTGTTATGATTTGGATTATTACGGTTTCATTCAGCAAGATTTTAGTCACGATGAATTCTGGATAAATTTTCGCATCATTATTGTTAGCTTGTTTTTGCTCGTACTGGGTATCAGTTTATACCTTGCCAGCTATCGGGGTATACGCAAAAAACGCTTTCTACAGCGCCTATATCTTCTCATTTTCTATGCAGCATTAGTGAGTATTAGCAGTTGGGTAATGTATCCCAAAGCCATGATTTTTTTCGGAATATTGCACTTTATTACTATTGCCAGTGTTCTCGGACTTTTATTTATTCGCTTAGAAAAGATGAATTTAGTTCTGGGGCTTTTGTTAATCGTTATTTCACAAACAATAAGCCATGCATTTTTTAACCAGCCATATCTTCAATGGTTTGGCTTGATGACAAAACAACCTATCACAGTTGATTATGTGCCCTTACTGCCCTGGTTTGGTGTTGTTTTAATCGGTATTTATCTGGGCCAGGTTTTATCCCGGCTACCAAATGAATCATTTCTAAAAAGTTGGCAAAGTACTCATAGCACAAGTAAAATTCTTGCCCTGGGTGGTCGCTATAGTTTGCACATTTATATGCTACATCAACCCCTATTTCTTGGAATACTCTATATAATTAATCAAATCATTAGCTAAAAGCACAATAATACTCAACCGTGAAAAAGAATTCTCCACAACAAAATATTGCTCTATCCGTAACAACAAAAATAGTTCCGGCGAGTTTACTGACTTTAAGCTTAATCAGTTTAATTCCTGCTCATCTTATTGCGGCTGAGCAAGGGCTTTGTAAAACTCAACCCGGCTCAATCATCAATAAAGATACTTTTTCAGCCGATGGCAAAATACATTTGCAATCAGATAGTATTGAGGTAAATGAAAAAAACATTTCTCTCTTTACTGGTAATGTTGTTATTCAACAAAAAAACAAACGTATTGAAACCGAACAGGCTGAATACGAAAAACAAACCGAACAAGTTGAAGCCAAAGGTAATGTACGTTTTATTTCATCAAGCATTCTGATTAAAAGTGAAACGGCTCATTTCAACCTGAAATCAGATCAGGCAATACTAAAAAAAGCAGAATATCAAAGTTTAAATAGCCGTGCCCGTGGTGAAGCATCAAAGATTGAAGTCAAGGATCAAAACATTACTGAACTTAGCGATGCGACCTACACCACCTGCAATCCAGACAATACTGACTGGCTGTTAAGTGCAAGCACGTTAACTTTAGATAACAAAACACATCAAGGTCATGCAAGTCATGTTGTTATTCGTTTTAAAGATGTGCCCTTCTTTTATTTTCCTTATTTGCGTTTCCCTTTAGGAGAAGATCGTTTATCTGGATTTTTATTTCCTTATTTTGGACGTTCGGATCAACATGGAAGTGAATTAAAAATCCCTTATTACTGGAATATTTACCCTCAACTGGATGCTACGATCACTCCCTGGTATATGTCTAAACGCGGCACCTTATTACATACCGAGTTTCGCTACCTGACAGAAAATAATAATGGCACTCTGACAGCAGAATATTTAAGTAACGATAAAATATTTAAAGATACTCGTAAACGTTGGCAATGGAAACATCAATCACAACCAAGTTTAGGTTGGCAGGCAAAAGCTGAATATAACTATGTTGCAGACCCCGCTCATCTTATAGACTTTAGCAATAACTTAAATAGCACAAGCGCCACTTACTTAATCCGTACTGGTGATGTTAGTTATAACAATCCAAATTGGTTGCTTAATATTAAAGCCGAAAATCATCAAATATTAAGTGGCGCAGAACCCTATAAACGATTGCCACAAATCACTTTAAACTCACGTTATGCACTAAAAGATAACGCTTTAAATTACAGTTTACAAAGTGAAGCAGTTCGTTTTGATCATGTGGATAATAAAGTTATTGGTGAGCGTATACATTTAAAGCCCAGCATCTCTTACCCCTTACGTTCAGCAGCGGGCTTTTTTGAACCTGAATTATCCGTACAGCATACAAGTTATAACTTGCAACAAACAAGTGGCGAAACCCAACTCTCTCGAACTGTGCCTACATTTAGCCTGAACAGTGGTTTATTTTTTGAGCGTGATACACAACTATTTAACAGCAACTATATTCATACGCTTGAGCCACAATTATTTTATGTTTACGTTCCGTATAAAGATCAATCTGCCCTGCCTGTTTTTGATACCTCGGTATATGCCTTTAATGTAAACCAATCATTTACCGATTATCGTTTTAATGGCATCGATAGAATTGGTGATGACAACCGCTTGACCACCGCGCTGGCAACCCGCTTCATTAATCAGGAAAATGGTAAAGAAGTCTTTATGGCCCGAGTTGGGCAAATTCATTATTTTACAGATCGCAAAGTGCAACTACCTTCCACCGTTGTTGATACTCGCACTCGTTCACATATTATTGCTGAATTGAAAACTCAACCCGGTAACTGGAATTTATCATCACAAGTCGAATGGGATCCGGAGCTAAAAGAAAAAGTTTCCAGTAGCACTCAATTAGGCTATCAATATAAAAAATTCAATTTTAATTTTGCACGCCGCTTTCAACGCAACACACTTGAAACACGTGAAATAAAAATGAATTGGGAACTTAATCCACGCTGGAAGTTTAATGCAACGCAACTTTTTGACATCCGTAACGATCATGTTATTGAAAATTTATTTGGACTAAATTATGAAAGTTGTTGCTGGGCATTAAAACTCAATACTAAAGAGCGCTACCTCAGTAGTACAGAAACGAACCGCGGAATTTATCTCGAATTAGTCCTCAAAGGCCTCGGCGGTTTTGGTATTAAGCAGTAAACGCCCTCCCTAAACTTAGTTATGTCATTGCGAGAAGCGTAGCGACAAAGCAATCTCCAGAAAAGAGGTATTTATCATGAGATTACTACGGTCATATTATTCCCTCGCAATGACGGTATCCCCCATATTCTGGTATAATTAGCAGCTAAATAATTTACTTTTCAGGCTCTCGTTTCAGGACATATTTCCATGCGCAGTTTTTCACTTTTTAGCTTATTCATCTTACTTTTACCAGCCGGCCAGCTTATTGCAAAACCGGCCGTTATTCCTCTGGATAAAATTATTGTTATTGTTGATGACAATATCATCACCCAAATTGAGCTAAATGACCGCGTTAAACTCATTAGCCAGCAATTAAAACAACAAGGTAGTCGCCTGCCATCGCTAGACACTCTGCGTAAACAGGTTTTGGAACGCCTTATTCTCGAAAAACTACAGCTCAATATGGCGAACAAAACAGGCATACGAATTAGCGATGAAATGGTTAACCGCGTTATCGCCAATATTGCTCAGGAAAACCACCTTTCTATGCCGCAATTTCGTGAAGTATTGACAAAAGACGGTTACCAATTTAGCGATTTCCGCGAAAATATACGTCGTGAAGTGACCATTTCTCGTTTACGTAAAATGCGTGTAGAGAACAAAGTGAATATTTCTGAGCAGGAAATCGACAATTTCCTCAATCAAACATTGAAAGATCAATCAATTGATGATGAATACCATCTAAACCATATTTTAATCGCAACACCTGAAGCGGCTAGCCCAGAACAAATTGAAGATGCCAGAATAAAAGCCCAAAAGGTTTTCAATGAGCTAGAAAAAGGTGCCGATTTCAATCAAAAAGCCATTGCTGTTTCTAATGATGAGCTAGCTTTAAAGGGCGGCGATCTTGGCTGGCGTAAAACAGCCCAACTCCCAACATTATTTACCTCTGTAGTCGCTAAAATGCGCACAAATGAAATAAAAGGCCCACTACGCAGCACCAGTGGATTTCATATCATCAAGTTACTTGAAAAACGCAGTAAAACGCAAAAACACATTATTAAGCAAACCATGGCGAGACATATCCTAATCCGTCCAACCCAAGTACTTAGCAGAGATGATGCTCGACGACGTTTAGAAGATATTCGCCGACGCATTAATGGCGGAGCTGATTTTGCTAGTTTGGCGCGCGCCAGTTCAGATGACAAAGCAGCTGCTGCGGAAGGTGGAAGTTTAGGTTGGGTTAGCCCGGGCACGATGGTTCCTGCATTTGAAGAAGAAATGAATAAACTAAAGCCAGGCGAAATCAGTAAACCCTTTATGACTCAATTTGGCTGGCATATTGTGCAAGTCATGTCTCGTCGCAAACATGACAACACCGAAAAATTCCAACGCAGTCAGGCAATTAAACTTATTCGCAAACGTAAAACTGAAGAAGCTATTCAAGACTGGTTACGTCGCTTGCGTGCTGAGGCGTATGTCGATTACCGTACAAATAAGTAAGAGCCATTGCACGAATGCTTCTCGCTATCCGTGTGCAGGTTTTACTAATAAATTAATATGCGCCTTGTAATAACTCCAGGTGAACCCGCAGGTATTGGGCCCGACCTCATTATCCAGCTAATACAGACTGCACAAGAACATGAGTTAATATGTATTGCCGACTCGTCTATGTTGCAGCAGCGCGCAGAAAAGTTAGGCTTACCACTTACAATCAATCCTTATGATGCAAACAAAACCCAGGTGAAATCTGCGGGCAGTTTAACGGTATTAGAAGAGCCATTAAATAATCCATCTGTCTGTGGTGTTGCAGATAAATCCAATGCTCAAAGCCAACTCAATGCACTGCAACGTGCTGTTAAAGGTTGTCTGAATGGCGAATTTTCTGCGCTAATCACAGGCCCCATGCACAAAAGTATAATCAATGAAGCAGGTATTCCTTTTACCGGCCATACTGAATACCTTGCAGAATTAAGTAAAACAAAAAAAGTCGTCATGATGTTAGCGGCACCCGAATCTAAACACCAACTTCGTGTTGCCTTAGCCACTACTCACTTACCTTTGTCTCAGGTAAGCCAGGCCATTACTCAGCAAAGTCTTAATGAAGTCATTACAATTTTAAACACAGAAATGAAAAAGTATTTCTCTCGCAAAGAACCCCGCATTCTTATTTGTGGTCTCAACCCTCATGCAGGTGAAGATGGTCATCTCGGTATGGAGGAAATTGAAATCATTACACCCGTAATTAATCAATTAAAAAATAAAGGTTTCAATTTAAAAGGCCCGTTACCCGCAGACACCGTATTCACCCAACCTTATCTTGAAGATGCAGATGTCGTATTAGCGATGTATCATGATCAGGGTTTACCGGTATTAAAACATGTTGGCTTTGGTGCAGCAGTTAACGTTACTTTAGGTTTACCCATTATTCGTACATCCGTTGATCATGGCACCGCCTTTGATCTAGCGGGAACTGGAAAAGCCAATAGTGGCAGTTTAAATGCCGCTTTAAATATGGCCATACAAATGGCAGAACAAAGCATACGGAAAAATGAAGATGTCGCATAAACCACGCAAACGTTTTGGACAAAATTTCCTGCATGACAAAATGGTCATCCAGCGTATTGTGAACAGTATTAACCCTCGTCAGGGAGATCACATTGTTGAAATTGGTCCAGGTGAAGGTGCTTTAACTGAACTAGTACTTGATAAAATTGGCGCCATGGATGCGGTTGAACTGGATCGTGATTTAATCCCGCTTTTAAAAATACGTTTTGTATTGCAAGAGGGTTTAAACATTCATCAGGCCGATGCGCTAAAGTTTGATTTTTGCCAGTTACAAACGGGAGAAAAGAAAATACGTATTATAGGTAACCTTCCTTACAATATATCTACTCCCTTATTATTTCATTTGTTTGATAGCAACCATTGCATTCAGGATATGCACTTCATGTTACAAAAAGAAGTTGTCGATCGCATTGTTGCCAAACCAGGCGACTCCGCTTATGGCCGGCTTGGTATTATGATGCAATATTTTTGTCGTTCCGAATATGTATTCACCGTCAAGCCAGGTGCATTTCGACCAGCCCCAAAGGTTGATTCAGCCATTGTTCGATTAATCCCGCACGAAAAACCTCCGGTTGAAATTGATAACTTTGATGAATTTTCAAAGCTGGTTAATTTTAGTTTTACCCAGCGGCGTAAAACCTTACGTAATATTTTAAAAGGCAAACTTGATGTTGAACAAATCGAGGCACTTGGAATAGAGCCCACAATACGACCGGAACGGTTGTCATTAGAAGATTTCACAAATCTTTCTAATACAATCTTTCAGCAAATTTAATTTCCTTCATCACTAAAATCCTCAATAACATCAAGTGGACTTTTAATGCTGTCATGATTTTTTTGCATGACATGTGTGTAAATC
>CAZSCK010000012.1:0-38186 GCA_964605385.1 uncultured Thioalkalispiraceae bacterium
CAACTGTGGGACAGCAGTGAGTAGAAACTCCCCTTTTATCTAATGTATTCAGTAACTTAAATTAGTTAAACCAGTTGTTGCATGACCTCTTCGGTAAAATCTGCATTTGTGTATACATTTTGAACATCATCGAGATCTTCAAGCACATCAATCAATCGCAGCACCTTTTCGGCTTGTACCAAATTTAATTCCACCGAGATCGAAGGATGCATGGTGACTTCTGCCAATTCCGTTTCTAAACCTGCTGCAAACATCGCTTCTTTTACCGTTGTAAAAGATTCTGGTGTGGTAGTGACTTCAATAGAACCATCATCATTAGATACGATATCTTCAGCACCCGCTTCTAATGCCACTTCCATAATTGCATCTTCGTCACTTCCAGCAGGATAGGCTAATGTACCTAGCTTGGTAAACAAATAAGAAACTGAACCATCTGTCCCCAGATTACCGCCCGATTTTGAGAAAGCATTTCGTACTTCTGAAACTGTGCGATTAATATTATCAGTAAGACAATCCACCATTACTGCAACACCCGCTATACCATAACCTTCATAACGCACTTCATTATAGTTTTCACCTTCGCCCGCACCGGCACCGCGTTTAATGGCTTTTTCTACCGTATCACGTTTCATGTTTGCACTTAGAGATTTACTCACTGCATCACGCAAACGTGGGTTATTATCTGGATCGGGGCCACCCATTTTTGAAGCAACCACAATTTCACGAATTAATTTTGTGAAAATTTTACCGCGCTTCGCATCTTGAGCGGCTTTGCGATGTTTGATATTAGCGAATTTACTATGACCAGCCATACAAAATCTCTTAAACGTATTTAATTTAAAACAAAAAGAAGTTTACCACGAACGAATACAGGGATGTAATAAGGTACGAGCGTAAGGAATATATAGAGTATGATGAAAGTACATCTATTTTGTTGGACTGAAGTCCAACCTACAAGTTAAAAATAAAATATTTTCTCTTTCTTTGTGTAGCCCAGGCTAGCCTCTCAACCTCCGGTTTCACCTTCTCCTTGGTGTTCTTGGCAACTGCGTCCATGCAGTCGTTAGTGGTTGATACTTTAGATCTAATTTTCATCTGGTAAATAAATTGCAGTTTCATCCATGCCAACTGTTTCATCATTTTCATAAGTAAAATGTTGGCTACCGATCTGGATATCATCACCATTCCTGAGTTCAACTGATTTAATTAAACAGCCATTCACTTGAGTACCATTGGTGCTAGCAAGATCTTCAAGTCTGGCATCCATCTGTTCTTCTAAATATTGATTAGGTTTAAGGATTATACGTGCATGATGGCTACTGGCAACGGCATCATTAAGTTGAATATCATTATCTGATTTCCGACCGAACGTTGTTACTTCTTTTTCCAGGTCATAAGTATTAAGTGTTACACCTTCATATTTAAGTATTAATCTAGCCATATTATTAATAACCGCTTATTTTTCAATTGTAAATTTAAGTTTTGTGGAAGCCACTTCAATAATGTCGCCATCACTTAATAACATGCTCTCAGCACCAATTTGTTGTCCATTAAATTTAGGTGAGTCGCCTTGTACCCCACCTGTCATCGGCATGAGATAATAGCTTGTACCTCGACGAGCAATAACGGCAACCTGATTTGCTGAGCCTAACTTAGTGTAAGGTTTGTTCAATATAATTGATTCCCCTGCTTTGGCACCCTCTGCAATGACTACACTCGCTTTTACAACTTTTCTTTTTTCAGTATTTTCCTGAACGGGTGGAGCAATGATAACGGTACTTTCAAAATCCTGCACTGCATCATCAATAAATTTAAATTCATGCTGACCAATTAATACTATATCGCCATGATTAAGTTGGCGTTTGTTTACTGGCTTACCATTTAACTTAACACCATTGGTACTGTTCAAATCGTCAATGTAAGTATGTTGCATATGTAAAAAAGCAGCATGCACACCACTGACCGTAGGATCATCCAGAATAATATCATTAGAAGGTTTTCGACCTACCGTTATTTTTTCTTTGGATAAGTTATATTCTTTAATAACAGTGCCTTGATGAGTAATAATTAGTCTAGCCATAGCCGTTCTCTTAAATATATAAAGTTAAAATAGTGTTTTTACTTGCATGCCACGAGTATCACAGACACATTATCATTCCCACCGTGATCTTTTGCCAGCTTAACAAGCTCTTCACTTGCTCTTTTTAAATCTTGTCGCAATTTAACCAGGGTAGAAAATATTAATTCATCGCTAATCATGTCACTCAGACCATCTGAACATAAAAGATAAATATCATCTTTTTCAATATCATCCTGTATAACATCGACTTTAACATCTTCTGCAATACCTAATGCTCGTGTAATTAAATTACGGTTTGTTGAGTTTATTGCTTCTTCTTCACTCATATAACCATTATCGATCATTTCCTGTACCAGAGAATGATCGGTTGTTACCTGTTTTAGTTCGCCTTTGCGGAAACGGTAAATACGCGAGTCTCCAACACTGGCAAGAATAACGGAATCATTATGAAATAACGCCATAACAATCGTGGTTCCCATGCCTTTACATTCAGGGTGTGTTTTTGCGTGTAAATTTATTTCATCATTGGCAAAAATAACAGACTCATGAACAGCCTCTTTAAAATCCATGTCACAGGCATCTTTTATTTCAGGAGATAAAACTTCTTCTAAAGCTTCACTAATGCTTGATACTGCTAATTCACTGGCAACTTCACCCGCATTATGTCCACCCATGCCATCAGCAAGAATAACTAAACCCGATTCAGGCAAGCATGAGATAAAATCTTCATTATGATCTCGGACTAAACCTTCATCAGTCAGTCCATAAATATCAAGTTTTGATGTTTTATTCATAGTCATAAATCTATTTATTTTCCATCAAACCGTGCTTTACAACGACGTAATGCGCCTACCATTTGATTACCTGACTGGAAACGTCGATCAATATCTTTATGTAATGTTTTGTTAATAATTTTTGCTACGCAAGCTGGTAACTCTGGATTAAACATTCTAATATCAGGATGTTTTTCATTTGCAATTTTATACATCAAACTTGCAAGAGATTCACCAACAAATGGAAGTTCTCCTGTTAATAGTTGATACATGGTCACACCTAATGAAAATAAATCTGAACGTCCATCAACACGTTTACCCGCTAATTGCTCTGGTGACATATAAGATGGACTACCTAAAATTGTACCGGTTTTAGTTTTACTGGTATCGGTTAAACAAGCAACACCAAAGTCGGTTACTTTAAGTACACCTGTTTCTTTATCATAAATAATATTAGCGGGTTTAATATCCCTATGTACTACTTTTTGTTCATGTGCATAATCTAATGCGTCTGCTACTTTTATAATAATGTTCAACACTTCTTTTGCAGGTAGTAATGTATCTGGTTTAGAGTAACCTAAGAGATCCTTTCCTTTCAGGTAATCCATCGCAATATACGACATTTCCTGATCTTCACCAACATCATAAATAGTAACAATGTTAGGATGGTTTAAACGCCCCGCTGTTTCTGCTTCACGGAAGAAACGCTCTTTCACTTCAACGAGTTTGTCGCCTTCAAATTCCTGTGAAAGCATGAGTGTTTTAATTGCAACAGTACGTCCAATTTTAGGATCATGCCCAAGGTAAACCATACCCATTGCACCACGACCAATTTCTTTATCAATCTGGTAGCGACCCAGCATGGGTTTTTCCATTCCAGACTGGCTCACAACCAAAGTACCGTTTGCACTCGGTGCATGACTTCCACCTAAAACAATGGCATTAGAGACTTCAGCATTCCGTGCTAAACGTTCTGCAACATCTCTAAAATTATGCGCATGTTCCTGAACAGCTTCAAAAACTGGAATAGCCTTGTTGAATTGGCGTTTACGTTCGTAATCAAGTCCAAGGTTATACATTTGTTCAAGCAATGACGTATTCACAATACACTTTCGATACTCTTCCATTGCCTGATCAAGTTTTCCTTGTGAATGAAAGGATTGCCCAAGTAACTGGTTCGCCTGAGACAGTTCAGTTTTGATTACGCTAAGATGTGAATCAACGAATTTTTTCGCAGCTAAAACAAGATGCCCAATCACTAAGGCAAACAATGGTGTCATCATGGGTAACCAGATTGATTGCGCAACCATTGAAATAAAGTGAATGTTTAAAATAGCGATTAAAAGCAAACTACTGATCGCCATGCCCGTTCCCATACGAAAACGAGGTAACAAAAACATTAAGTACAATCCAACAACCAACAACATAATAAGTTGCACAGACAAAATCCAATCAGGTATTTCATAAAGTTCATCGTTTAATAAACTTGATACCTTATGTGCAACAACACGCACTGGTGCCATCACTTCACCTATTGGTGTTAACTGTGGCAATGCATGCTGTGGAGCAGTAACACCAATAAGAATTGTTTTATTACGCAATGCATTTCGACTCACTTTGCCATTCAAAACATCTAACATAGAATATTCGGGAAATGCGCTTTGATTTTTATTACCACGATAAAACTTTGGATAAATTCGTAGTTTGCTATCTACTTTAATTTTTTCCTGACCGATTATTACCTGATGTTTTTTCAAATCAACTTTAATACTACGTGTCGATAAGCCACGGTTTCGTGTTGCCATCATAAGAACGAATGAAGGTACATAATCCTGACCATACTTTATAACTAAGGGTTCTGTTCGAATGTGTGACTTATCTACACCAAGATACAGGGTGCCCGCTCCACCGGCCTGGCGTACAAGTTTTTTTATTGGCGGGTAGACTTTTTCAGTGCTTAAAAGAGGTTCGGGTACAAACCAGTTTTTCCAACTCAATTTTTCAGTGCGAACACCTCTAACACCTAGTAAACGGTATCGCTTCACGTGCTCAGCTAATCCAAGTGCTGGCTCAGTTGATTTTTTACTATCCAGAAATGGAATGGCCAGAACAACTCTTCCCGCTTTACGCAAACTGGATGCAAATACCTGGTCAGTATCCATACTCACTTCTGCACTGCGTAACAAACGTTTAACACGCCCATAATTCAAGCCAGATTTTTTTGCGACTAATTTCTGTAATTCATGAATATATTCCAAACCATGAACACTTTGTTCACGATCCAGTGGTAGGACATAACCAATTACGGCCGGATGAGCAGCGGCGAGCTTGCGAGTGGCTTCCGCTAAAATATCGCGTGGCCAGGGCCAACCACCTTTTTCCTGTAAGGAGGCTTCATCGATCTTTATGATGACAACATCCTGATTTGCAGCGTTAGTTGAAGAAAAACGGACCCCTAAATCATAACCTATCAGCTCAACATCACGATTAAGATCGGTGACTACCGCTAACATGCATAGCAGCATGACAACTAAACCGATTATCCAATCTGTTTGCCAATATTTTTTCACAGAGAACTGAAACCCTTCATTATTATTCTAATTTTTCGGTAGTTAATATAACTTAAAATCATACATGATGCCTGAATCTATCCATTATCTGACTCTCCTACCTTAATATCGGTCACAAATTCAGTATCATGAATAAAAAAAGGGCTAACTATGAAAAAAACACAGTCAGCCCCTCATTATTAAAGATTTAATGCTTTTTATGACTATTTGTACTCTAGCTGTCTTTAGCAACAGTGGGTTTACGCAATTTAATGTGTAATTCACGTAATTGTGCTTCACTTACTGCTGATGGCGCTTGAGTTAACAAACAGCTCGCAGATTGTGTTTTAGGGAAAGCCATAACGTCACGAATTGAAGTTGCGCCTGAAAGCAGCATGACTAAACGATCCAAACCAAAGGCAATACCACCATGTGGCGGGCAACCAAATTTCAATGCATCGAGTAAGAAGCCAAATTTTTCTTCTGCTTCTTCGTCACTAATGCCTAATGCTTTAAAGACCTTCATTTGTACTTCTTCACGATATATACGCATTGAACCACCGCCTAATTCCGTACCATTCAACACCATATCGTAGGCGCGTGAGTAGCAATTACCCGGATCAGACTCTAATAATTCAAGGTCACTCTCTTTTGGTGAGGTAAATGGGTGATGCAATGCATGCCAGCGATTACCACCTTCATCCCACTCAAACATTGGGAAATCGACTACCCACAACGGCTCCCATTCGCCTTCCATCAGCCCTAAATCTTCAGCTAATTTCACTCGTAATGCACCTAAAGCTTCGTTGACGATTTTCGCTTTATCTGCACCAAAGAAGACGAGATCACCGTCTTCTGCGCCAGTACGTTTAATAATTTCTAAAACCGCATCATCAGGTAAGAAT
Source organism: uncultured Thioalkalispiraceae bacterium (assembly GCA_964605385.1). GTDB lineage: Bacteria > Pseudomonadota > Gammaproteobacteria > UBA6429 > Thiohalophilaceae > JAGLTQ01. Next base: position 6,308 of record CAZSCK010000012.1, read on the forward strand.
TTTAAGATAGGTGACTGTAAGCCTTCAACGCCCCTGGCTAGTTCGTTGACCTTAATGTAGGCCAGCCCTTTTGCACCATAAATACCAACAAAATTGGTGTAACCGTCGATATCTTTACGGCTTAATTTACAGCCTTGTGGCAAGCGCATGGCAGCAACACGACCTTTTTCATCCTTGGCGGGACCAGAAAAGACCTTAAATTCAATATCTTGCAGTAAATCAGCAATATCCACTAACTCCATTGATATACGCATATCCGGCTTATCTGAACCAAAACGACGGATTGCTTCATCGTATGTCATACGTGGAAATGGATTCGGAAGCTCAACATCAAGAACCTCTTTAAATATTCCGCGCATCATATATTCCGTCAACGACATAATTTCTTCTTCATCGATGAATGAAGTTTCGATATCGATTTGAGTAAATTCTGGCTGGCGATCGGCACGTAAATCTTCATCACGGAAACAACGTACGATCTGGTAATAACGATCCATGCCCGACATCATCAATAACTGTTTAAACAGTTGTGGTGACTGAGGTAAAGCAAAAAAACTGTTTTCATGGGTACGGCTTGGCACTAGATAGTCACGAGCACCTTCTGGTGTTGCCTTGGTTAACATCGGTGTTTCGATGTCCATAAAACCATTATCATCAAGGAAATTACGCAAAGTTCGCACAATATCCGAACGCATTTTTAAACGTTTTTGCATTGGCTCACGACGTAAATCGATGTAACGGTATTTTAAGCGAATATCTTCTGCAACTTCATCATCTGCAACATCAAGCATAAACGGAGGCGTTTCAGCAGCATTTAATATGGTTAATTCTTTACCGAGAATTTCAATCTGACCCGTCGCTAATTTGTCATTTTTTGTGCCTTCAGGACGGAAACGTACCAGGCCTTTTACTTGCAGAACAAATTCATTACGCACATTTTCTGCTGTAGCAAAAGCATCTTCAATATCAGGATCATAAACAACCTGCAAAAGACCTTCACGATCACGCAAATCAATAAAAATAACGCCACCATGGTCTCGACGACGGTGAACCCAGCCGCAAACGGTAACTTCTTGATCGATCAATGATTCGGTGACTTCACCACAATAATTTGTGCGCATTTCTTAATCCTAAAAACGGTTAAAACGAAGGCGGGAATGTTACGGCTCTGCTGCTATGAGTGCAAGATGATTCACACACCAAAATCCGCTAAAAAGGGCTAAACAACCCCATTTTTGGCTATTTTTCCTCTTATGAGGGCTTTTTATTACTATCACCGGCAATATTCTTCTTACTGCCCGATTTAAAATCTGTTTCGTACCAACCAGCCCCTTTTAAACGAAAACCTGCCGCAGAAATCAGCTTCTTTAATTCAGGCTTTCCACATTCGGGACATTCGACAAGCGGCTCGTCACTGATCTTCTGTAAAGCTTCTTTTTTGTGACCACAGGCCTGACATTCATATTCGTAAATTGGCATTAGGAAATCTCAAACTGCATAGATATAAAGGTCGCATATTATACCCAGCGAATCGAGTATTAGCGATAAAAATGTAGAATTTATAAGCAGAATAAATAAAAGTCCGGCGATTGCCGCCGGACTAATATACTAAAGACAACATTTACTTTTTAAGTTGCTTACCGATTTCTTTAGCAACTGAATTTGCCGCATCTTTTAATCCAGCAACAACTGTCTTACTACCAGCTTTGAATATATCTTCTCGCTCATCAAAATGAAACTTCTTAGGCGCATCTAGATCAACACCTGACATAAAAGGATTATGATAGCCGTACATCATTGTGTCCTGGTATAGTATGGCTCCATCTTTTACATTAACTAATCTTACAAATGTTTTTGTTTCTGGTCGCCAATGACTAGAAATCAATGCATTTTCAACAACATAACCTGCCGTTAATGGAGAAACATCCAATAGAGCATCAACCGTTAATGAATTATATTTATTATAATCTTTAAGGAACATCGTTTTCTCAGCCCGTTTAACCTTGATAGAATAGGTTTTATAGCCCGCCTTTCTTAAAGAACGATGTAATTCTTTTGTTAAATATTTATTAAATGAAAACTTTTCTTTTTTTAGCACACCAACAAATTTAGGTTTAATTTCTTTGGCTCTGTCTTGTTCATGAATTGCTCCCCAAGGTGTAGCACTTGAAAGATCCATTACTTGATAAAGTGGTTCTTTAATTTCTAGTATAGCGATACTTCGTATATTTTTTGTTGCATCTGGTTTAAATAAAACCGCAGAAGGTCCACCACAACCTGACGAAACAACTACAACAACTAACCACAAAATAATATTTTATATTTTCATTTTAAATTCCCTGTTATCATAATAACCCCCAGTATAATCACACTTAGAACAACATATATACTCGGTTTTTTGTAACTGCGTGCAAAAATATGTTAACAAACTCACTGTAATGGAACGGGGAAACTTGCAACTCAATTTAGACAATAGTGGTTCTATTCAAACTCCGGTAAAATAAGTGCATAAAGTGCACTTTAACTTAAGCCGAGATCCTGATGACTACGTTTCGCACTTCGTTCATCAACATCACGGGCTTTATTAATTGCCTGAATCAGACGGGTATGCTCAATTTCTCCCAGCCCACTATTTATATAGTGTTCAGCAGCATGAAGAACCTGCTGCAAATACGTGAACTGATAATGACAATTCAAGAATGACTTGGCGATAAAATCAGGATCTTTTTCCGTCTCTCGCATATGTTTTGCTTTTTCAAGTGCACATTCCAACTCTTGGGAATTTGGCTTACTCATCAGGTTAACCCCATATTTTATTTAACTCTGTTATTTATAGCATATACTTATAATAATATATAAAACAACTGGATAGCATTTAATAGCGTATTAATGGTAACGTAAAAATATGAGCACACAATCCACATCTAAAACCATGTTAAAACTTAAACGGGTTGCAATTGATACCTACCATGAAAATGTTGCATTCCTGCATCGCAATTGTGAGTTATATCGTGCTGAAGGTTTTCAGGCATTAAGTAAAATATCGATTATGGCAAACGGCACTCGTATCCATGCGGTACTGAATGTTGTTGATGATGAACAAATCGTTGCTCCCGGTGAACTTGGGCTTGCTGAACAAGCCTTTAAACAATTAAACATGGAAGATAAGCATCTCGTCTGTGTGGAGCATGCCGAACCACCCGGTTCAATGGATGCGGTAAGACGAAAAATAGATGGCCAAAGACTAACACTTACTGACTTTCAATTTATTACACAGGACATTATCGATAATCGCTATTCAAGAATGGAAATGGCCACTTTTCTGGTTGCCTGCGCACAGAGTGGTCTGGATCGGGAAGAAATTTTATACCTGACTCAGGCCATGACCGATTCCGGCGAACGTATGTCATGGGATGCAACGCTTGTTGCAGACAAACATTGTATTGGAGGTATCCCTGGCAATCGCACCACCATGATCATTGTGCCAATTATTGCAGCACATGGTTTACTCATGCCAAAAACATCCAGTCGTGCAATCACCTCACCTGCCGGCACGGCTGACACCATGTCCGTGTTAGCCGAAGTAAACTTATCACCTGAAGCCATGCATAGTGTTGTTAATAAAACTCAGGCCTGTCTTGCATGGGGAGGCAAGGCAAAACTTGCACCGGCTGATGATATTTTAATTTCTGTTGAACGCCCATTAGGTATTGATTCAGAAGGCCAGATGCTGGCTTCTATTTTGTCAAAAAAACTGGCTGCAGGTGCGACACATTTATTAATTGATATTCCCGTTGGACCAACCGCCAAAGTACGCCACATGAATCAGGCATTACGTTTACGTAAAATGTTTGAATACCTTGGAGATCGTTTAGGTATTCACCTTGAAGTGGTTATTACCGATGGTAGTCAGCCGATAGGAAATGGTATTGGCCCGGTGATGGAAGCGCGTGATGTCATGATGGTACTGGAAAACCAGATAAATGCGCCTGCCGATCTGAAACAAAAATCTCTAAGGCTGGCTGGACGTATTCTTGAATTTGATCCTGATGTACGCGGTGGTCAGGGTTATACAATTGCAAGAGATATTCTTGAAGATGGACGTGCATTGAAAAAAATGCATGAAATCATCAAAGAACAAGGAAACATTGAAATTAATTTTAACCCTGCACCGCTTTATGTTGATATAAAAGCAGATAAAAAGGGTGTAGTAACTGTAATTGATAACTTTCAACTCGCAAAAATTGCACGTCGTGCTGGTGCGCCAATGGATAAACATGCTGGAGTTGACCTGAATAAAAAATTGGGTGAGAGTGTAAAAAAAGACGAAGTGTTATACCGAATTTACGCCGAGTTTCCTGCCGACTTTAAATTTGCACAAATACTGGCAGATAAATATAACGGCTATAAAATTGGTTCCGCAGATGAAGTCACACAAGCTTATATGGAAATCTAACTTAGACAAAAAGGCCTCTTCTATGACACCGGTAATTTATACTTTCCCAAGTTACCAACAGCAAGGCAAGCAACTCGCCAACAGCCTTAACGTATCCTGTTTGGATATCAATGTTCATCATTTTCCGGATAAAGAAAGCCTTGTTACCTTACCGCCGCAAAAAAATGAACATGTTATTTTTTGTTTAAGCCTCGATTACCCAAATAACAAATTGATTGAATTATTTCTTGCTGCAAAAACAGCCCGGCAACAAGGCGTTAAAAGACTTAGCCTGGTGGCACCCTATCTTTGTTATATGCGACAGGATAAATCTTTTCACTCTGAAGAAGCCATTAGCCAACAAATAATTGGCCAGTGGTTAAGTGAATTATTTGATGATGTTATTACGGTTGATCCTCATTTACACCGAGTAACAAATTTAGATTCTGTTATACCCGATACAAATAATATTATTTTAACAGCAACACCACTACTTGGAGAGTTTGTAAAATCTCTTAACAAAGATATTCTTTTAATGGGACCGGATGAAGAATCATTGCAATGGGTGAAACAGGTTGCATCTATCTGTGATGCCTCTTATGCTGTTGCAACAAAAATACGACATAGTGATACTCATGTCAGCATACAACTTCCTGAAATAAATTTTCAGGATCAATATGTCATTCTGGTGGATGATGTAATCAGTACCGGAAATACGGTTGCACAAACAGCCATACAACTCTATGCAGCAGGTACAAGTCAGGTGGATGTACTTGCCACCCACGCCCTGTTTAGTAAAGATGCAATGGATGCGTTAGAAAAAGCAAATATAAAAAATAGTTGGAGCAGCGATAGCATTCCACACAAAACAAATAGCATTCTACTGGCTAATTTATTAGCTGAAAAAATAAAAAATATTTTTTAAATTATGCCCCTTTTATATCTCATCTTTTTATCTATCCTCCTTATTATCGTATTACAAATAGGTGTATTTAGTATCGTTTTAACCAAACTAGGTTTATCTCCTGATTCAGCAATATTACTATTAGCAAGTACCTTGTTAGGGAGTTTAATCAATCTACGCTTATTCACTATGGACTCTTCTGCTGAAGATGAGTTACCGGAAAACTATTCAATACCACGATCATTATTTCACCCCATACCGGTTTTAAAAGGAAAAATAATTGTTGCACTTAATGTTGGAGGAGCCCTAATTCCCATTTGTTTTTCTCTATATTTAATGTCACTACATTCAGTAACTCCACTACAGTTTATTCCAGCCATTACCATTGTTGCTTCAGTTAGTTATTTTTTTAGTCGTCCTATAAAAGGATTGGGGATCGGTATACCCGTTTTTATTGCGCCGGTAACCGCAGCAATATCTGCCCTGATTATTTCACCTGAACACAGTGCGCCACTTGCCTATATTTGTGGTACCTTAGGTGTGCTAATTGGTGCTGACTTATTTCGACTTAAAGATATAAAATACATAGGTGCACCTGTCGCTGCTATTGGAGGCGCAGGTACTTTTGATGGCATCTTCTTTACCGGTATTATTGCCGTCTTACTTGCCTGAAAACAACAAAATGAAGAAAAATAATAAATCAATTTTAATTACAGGATGTTCAAGTGGTATTGGTTTGTGTGTTGCGCAAGCATTACAACAACGTGGTTACCGTGTTTTTGCTACTGCACGTAAAGAAGAGGATGTAAAAAAACTCATTACCTTAGGACTGGAAAGTTTTCAGCTTGATCTTGATGACAGCAATTCAATTAAATCTGCCTTTAATGCGATCATCGAAAAAACGAATGGAAGACTTGATGCTCTTTTCAATAACGGTGCTTATGGCCAGGCCGGTGCTGTTGAAGATTTAAGTCGTGATGTTTTACGGCAACAATTTGAAACCAATGTTTTTGGCTGGCATGAACTCACTAACCTTGCTCTCCCTATTATGTTAAAACAAGGTCATGGGCGGATTATTCAAAACAGTTCTGTGCTGGGTTTTGTTGCTTTAAAATTTCGTGGTGCTTATAACGCAAGTAAATATGCTATTGAAGGGTTAAGTGATACTTTACGACAAGAATTAATGGGAACAAATATTTATATTTCGCTAATTGAACCAGGGCCAATAGAAAGTCAATTCCGCAAGAATTCACTTTCTATGTACAAGAAAAACATTAATAAAGAAAACAGCCGGTTTAAAACTGAATATACAGCAACTGAAGAGCGTTTAAGTAAAGACGGGCCTGCCGTCCCTTTCACCTTACCGGCGGAGGCAGTATTAACAAAAGTCATTCATGCATTAGAAAGTAAAAAACCGAAACCACGTTATTATGTTACTTTTCCAACTTATTTGTTTGGTTACTTAAAACGAGTTTTATCTACTCGTTTAATGGATAAGTTACTCAATAAAATATAGATTTCTACAGACCTCATTATGAATTTATTTTAACTACGAATTCCTTTTCCAGTATTCAACAGGTACAAACAAAAACTAAACAAGACCACTACAAATAAAATAATAATACTAAATGCAGTTACTAAGTCGATATCCGACACGCCTAACATGCCATAACGCATAGCATTAACCATGTATAAAATCGGGTTCACTAATGATACGTTTTGCCAAAATGCGGGCAGCATATCTATTGAATAAAATATCCCGCCTAAATAGGTTAAAGGAATTAAAACAAAGGTGGGGATTATAGATATATCATCAAATGAATTTGCGTAGATAGCATTAATAAAACCACCTAAAGAAAATAATATTGCCGTTAAAATGACAACTGAAAATAATATAAAATAACTATGTATATTAAATTCGGTAAAAAATGTTGAAATTAATGCAACAACAAACCCTACAGTTAAACCTCGCGCAACACCACCAATGACATAACCTGTAAGAATTAAATAGTTTGGCATGGGAGAAACCAGCATTTCTTCAATAAAATGTGAAAATTTTGACATGTAAAACGACGCCACTACATTTGCATATGAACTATTAATAATCGACATAAGAATAATGCCTGGAATAATGTAATCCATGTAAGAGTAGCCAGCTATATTGCTCAGCTGCGAACCAATTAGCTGGCCAAAAATAACAAAGTATAAACCGGTGGTTATAACAGGGGGAACAACTGTTTGTACCCAGATGCGTGCAAAACGTAAAATCTCTTTCGTAACGATTGTTTTAAAAGCAGTAAATTGTTGATTAAGATTCACAGCGTTCCCTCTTCAACCAGGCGAATAAATAATTCTTCCAAGCGGCTACTTTTACTGCGTAAACTGCTTATATTTATATTTCGCTTGTTTAGTTCAGAAAACAGATTATTTAAACTATATTTTTTAGAAATTTCAACTTCAAAAGTTAAGTCATCAATTTGTTTTATATTGCAATCTTTGTCGTCATTCCAGTCTTGCAACTTATCATCCAGCTTTTCTTCTGAATTTAAAATAAAAGTTTCAACGTGTAACTTTGCCAGCAAAGTTTGCATCCCCGTATTTTCAATCACCACACCTTTATTAATGATCGCAATATTTTTGCATAAAGCTTCTGCTTCTTCTAAATAATGTGTTGTCAGGATAATAGTTGTGCCTTGCTGGTTAATTTCCTGAAGAAATTTCCACATAGAACGACGAATTTCAATATCAACTCCAGCCGTGGGTTCATCCAGAATAAGAATTTTGGGTTCATGTACTAATGCGCGAGCAATCATTAATCGCCGTTTCATGCCACCGGATAATTCTCTTCCTATAGTGCGGCGTTTTTCCCACAGCCCAAGTTGTTTTAAATATTTTTCTGCACGTTGATAGGCGAGCTTTCTGTTAATGCCATAATACCCAGCTTGATTAACCACAATTTCAATCGTTGGTTCAAACTGGTTAAAATTAAATTCTTGCGGCACTAAACCAATAAAACTTTTAGCGATCTCCAGTTCAGAATCAAGATTATGTCCAAATATTTTAACTATGCCACTACTTTTATTGACTAATGAAGTAATAATACCAATTGCTGTAGATTTACCTGCACCATTTGGACCGAGTAAGGCAAAAAAATCACCTTGTTTAACTTCGAGATTAATACCACATAATGCTTGCACACCATTTTTATAGGTTTTATACAGATCAGATATTTCTAAAGCGTTCGTCATTTTTTATTCTTTAGTGTGTGAGGTTAAAACAGCAAAACAGGACGGAAGATAATTATTATTTATCAGATTATATTTTCATTCCTAATAATATCTTTAATATTAAAATTATATTCATTTTTACTCAATATGTTTTTCACTTCCAGTTTTTGAGCACCCGTACGCCATTTTGGATGTGCAAGATTAATCAGTTTTGGCATAGGGAATCTTTCACGTTTACTATTTAAAACCAACATAACAATGGGACGTAATTTACTTTTTTCACTTGCCGAAACAACAACACCAACATGTCCCAGATTTAATTCAACCACACAGCCAATGGGGTAAATACCAAGACACTTAATAAATTGTTCGATAATATCTTTATCGAAATCTTCGTTCACCCATTCATACATGTTTCTTAAAGCATCATAGGGTGTAATCGCATCATGATAACAGCGGTCACTGGTGATGGCATCGTAAACATCAACAATCGCAACCATGCGCGTCATATTATTAATTTCATCACCTCCCAACTGTGAAGGATAACCTTTGCCATTACGACGTTCATGATGATGTTTAACAATGTCTAAAACATCAAGCGGCAAATCATCTTGCTCTTTTAACATCTTAAACCCTTCCATGGGATGGGTTTTTATTACTTCAAATTCATCATAGGTTAATTTGTCTGGTTTATTGAGAATATCAAGGGGCACTCTCATCTTTCCGAGATCATGTAGTAAACCACCTAAACCAATAATCTCAAGTTCAGATTTACTCATACCTATAGAGCGCCCAAAACTCACCGCCATAATGCAAACGTTCAAACAGTGAATAGAAGTATATTCATCACGTTCTTTCATGTTGGTTAACCAAACCATGGCATGTGGGTTACGGGTGACACTGCTTGCTACCTCTGTAACAAGTTCTTTTGCCTCGTCAGTATTAACAGCTTGTCCTAAACGAACATCTTCCAAAGCACGATCAATATATGTTCGTGTTCGAGTATGCACCTTACGTGCTACTTTTAATTCTTTTTGAATATTATTTTGTTCAAGATCAGCTTGTTCAGATTCATCTGCAACTAAATTATTTGAAACGGACTCATCTTTTCCTGGAGTAGATAAAGATCGTAAATGGGCATATATAGATTTATCTGATTTTTCAGCATCAATATAAACATACTCACAGGTTTTCTGAAATTGGGAAATATCTTCTGTGTTTTCAATCAAAACACCCTGTAATAAAAAAGATGTTTCTGTCCATGGGCGATCTAACTCGCTGACATACATGCCTTTTTTTAATTGAGAAATATCAATTTTAACTTTCATTTATTGCAACACATCCTATAGCAATTATCTGAAGCGATTCAGGAACAAACTTCCATATCAAACACAGACTTTTTCTACTTGGGGAAATTAAGTATATGTCATCTACACAATAAATAAGGCCTTTAAGCCTAATATTTCAAGCATTTTATCGCCTTCTGTAGTAGTTTATTTAATCTACCCAGCGCCGCGCATTACGGAACAAGCGTAACCATGGACCATCTTCACCCCATTCATCCGGGTGCCAGGAATGTTGAACAGTTCTAAATAAACGTTCTGGATGCGGCATCATGATATTAAAGCGCCCATCTTCTGAGGTTAACCCCGTAATACCATCAACCGAACCATTTGGATTATGAGGATATCGTTCAGTAGCTTGCCCAAGGTAATCAACATATTTCATTGAAACCAAACCGTCAGTTTGCACTTGTTGAGATAAGCCATCTTTTAAAAATTTAACCTGACCTTCTCCATGCGCAACCGCAATTGGCATACGTGAACCTGCCATACCCTCAAAAAGTATTGAAGCGGATTCTTGCACTTCAACTAAAGAGTAACGTGCTTCAAATTGTTCAGATAAGTTACGTTCAAATTGTGGCCAGTGCAATGCACCCGGAATGAGGTCTTTTAAATGCGACATCATTTGGCAGCCATTACAAACACCTAAAGCAAAGCTGTCTGTGCGATTAAAGAAAGTTTCAAATTCATCACGCATCGCATTGTTATGCAAAATTGTTTTTGCCCAGCCACCACCTGCACCTAAAACATCACCATAAGAGAAACCACCGCAAGCAACTAAACCCTGAAAGTCATTTAAGTTATGACGGCCTTCAATAATGTCACTCATGTGAATATCAACGCTGGCAAAACCTGCTTTCTCAAATGCAGCCGCCATTTCAACATGGCCGTTTACACCTTGCTCACGCAAGATTGCCATACGCGGACGATGGCCTAGATTAAGATAAGGTGCAGATATATTTTCCTGCGCATCAAAGTTTAAGTTTGCATGTAAACCAGGATCATTATGATCTAATAAATTATCAAACTCTTGTTTGGCACAATCAGCATTATCACGTAAAGCTTGAATCTGGTAAGAGGCATCTGACCAAACACGTTGTAAGTTGCGACGTTTTTCATTTAATACATCTTGATCGTTATATTGAATAACAATGTTATCGTCATTATTGAGTTGCCCGATAACATGACTGTAATGACCTAAGCCAGCTTTCTTTAACTCTGCTAAAACTTCATCGGTATATTCATGTTGTATTTGTATAACAGCACCAAGTTCTTCATTAAACAAACTTGCGATCGAACTATCACCAAGGTTATCTAAAATAATATTAATACCTGTATGTCCCGCGAAGGCCATTTCACACACAGTGGCAAGTAAACCACCATCAGAACGATCATGATAAGCAAGTAGTCGATTTTTTTGATTAAGTTTTTGAATTACGCTAAAGAAGTTCTTTAACATATTGGCATCATTTAGATCTGCACTATGATGACCAAGCTGTTTATAAACTTGCGCCAAACATGTTGCGCCTAACCTGTTTTTACCCTTACCTAAATCAATCAGGATTAAATTACTATCGCCTAAGTCTGTGCGTAATTGAGGCGTTAGTGTTTTAGATACATCTTCAACAGGTGCAAAAGCAGAAATAATGAGTGACAACGGTGCGGTAACTGAATGCGTAGTACCACCTTCATCCCAAACTGTTTTCATTGACATGGAATCTTTACCAACCGGAATAGCAATGCCGAGTTTTGGACAAAGTTCTTCACCCACCGCTTTTACCGCATCATATAGACCAGCATCTTCACCAGGGTGTCCCGCGGGTGCCATCCAGTTTGCAGATAACACCATGTCGCTGATTTTATTAATTCGAGCAGCAGCGATATTTGTGATCGCTTCACCCACGGCCATGCGTGCAGAAGCCGCATGATCCAGCAAAGCAACCGGAGTACGCTCCCCCATCGCCATAGCTTCACCTTTTAGCGTATCATACGCCGCGGCGGTAACGGCAACATCCGCCACAGGAACTTGCCAGGGGCCAACCATTTGATCACGCGCAACCATACCCGTAACGGTTCGATCACCAATAGTGATTAAGAAATTTTTACAGGCAACCGTCGGCAACGCTAAAACACGTTTTGCCGCTTCTGGAATTTTAATATCTGCCAGTGAGAAATCTTGCTTGGGTACAGGATGATGTTTCACATCACGGCGCATTTTAGGCGGTTTACCTAAAAGCACATCCATTGGCATATCAATCGGCGTATTATCAAAATAGCCATCGCCAACGATCAACGTTTGTTCTTTAGTGGCTTCACCAACCACCTCGAATGGGCAACGTTCACGATCACATATTTCACCAAAAGCGTCGATATTCTCCGAACTAACCGCTAAAACGTAGCGTTCTTGTGCTTCATTACACCAAATTTCCATTGGCGCCATGCCCGGCTCATCATTCGGAATCATACGCAGCTCAAATTTACCACCACGGCCACTGTCATTAACTAACTCAGGCAAAGCATTGGATAAACCACCTGCACCAACATCGTGAATACTGATAATCGGGTTCTGATCGCCTAACTGCACACAGGTATCAATGACTTCCTGAACACGACGTTCAATCTCTGGATTACCTCGTTGTACCGAGGCAAAATCCAGACTTTCATGGCTATCACCCGATGCCATGGATGAGGCTGCACCGCCGCCCAAACCAATCAACATCGCAGGGCCACCTAAAACAACAATTTGTGAACCTGGAGGAATATCATTTTTATCAACATGATCGGCACGAATATTACCCAGACCACCGGCCAACATAATTGGCTTGTGATAACCGCGCACTTCTTCACCGGCAAAGCTGGTAACTTTTTCTTCATAGGTTCTGAAATAACCACAAATATTTGGGCGACCAAATTCATTATTAAATGCCGCTGCACCAATCGGCGCCTCGAGCATAATATCCAACGCAGAAACAATACGACCAGGTTTGCCGAAGTCTGTTTCCCAGGCTTGAGGTGAAGCAGGTATTTTTAAATTTGAAACCGAATAACCACTGAGGCCAGCTTTGGGTTTTGAACCTCGACCCGTCGCGCCTTCATCTCGAATCTCACCACCCGAACCTGTAGCTGCACCAGGGAAAGGCGCAATCGCGGTTGGATGATTATGAGTTTCAACTTTCATTAAAATATGAATATCTTCTTCATGGTATTCATATTGATGGCTTTGAGGTTCAGCAAAAAAACGCCCTGCTTTAGAGCCTTTCATTACCGCCGAATTATCATGGTAAGCCGATAACACACCGCCGGGATTTTTCTGGTGAGTATTGCGAATCATACTGAACAAAGATTTTTTCTGTTGCTTGCCATCAATCACCCAATCCGCATTAAAGATTTTATGCCGACAATGTTCTGAGTTTGCCTGTGCAAACATCATGAGTTCCACATCGGTGGGATTACGCTTCATAGTTTTAAAATTATCAACTAAATAGTCAATTTCGTCTTCTGCCAGAGCTAAGCCTAAATCAGTATTCGCCTTCACTAACGCATCTCGACCCGCGTTTAAAATATCAACACTTTGGAATGGCGCAGGTTCTGCCTGATAAAATAAACGTTCCGCTTCTCCAACATCAGAAAAAACGGATTCTGTCATACGATCATGAAGTAAAGCACTAAGATCCTGCCACTCAGCACTATCCAGTGAGTTATCGCTAACTACAGTGTATAAAATGCCGCGTTCAATACGACGTACATCGCTTAAACCACAATTATGCGCAATATCGCTGGCCTTACTCGACCAGGGTGAAATCGTTCCAGGACGGGGAATAACGAGAAATTGACTCACATCGGAACTTACCTTTTCAGGATGAGATTCTGTATGTAACAAAGAATCCAATACCTCTCGCGCATCAACATCGAGTGTTTTATCGACATCAACAAAATGCAGATAACGTGCCTGAATATCAGTAACAGCAGGCACCACTGATTGCAAAGAGGTTAAAAGTTTATTTTTACGAAAGTCAGAAAGGGCCAATCCACCAGGCAATTGCAGCATGCGATTTAAGTCCAGTTGTGTAGTTAAGAAGAACGACGATCATACACCATCCCGCTTTTAACGTCATACCAGAAACAGCTTAATAGGAGTTAGTTGGGAGTATTTTATTTAGAATAAAGTAGATAACGGACAGCATTTAAAATCACGCCCATTATCTACATATCGGATAAATTTATTTCTGTAACTTCTCTATACCCAATGCTTTTAAAATAAATTTTTCATACAAAGGTTCAGTCAATCCTTTTCTCATCTTGCGAATGAAATATTTTTCAAAGCCAATTTTTGCTTTATGTACCCATTTTCCTTTTTTAAACCACGTTACATTACGCGGTGGAATTTGTGGTATAGCAACAAAGGCTGCTCCGGTATCACCCATATCTGCCAGACATATTGCATTCCAGGTTCCGCAGGTTTCAGGTTCTTCACCTTTTAGTTCATGAGCAATGTTATGCACAATCGCGGTTGACATGGTTTCAATCATATAACCTGTTTTTGGTGCACCCGTTGGTACCGGAGTTGCTTCAATCGGCGGTATCGCAACACAAACACCTGATGAGTAAATATTCTGGTATTTTGGATTACGTTGATACTCATCAATCAAAACAAAACCACGGGGATTACACAGTCCTTCTACTTCGGCAACAGCGTCCACCCCTTTAAAGGCAGGTAGCATCATTGAATATACGAAAGGTAATTCATGTTGCTTTTTAACTTCACCATTGTCATCCAGTTCATCAACATACATCATGCCATCTTCAACTTTGGTCGTTTTAGCATTGGTAATAAAATTAATATTATGAGCACGTAAATCACTTTCCAGCATGCCCTTGGAATCACCTACCCCACCCAGACCAAGATGGCCGATATACGGTTCAGAAGTAACAAATGTCATCGGCACTTTATTGCGTATTTTTTTCTTACGCAAAGCACATTCAAGAATAAAGACAAATTCATATGCAGGACCAAAACAACTGGCAAATGGCATGGCACCAATGACAACCGGTCCCGGATTTTCAAGTAAACCATTATAATCATCCATCGCAGTCACAGCATGATCGGTTGTACAAACGGAAGTTGTGAAACCATCCGGCCCGCTTCCGGGTACTTCTTCAAATGCAAGTCTCGGACCGGTTGCAATCACAAGATAGTCATAAGTTACGCCTTCACCATTTTTTAAAATCAGTGTATTAATATCGGGATTTATTTTTTCTACACGGCTATTGATAAAATTAATATTTTTTCTACTCAATGTTTTTTCCAGCGGTACTGAAATTTCCTTTTTAGTCCGCCAACCAACAGCAACCCAGGGATTGGAAGGCGTAAACTGAAAATCTTCTCTTTCATCAATAACCGTTACCTCATGCGATCTCCCTAAAACTTCTTTCATTTCAAAAGCACAGGGTAATCCACCTAAACCGGCACCCATAATGACGATATGTGACATAGTCGTATTCTCCATTTTTGCTCGTTACAAAACTTATATTTATACTTAACTTAACTAAGGCAAATTTTAGACCATAAATAAAATATCATATAAAACAATAAGATAATAAAAATCAGACAATAATATAAAAACCACACTGTCATTCATGTCAGCATACGACTATAGTTTTGTCATAAATGACAGGATTGGGAAAGTGAACATGAAAGAGAAATATTTTAAAGACCACCAATTTGTAAACGAATTACTCAATAGCCGCACCGAACCATCCATAATTTTGAGTCGTGATTATGTCATTGTTGCAGCAAATGCAGCCTATGAAAAGCTGCATGGTTTTAAAGTAGACAATAAAAGTCATTGTTATGAAATTTCTCACCACTATAAAAGACCGTGTGATCAGGAAGGTGAAACCTGCCCATTAAAATTATGTCTTGAAAGTAACTCTGCACAACGCTCCTTGCACATACATCAAACTCTGTCAGGGGCTGAGCATGTTGATGTACATCTCTCACCTATTCATGATGATGCCGGTGAAATTAAATATTTTATAGAAAGTACCATACCGGTAAAGTGTGCCAGCACCCACCCGAAAGCAACCGGCCTGGTTGGACAGTCAATCGCTTTTAATACGGTCATTGAAATGGTTCAGCGCGTTGCATGCAGTGATGTTAGCGTTCTATTACAAGGCGAATCAGGAACAGGCAAGGAACTCATTGCTGAAGCAATACACCATACCAGCCCACGTTCTAAAGGCCCGTTTGTTGCCGTCGACTGTTCAGGATTAACCGAGTCATTATTTGAAAGTGAATTATTTGGCCACGAAAAAGGCGCCTTTACCGGTGCACTAACACGTAAAATTGGCCTGGCTGAAGCAGCAAATGGTGGCACATTATTTTTAGATGAAACAGGTGATATCTCTCCAAGTTTACAAACAAAACTACTGCGTTTAATTGAAACAGGGACCTTCCGGCGCGTGGGGGGAATAGAAACATTAAAGACTAATTTTCGTTTAATTTCAGCAAGCCACAGAAACTTAAAAATGATGATTGATAATGGAGAATTCAGAAATGATCTCTATTATCGTATTAGCGCATTTCCTTTGCATATTCCATCACTCAAGGAACGTATCGAAGATATCCCCTTGTTAGTAGCTTCAATCCTTAAACGTTTTTATCCTGAACTTGGTATCTCTATATCAAAAGAGGCTATTGAGTGTTTGCAACAATATCCTTTTCCGGGAAACATTCGTGAACTGAGTAATATTATTCAACGCGCAACTCTCATGGTCGATGATGATGAAATTGAATTTCAGCATTTACCCGATGAGTGTAAAAATGAATTCAATGATGAGAAAAATAAAACCTGTTTTTCTGAATTAATTACGCTAAAAAAACTTGAAAAACGTTATATAGAATGGGCTGCTACTCGAGTTGAAAACAAAATTAATCTTGCTAAAAAACTAGGTATCAGCGAACGAACACTGTATCGAAAACTTGAATTACAGGAATAAAAAACTCAGGGATTTAACCGTAAAGTGAAGCAAATCGTAGCCAGGATGAAATGGGAGTTACTTTAAAAACCCCGGATTCCGCTGCACTGCATCCGGGCTACGTGCTAAATATTTTATATTTTTAAATTACCAGTGTGAAGCTTCTTCCAGTTCTTTCATCACTTCATTTTTTGAGGCTTCCTGAGTATTCATTAAACACGCTATGTTACCAATGCTGGCGACAGCAACCCCATCTCCTTCTACAACCCAGCCACCCGGTGGCGTCCAACCACTCATTTGCGTAAACATAGAAAGCTGATCTGCATTACCTTGAACCAGGCGTTTATAGTCATGGGCAAATTTGGCAAATCCGCCTAACATTTCATCCGGCATACCATAACCTTCAACTAGCGCACCATCATCACGAAAGTGGCAAATTGCAATAACACCATCAACCGCTAATAATCGTTTAATCATTGATTCAGTCTCCCCTTAACCTGCTAAAGCAGCATGGGCAGCTTCATAATCAACTTGGGCGTTTGGTACAACCACACCAAATTCTTCATTCACAATAACCGTCCATTCAAAACCCACCATGGTGAAACCTTTAATAGGGTAAAAACCTTTCATGCCGGTCATATTTTCCCAGCCACGTGCCTGCATGGTTGCGATAGCCATATTGGCAATACAAACATGGCACAATAAATCAAGAATCTGATCATTTAATTCTGATCCATCTGCAATCTTGCTTTCTGTTAATTCACCTTTGCTGGTAAATTTAAATGCACCTACAGCACCTTCAATAGCCATTAACTTATTTAAATCTGACATTATTTACTCCGGGAATATTTTTATTATTAAACCAGTTGGCCATCCTGATCAGGCACATTCTCACGCATATAAGACATGATGGTATTAAGCGAGGCATTATCATTTTGAATAAAGCAAAAATGATTAGCGATAACACAAACACTAAAGTTATCTCCGCTAACAATCCAGCCCCGCGAAGGAACACAGCCACAGTCATGCCCCAGACTTTTAATCATATCCATTTGCATGTGTACTGCCAGACTTGTTGAACGACACATAATGGAAGCCATACGAGCCATGTCATCAGTTATATCACCTTCACAGGTAAATCGATCTCCACGATAGGAATACTCACCTGCGGCCATCACACCATCCATTGCAGCAAGTTCAGAAACTAAACTCATACTCAACCTCATTATTACTTTTATTATGTTGAATTCGACAGCCTATAGCTAACCGCAAACAGAGCCCAAATGCAACCACAAATAGAATTGACATTATTTCGATAAATGATCAACATAATGACACTTAATTAGTCCACAAATACGAAATCGACATTAACATGACTCACCCAAACACTTTAAAACGCTTACTTGCTGCTCTTTATGATGGTTTTCTTGTTTTAGCAACCCTCTTTATTGCCACCGCATTAACAATGCCTTTCACTAAGGGTGAAGTTGCAGCAAACAACAGTATTTATATGTCGTTTTATTTACTTTTTGTTGCACATATCTTTTTTGCCTGGTTTTGGACCCATGGTGGACAAACACTTGGCATGCGCGTCTGGAAACAACAATTAATCGGGCTTGATGGTAAAGCAGTGAACTGGCAACAATCTTTTGTCCGTTTTATCACCGGCTTGCCAGCCTGGGGACTATTTATAATTGGACTTATATTATGGGTAAAAAGTGATATTGCAGAATCGTTAACCAATATTCCGGGATGGTTATTTGCACTGACGGGGTTTATATGGATATTGCTGAATACAAAAAGTAATAACTGGAGAGATAAGTTAAGTGGTACACAGGTTATCGTTGTTGATTAATATTATCTGATCTTTCGATAGCTCCAGACCGAAAGTATTATAACAAGCAAATTTGGTAGTAAAGCACTTATTATCGCAGGCACTCCGTAAACCAAACCCATTTGACCAATTAAACGACTCACTATAAAAAAAGTAATCCCGACAAGGAACCCTAATAATATTTGTTTGCCGATTGCAACATGCCGAACTGAACCAAATACAAAAGGTATCGATAACAAAACCATCGCAAGAATAGTCAGCGGCCCAAATAGTTTAGTCCAATAAACTAATTCATATTTAGTATATTCCAAATCATTATTTTTTAAGTACTCAATATAACCATCTAACTTCCATATCGATAAAAGCTCTGGTCGAACCGCAACAATTTTCACCATATCCAAATCTAATAATGTTTTCCATTCCATTTCTTTTTTACGTTTAACAACAAATGAATTGTTTTTATGAATGGTTTCTTTTACTGACTTTAACAACCATTGTTTCCCATCATAAACTGCTTGTCTGGCTTCTATCTGGCGTTCAATAAAATTATTTTCAGAAAACTGGTACAAAGTAATACCTATTAATCGGCCATCATTGTCAACACGATTAACATTTATATAGGTGTCTCCGTCTCTTGCCCATAATCCATAGTCGGTATTCATGTTAATTTGACCATGTAATGCTTTTATTCGTTGCTCACTCGCGTATTGTTGTAATGGCGGTGCGATGCCTTCACCTATCACCATCGCAATTAACATTAACATAACCGCTGTTTTCATTATTGAGCCAACAATACGTAATAATGAAACACCGGCCATACGAATAATCACCAGTTCATTATGATTCGCTAACCAGCCAAGACCCAGCATAGTGCCAAGCAACATGGATAAAGGGAATAATTCATAGATATGTTGTGGTATACGAAGTAAAGAATATTGCATCGCCGACCAGATAGTATAATCCGCCCGGCCTATTTGATTAGCTTCACCCGCGAACGCAAATAACTCATACAATACAATAAAAATTGTTATTACCGTTGCAACACCGGTAATAACAGATTGACCAATATATCGATCTAAAATATTCATTATTGTTTTCTCTTAGAAAACAAATAACGAAAACCTAATTGGTGCATTAATAAAAAAATTACCAGTGCTAGCAAAATCGCATGTATCCACCATAAGCCAAGCATAGGGGGTACTTTGCCATGTACTATCCATGTTTTACCGATGTTAATTAAATTAGTCACCACAATGTATATAAATAAGCCTAAACCTAATCTCAAATATTGACCCTGGCGAGGTGATGTTTGACTTAGTGGAACAGCCAATGCTGAAAGTAACAAGCATAATATGACTGGAGCCAATCGAGAATGAAACTCAGCTTTGTAAATTAAACCCTCTTTTTTTATTAATTCTAATGTTGGTATGGCGGTTTGTTTTTTCTCTTTAATTACCGATATTTTTTCTTTAACACGAACACCATGTTCTGCAAATTCAATCACTGTGTTATCAAGTTTCCCTCGAGTCCTTTGATAACGCACACCGTTTTCAAACACTATAAATCGATCACCTGTTTGCTGATTAATTTCACGATGACCTTTATTGGCTCGAATAATTAACTCTGCATTATTTTTTAATCGTTGCTGTATAAATACGCCTTGCATTTGAGTTTGTTCATCACTTATATCTTCAACATACATTACCCCTACACCTGAAGATGACTCTCTAAAACGTCCAGCAACCATTCCTTCCAGTTCAGTAGCATTCTCTGTTTTTAAACTGATTTCCTGTTGCAGACCATTGGCCCATGGAATAATTTGAAAAGAAAAAATACTGATTAGAATTGAAAAAAGAAAGGTAAAACTTACTATAATCTTCACAATGTAAATTTGGCTTATACCACTCGCTGATATCGCGGCCATTTCATTATTATGATAAAAACGACTAAGCGTCATAAGAACAGCAAGATAAAGTGACAAAGGTAAAATAACCATTAACATCTTTAATGACTTGAGTCCCAACACAATCATTACTGTGTTAACACTCAAAATGCCGGCAGCCACGTCAGAAAAAACATTTACCAGCTGTCCACTTAAACCAATAATCAGTAGAACAAGACAAACAGCAAACAAAGTCTGTGTGATTTCTTTTATTAAATAACGCGCAATAATCATTTTTTGTTTTTTATATATTCACTTCATGTTTTACAAAATTCATCGCTAATGTGCTGAAAGCCAATACAATTTCGAGTAAGCTGGTATACACAATATGTCATTTTAAGCTTACAGGAATCCAGTATGGAAATCAGCGTCAAAACCATCAACTTCGAAACAGTAAAATCACCCTGCATTGTCGTTGGAGTGACTGATAAGCGCAAACTCAGCGATTCGGCTAAACAGCTTGATAGTCTGTCAAAAGGTTTTATCAGTGATTTGCTCCGCCGTGGTGATATTTCTGGAGAGATTGGCGACTCATTGATGCTACATGATGTTCCCGGACTAAAATCTGAACGAGTACTACTGGTTGGCTGTGGCAAGGGAGCTGAACTCACTCATCAGAAATTTCAGGAAATCGTCACCAATGCTTCAAATACGCTGAGTAAAGCAAACATAAAGAATTCAATTATCAGCCTGGCAGATTTAGACAGCAAAGTCCTTTCTAATACTATGCAAATACGTTTAGCCACGGAAGCTCTACAGCAAAATAACTATCGTTTTTCTGAATTAAAAAAAGCAAAAGCATCTTCACTGATAAAAACCACCCTACACTTTGCAGATAAACGTGCTGCGGTAATGAAAAAAGCCAAACTTGCCGTACAAATTGGTAATGCAATTGGTTTAGGCCGTAACACAGCGCGTGATTTAGGTAACTTGCCCGGAAATATTTGTACTCCAACCTATCTAGCCAAACAAGCCACGAATTACAGCAAAAACTACAGCAAACTCAAAACGACCATATTGAATCAAAAAGACATGAAAAAACTGGGGATGGGTTCACTCTTATCAGTAAGTCTGGGCAGTCGAACGCCACCTAAATTTATTGTTATGCAATACAGCGGCGGAAAAAAAACAGACCGCCCTTATGTTTTAGTTGGAAAAGGTGTGACCTTTGACTCGGGTGGTATCTCGATTAAACCCGGTGCGGCGATGGATGAAATGAAATTTGATATGTGTGGTGCGGCGAGTGTTATGGGCACGATGGTTACCGTTAACGAACTCAAACTACCAATTAATGTTATTGCTATTGTTCCCAGCGTTGAAAACATGCCCGATGGTGCTGCGATTAAACCCGGTGACATTGTTACTTCTATGTCAGGCCAAACAATTGAAATACTGAATACCGATGCAGAAGGCCGATTGATTTTATGTGATGCCCTCACCTACAGTGAAAAATTCAAACCTAAAGCAGTTATTGATGTTGCAACCTTAACGGGTGCTTGTGTTGTCGCATTAGGCGCTCACCCTGCTGGCTTGCTAAGTAACCAGCAAAAATTAGCCGATCAAATTCTTGCGGCAGGTACTGAGTGTGGTGACAGAGCCTGGCAAATGCCGTTATGGGATGACTATCAGGACCAGCTGAAAAGTAACTTTGCCGATATGGCTAATATTGGTGGACGCGAAGCGGGCACTATTACTGCGGCCTGTTTCCTCTCTCGCTTTACCAAAAAATTAAACTGGGCTCATTTAGACATTGCTGGTGTTGCCTGGTTTGGTGGTAATAAAAAAGGAGCAACGGGAAGACCTGTTCCTTTATTAACGCAATATTTGATGGAACGTTGTGGCAAACAGTATTCGGTTTAATAAAAACATATGACACGCATTGATTTTTACATTATTGAAGAAGGCTCAAAAGAGGCAGCAGAAACCTTTATCTGTCGTCTCACAGAAAAAGCCTGGTCGCAAAATAATACTGTTTATATTCATACTATGGATGAACAACATGCGACAAGATACGATGAACTATTATGGACATTTACTGAAGATAGTTTTGTTCCACATCAACTCGTCACATCTGAAAATAGTGAGAAAACAGTACTTATTGGTCATCAAAGCTCAACGGATATGCCCGCCACTCACCATGATGTTCTAATTAACCTGAATTATGAAACCCCTTCTTTTTTTAGCCAGTTTGAACGCGTCGCCGAAATCATCACAGCCGATGAAAGCAGTCGCATAAAAGGCCGTGAACGCTATCAATTTTACCGAGATCGAGGTTATGCCCTTGAGACTCACAAAATGTCACTATAATATGTAACTATGACGGACAATATAAACAAGGATGCCGATACAGCAAACTCGCAAGATTCGCTAGTTGATGCACTGGAATCGATTAAAGCTTTGCTCGCTAAAAGTGATTCTAAACTGGCTGCAGCAAGGGAAAGTATTGCTATTGCAAGTAATCAAACTGCGCTGGGTAAGCTGAATATTCATGAACAACATGATCTCGAAATCCCCGTACTTGATGATATTGTTATTCCCGCTGAGGTTGAATCTGCGACAGAAGAAGTCTCAAATATATCCGAACAAATCTCAGAGAAAATAGACGAAACTCTCACAGCAGTAAATGAAAGTATTCCAACTCTATCCGAAGCAAAACCTGATCCACAAATCATGCTGGATTATCTCGATACTTTGCAAGAAAAACTCGAAAAAACGCTACGTGATTCATTAATGAAAAGTATTGTCACCATTGAAGCAGGATTAAAGCAATCTTTGGTCAGCGAAATAGATAAAATCCGTAAGCAAGTCAAAAAAGATTTGAGCTAAATTCCCTTTCCAATATCCCTAGTATTAACCCATTCTTATCTAATTTTCTGTATAATAATCAGCCTTTTAAAGGCCTAAACAGGTCTGTATTTTATTAACCTCAATAGCGAATTAATACTGTGGAAAAAACCTACAACCCCCATTCAATTGAACAACATTGGTACGAAACCTGGGAAAAAAATGATAATTTCTCCCCTAAAGGTGGTGATGAATCATTTTCAATTATGATCCCTCCGCCAAATGTTACTGGCAGCTTGCACATGGGGCATGGTTTTAATAACACAGTAATGGACACCCTCACCCGTTATCACCGAATGAAAGGTCATAATACCTTATGGCAACCAGGCACTGATCATGCAGGTATTGCAACTCAAATGGTGGTAGAACGCCAGCTTAATGGTGAAGGAAAAACCCGCCATGACCTCGGCCGTGATAAATTCATTGACCGTATCTGGGACTGGAAAGAAGAATCAGGCAGCAATATCACGCGTCAATTACGCCGTTTAGGTTCATCTTTAGACTGGTCCCGTGAACGTTTCACCATGGACGATGGTTTATCCAATGCGGTTCAGGAAGTCTTTGTAAAACTCTACGAAGAAGGTTTAATTTACCGTGGTAAACGCTTAGTAAACTGGGATCCTGTTTTACGCACCGCCGTCTCCGACCTTGAAGTTATTTCAGAAGAAGAAAATGGTTCTCTCTGGCATATGCGTTACCCACTAACCGATGGTTCCGGGTATTTAGTGGTTGCCACAACTCGTCCTGAAACCATGCTCGGTGATAGTGCGGTTGCCGTGCATCCCGATGATGAACGTTATCAATCCATGACTGGAAAAACCATCACTCTACCTCTGGTTGGTCGTGAAATCCCGATCATAGCTGATGATTACGTGGATATGGAATTTGGAACAGGCTGCGTGAAAATCACACCCGCTCATGATTTTAACGATTATGAAATGGGTAAACGTCATGACTTGCCGATGCTTAACATTCTCACCATTGATGCGGCAATAAATGATGAAGTACCTGAAAAATATCGTGGCCTCGATCGTTATGAGGCGCGTAAACAAATTGTAAAAGATTTAGAAGCACTCGATTTAATGGATAAAATCGAACCTCATAAACTCATGGTACCGCGTGGTGATCGTTCTGGCGCAGTGGTTGAACCTTACCTGACTGATCAGTGGTATGTGAAAGTTGAAGAGCTCGCCAAACCTGCAATTAATGCAGTTGAAAGTGGCAGAATTAAATTTGTTCCTGACAACTGGAAAAATACTTACTACGAATGGATGAACAATATTCAGGACTGGTGTATCAGTCGCCAAATCTGGTGGGGACATCGTATTCCAGCCTGGTTTGATGATGAAGGAAAATTTTATGTGGGACGCAACGAAGCCGAAGTCCGTGAAAAACATAACCTCGGTGATATTAATTTACGTCAGGATGAAGATGTCCTCGATACCTGGTTCTCATCAGCATTATGGCCTTTCTCAACCTTAGGCTGGCCGGCTAAAAATGATGTTGATGCTGAAACCTTAAAAAACTTCTATCCAACCAGTGTATTAGTCACGGGTTTCGATATTATTTTCTTCTGGGTTGCCCGTATGATCATGATGGGGCTTAAGTTTATGGACGATGTTCCGTTTAAGGAAATCTATATCCATGGTTTAGTAAAAGACTCACACGGCCAGAAGATGTCTAAGTCAAAAGGTAACGTACTTGATCCGATTGATTTGATTGACGGCATTGAATTAGAGCCATTAGTTAAAAAACGTACTACGGGTTTAATGAATCCAAAAGATGCACCAAAGATTGAAAAACAAACACGCAAAGATTTCCCTGATGGCATACCCGCCTTTGGCACAGACGCACTTCGTTTTACCTTTGCTTCATTAGCTTCAACGGGTCGCGATATAAATTTTGATTTAGGTCGTATCGAAGGTTATCGCAACTTCTGCAATAAAATCTGGAATGCAGCACGTTATGTCTTAATGCATACCGAAGAACAGGATTGTGGCCAAAGTGGTGGTGATATTGAATTAACCGCGGCTGATCGCTGGATTCTTAGTCGTTTACAAGAAACAACACAAACCACTGAAGATGCAATTAAAAACTATCGTTTAGATCATATGGCACAAGCAATTTATGATTTTACCTGGAATGAGTATTGCGATTGGTATTTAGAATTATCGAAAACTGTCTTATTTGATGACAATGCCAGTGAAGCAGTTAAACGCGGCACACGCCATACCCTGGTGCATGTACTTGAAACCATTTTGAGACTTGCTCACCCGACTATGCCATACATCACTGAAGAAATCTGGCAACGTATTGCACCACTAGCAAGTATAGAAAGTGCAGGAAGTGACACCTCAAGTATTATGTTGCAACCTTATCCTGAATATGATGAAAGCAAGTTTGATCAGTCTGCAATTGATGAGGTGGAATGGATTAAAAACTTTATTATCGGTATTCGTCAAATCAGAAGTGGTATGGATATTAAACCAGGGAAACCTTTAGCTGTGTTACTGCAAAATGGTTCTGATAATGATAAATCTCTATTTAAAACACATGAAAGCTATTTGAAAAAACTTGCCAAGCTAGAAAGCATCACCTGGTTAAATACGGGGGATGATGCACCTGAGTCAGCCACATCATTAGTTGGCGAAATGAAACTACTTATTCCGATGGCAGGTTTAATTGATAAAAATGCTGAGCTAAAACGATTAGATAAAGAAACTGAAAAACTCATTAAACCGATTAAAGCGTTAGAAGGTAAACTATTAAATCCCGGCTTTACTGACAAAGCACCAGAAGCGGTAGTGCAAAAAGAGCGTGATAAGCTGGCTAAAATGCAAACTGCGCTCAATAATTTGCAGCAGCAAAAAGAGAAAATTGAAAAATTGTAATAGAGACAGGTATTGTTCAATAAATTAATCGTAGCATCGGCCTAATACCCTCTTATATTAATTGTAAGAGGGGCACTATGAGGCCGACAAAAGTTTAAACCAGATCTGACACATCGCTTGCAAAAGTCAAAATAAAATCAAGCCATTTCACTTAACATGAGCTTCTCGACTTCTTCTCTCGAGATCTTTAGCTCATCTATAATTTCTTTTGCTTTTTCTAACTCACCATCTTTACCAAATTGTTCCATTTGTTTCGCAAGCTCGCTTAACTTCATCGCCCCAAATTGTCCGCTTGCCCCTTTTAGAGAATGTGCTGCGTGCTCTAATTCACTCGCATCTCCTTTTTCAAGAGCATTTTCTATACGTTTAATATTATTTTTAGCGCTTGTTGTATGACTATCAACAGCAAATGAGAATTTATCAGCAAACATTTCTTTGAGAGTATTGAAAACAGACAGGTCTAATTGTTTATTGTCACTAGTTATCACATCTTCTTTTTGTGATTTATTCTTTTCAGTAGGAACATCCTCATCATAAGTAAACGCTGTCATTTGTATTTTTTCAGGCAGCCATTTTGTGAGGATGTCTTCTAATGATTTTTCACTTACAGGTTTAGATATATAATCATCCATACCTGCGGCTAAACATTTCTCTTTATCACCCTGCATGGCATTAGCCGTAAAAGCAATAATAGGAGTACTCGCAATCTCTCTTAATTTTTCCCACTCTCGTATTACACCTGTTGCTTCATAGCCATCCATTTCAGGCATTTGGCAATCCATAAAGATTAAATCAAAGTTAGAGTTTTTTAATTGTGTAATAGCTTCAAGACCATTTCCAGCAGGTGTTACTGTACACCCATAACGCTCTAAATATTCTGTTGCCACCATCTGGTTAACGGCATTATCTTCTGCTAATAAAATGTGTGTATTTGTTAATTTAACTTTTTGTTTATTTCCTGTTTTCACTTCTTGTATCATATGCCGCGTAACTAAAGGAATATCTTTCCTTTCTTGCTTCGCATTCCATATTAATGTCATTATTTGAGGTACTTCCAATGCTCTGGTTGGTTTTGTTAAATAACCATCAAAACCTAATTTTTTCAAGCGTGTACCATCACCCTTACGTGGTGATGGTGTAACAAAGAGCAAAGCACCCTGTTGCAATAATTTATTTTCTTTTATTTTAGCAGCTAACATTTCCCCATCCATTTCAGGCATATGGGAATCGGTAATTACAATATCGAACGGTTTTTTATTCATTATCGCACTATTTAATTTTTCCAGTGCGATTTGTCCTGATGACGCGGTTTCTATTTTTAAATTTAAGCCTGATAATTGTTCACTTAAAATAGTTTGAGCAATATCTAAATCATCAACAATCAGTGTTTTCAGTCCTTTGAGAAAAATATCATCTCCCATTACTAATGAAGAAACAGTATCTTCAGCGGTCACTGCCAGTTTGATAGTAAAACTAAATACTGAACCATGACCTTTATGACTCTCAACTTTAATTTCACCCCCCATCAAATGACAAAGTTGACGGCAAATTGCTAAGCCCAGTCCAGTACCACCATATTTGCGTGTTGTTGAACCATCTTCCTGATCAAACTTATTAAATATTTTATCCAGCTTGTCATCGTCAATTCCAATTCCACTATCCGCAACTGAAATAGAAATAACGGTGTTATCATCAATAACTTCACTTGACTCAACCGTGAGTACTACACTTCCTTTGTCAGTAAATTTAATGGCATTACTTAATATATTTAATAAGATTTGACGAATGCGTCCCGGGTCACCAATGACTTTTGTCTCTGTATCAGGTTTGAAACGTAATAACATCTCAACATTTTTTTCTCGACACTTCATCGCCATTAATTCTGATACATCTTCCATTAATGTCTGTAAATTAAAGGGTAGGAGTTCCAGCTCCATTTTACCGGCTTCAATTTTTGAAAAATCCAGAATATCATTAATGATAGCAAGCAGTGCTTCTGCAGAATTCATAGCACTTTCAGCGTAACTACGTTGCCTAACTTCAAGTTCAGTATCTAACAACAAGCCCGTCATACCAATGACTCCATTCATAGGGGTACGAATTTCATGACTCATATTGGCTAAAAACTCTGATTTTTGTTGTGTTGCCGCTTCCGCAGTTTCTTTCGCCTTAACTAACTCAAACTCCGCTTTTTTTCGTTCAGTAATATCAGTACGAAGAGTTATATAACTTTTAGGCTTACCATCTCTACCCATAAAAGGCACAATAGTCGTATCCAGCCAATAGAGATGTCCATCTTTAGCCTTATTACAAACCTCATTATGCCAAACATCTCCTCTGCCAATCGTTCGATACATAACACGAAAAAATTCTTCATTATGAACACCAGAATTCAGGATACGATGATTTTTACCAAGCAATTCTTCTTCCTTATACCCACTTATCTCACTGAATTTTTTATTAGCTGTGGTTATAGTGCCTTCAACATCTGTGATAGCAACAATAGAATGTTGATCCAAAGCAAATTTTTGTTCACTTAATTCTGAAAAGGCCATTTCAGCCTGCGCAGTGGTTTGTTCAAGTTCATCTTCGTGTCGCTTCCTCACATCCAGCATATGATTAAATGCCTCTGCTAGTTGTGTTATTTCATTATTGCCTTCAACATCAACATGTTGACTAACATTACTCTCAGTAGCAGCAAGACTGGCATAAACCAATTTAGAAATAGGCTTACTAATGCGTCTTGCCTGAAAAACAGCCAACGAAGTCACGATAATAATAGTAAATATAAATAGTGACACCATAACTCTGAAAAACCAGTTTATTGAAGATAAAGCTTCATCTTTATCGATTTCACTAATTAATACCCAACTTACTCCCGGTAATTTAAGTGCTTGATGTTGACCAATAACTATTTTTCCACCTGGCCCTTCATATTCAAAAGTGAGCTCATCCATTGATATATCCAGTAATTCATGCAGATGTTCCTCTGCATGTTTACCTGAATGTTCTTTTTGCCATAATTTAAATTGCTCTGTATTTATTTTCTTATTCAGAATATCATTTTTATCCCCATGCCTGATACTTGAACGAAGTTTTCCATCTTCACCAACAAGATAATGTGTTAATGAACTTTTATTGTTCGAACCCCTTATTACAGCATTAAATATTTTATCTTCACGTAGCTGCACAGCAAACACACCAATTTTATCACCTGAATCATCTAATAAAGGGGCGGTAATAAAACCGGTAATAATATTATTTGAAGGCTCATAATGTTCAATATCCGAAAAATGAATATGACCTGTTTCCATTGTTTCTTTAATACTTTTAGAAAATAAAGTATTTGCATATTTTCCTGTCAGCATGTTTGTGCCAAAGTCTGATTTACGTACAACAGTAAAAAGTACATTTCCGTTCAAATCTAAAAGAAACAAATCATAAATATAATCATAGCCTCGACTTAAACTGATCAGGTTGTCTTGCAGACCATCTGTTCGCAAGGACCAATCGTAACTCTTCACATAATCCTTTAATGGTTTACCGCTTTTCTCAAACCCCTCAGTTAAACTTTTTAATAAGTTAATATTT
The DNA here is from genome assembly GCA_964605385.1 of uncultured Thioalkalispiraceae bacterium. GTDB lineage: Bacteria > Pseudomonadota > Gammaproteobacteria > UBA6429 > Thiohalophilaceae > JAGLTQ01. The sequence goes on from CAZSCK010000012.1 coordinate 36,297, forward strand.
TCATTAGATTCAATTTGTAGACTGACATCCATCAATCTGTATTCAAACCAGGTTTTAATAAAGCTCACGCTAAGTGTTGATGAGTCTGTAAGGTTTTTAGAAACTTTCTCCGTTAATACAATTTTTGTTTGTTGATAACCAAGATAAGAAAGCACAGCCAAAGGAAAAGTTGACAACAGCAAAAACCAAAAAATCAAACTTTTATTTAATGAGCTATATTTTTTATATTGGAAATTAGATTGAGTATTAGAATTCATAAAATATCTATTTTTTACTATCAAACCGATGATCAGAAAATGATTTTATATTAATTGGTTTTTTTAAAATTCTTCCTTCAACCGCTAAATCCATGATCTGTTTTAACCCTGCTTCATCAATGTTCAAATTCTCATAATTGATAACCCTTAATTTTGGATCTAAACTAGCAATAATCGCAGCACGGGTATGCGCTTTAATATGTTTGCGAACAATCTTGACAATTTCCTCTAATTTAGCTCCTCCAGCTGAGCGTGCTTTTTCTATATCTTCTCCTGCTTTACGGATATAAAACATCACTTCATTAGTTGCTTTAAATTTATCTTTAATTGCTTTGTTTGTTGCTAACGCAATACATTCAATATGGCCATTTTTCCATGGCATAACATCTTTTGAGTACCATGCCACTTTTCCAAATCCCCCGGTTTCAACGACATCTGCCCAGGGTAATGATTGCTCAAATGCAGCCGGAATAACACGATTGCTTTTTGCTTTAATAAAAGCAGGCGCTTTTGCTGGTGCAACAGATATCGCAAATACTTCAGCATCATAATTCGGCTGTAAACTTAAACGTATTCCATGCTCTTTGAGGTAACGATAAAGTACCACGCTATGCGTAGAAAGAAGATGGGGTATGCCAATTTCTGTTGCACGACCTGTTTCGTTATAGACTTCTTTTAACGCCGTAGCAACTTTGGCATCAGGTTTACGATCTATACGTCGAGCAGGTAGCTGTACCCGTTTATTCAATAAATCATTAATGGCCAAGGCATTACCATCACGATGCATCAGTCCTATCCAGCTAAAATGTGGTTTTTCGTTATACATGTCCATTGCTAATGGACTCATGACATAAGCCATATCCACTTCACCAGATTGAAAATAGGCACGAAGAAAATCCCAGTTTTTCATTTTTTGAATTTTAAAATCTGCATACTTCATTTTTTTACGGTAGCGTTCATAAGCAACTAAAGCTGCATAATGATCTGCAAGAGGAATATAGAGTGCTTTGATTGTTTGTTTTGCTGGCTGAGAAAATGAAATATTGGTAAAGCTTGATAACAAAAAAAATAAACTGAACAGGATAAATAACGAATATTTCTTCACTGAGAACCGCATATATTTTTCCTTCAATATAAGTGCAACCTGCAAAATAACCATACAAAACAAGCGATTATTAACGTATTCTAATGTCTACTTGCCTAAATATATCGGCAAAATATAGACTTTATTTAGGGATTATAGGAACTAAAACTGATTATTTTGAGATCAATAATAAAACGTAATGTTTGTGAATTATTAACAAATAATCATTAAAAATTGATCTGGGTCAACTACATAAGCAAGTTTCAAAGGTATATTAGTAGTTGCTAATAAATATAATTGGAGTGAATTAGTGAAAATTTTAAGTAAAAACAATGCCTTACAACGACGTCGCTTTCTCCGACTGAATATTTTAGGCGCATTGATTGTATTAATTGTGTCTGCTTTTATGATTATTACGGGTGAATATTCATCATTGCAGGAACGACAATCTGCAGATGCTATTTATAATATTCTGGCAATTGGAAGCATTATATATATGGCAGTCATTTGGATTTCTTGTGTTATGACAAAACCATTCTGGTTTCCAAA
>CAZSCK010000012.1:38286-41622 GCA_964605385.1 uncultured Thioalkalispiraceae bacterium
TGGTTTTTACTTTTTTGTACACCTAAAAATGCCCACAAAACACTTCGTGTTACATCTAATAAAGAGGGTTCTTTTTTTTTATCAGCATTCATTTTATCACCAGATCAATATTTATTTTTCTATAGCATAATCGGTTAACATTTCTTTTGCTTTATTTTCGTTAACGAAATATAACAGGATTCCACCTGCAATAAATAAAATGCTCACTGAAAGTATCGATAAGCGTGGACTTTGTGTGGTTAAGCTAATAACTCCCATCATAATTGGCCCTAGTACTGCGGCAAACTTACCTAGCATATTATAAAAACCAAAAAACTCCGCTGATTGATTTTTTGGAATAATGCTAGCATAAAAGGATCGACTTAAAGCTTGTACCCCACCCTGAACTAATCCAATGATAATCGCCAGAATATAAAATTCAGAAACTGAGGTTATTTGCGAAGCCCAAATCGTCATTAAAAAATAAATAAAAACAGCTAACAAAATACCTTGCTTTGTTCCAATAACATTTGCTAAGTAACCAAAACCAATTGCAGCAGGAAAGCCGACAAACTGAGTAATTAATAGAGCGCTAATTAAATCAGAAGAATTAAAACCGAGCGACATACCATAATCAACTGCCATTCTTACTATAGTATCGACCCCATCAATATATAACCAGTAAGCTGCTAAAAACAAAAGCACCATGCGTAATTTTTTTATTTTATGAAAAGTTATTTTTAATTGTTTAAAGCCACCGACTGCGGCATCCCTTATTTTTATATTTTTTTTCTTTATTTCACCCTGTTTAAATTCAGAAACATTCAAAAACAAAGGTATAGAAAAAACAAACCACCAAATCGATACTGTTAAAAAAGAAAACCTCACTGCTTCCGCACTATTTTCAAAACCAAATATTTCAGGATGTAATGTCATATAAACATCAAAAGCAAATAAAATACCGCCGCCTAAATAACCAAAGGCATAACCAAAACTTGATACTTTGTTATAGTCTTTTTCTTCAGCTACGTCGGTAAGTAAAGAATCATAAAATATAATGCTTCCCGAAAAACCAATAACAGATAAAGCAAACAAACCAAGCGCTAATAATGTTTCATGTTGAGCAACAAAATAAAGCCCTGCTGACATTAAAATGCCGAGTAAAGCAAAGATGAGTAACAAACGTTTTTTAAGATTGCCCGCATCTGCAATCGCACCTAACACAGGTGCGAGAATAACAATAACAGTACTGGCAATCGCATTGGTTAGTCCCAGTTGAAAAGTACTGGTCGAAACATCTGTTGTATTACTCCAGTATTCTTTAAAAAACAAAGGAAAAAAACCTGCAAGAATAACTGTTGCGTAAGCAGAGTTAGCCCAATCATATAACGCCCATGAAAAAATAGATTTATTTATTTTATAACTCATATTTTCTCGTTTTGACACTGTCTACATGTGGATATTAATACTAGATTATTTGATATTGTTATTAAAAACACAAGGTGAGACTTAACCTGAAAAATATAAACTTAGTGCCTAAAATGCTCTCGCCTTTGAGATCGGTGTGAATTAAATCGTTGTCTTATCTTCTCACGCGTCGAACGTCGTTCGCTGGGTGACATTGTTCTCCACTTTGCGCGACGTTGAACCATTTTTTGACGAAACTCTTGTCGTTGTTGGGCTGTCATACTTTTCCAACGTTGACGTAGTTTTTGACGACGTTCTGGCGGTAATTTTTTAAACCATTGTCGTTGCTGACGAATTTGTTGTCGTTCAGATTCAGGTAAAGCACGAAACTTCTGAAATCGTGAACGAATGCGTTTACGTTGTTCTGGACTCATATTTTTCCAACGTTTTAAGCGCTTTTTGGTCGATTTTCTTTCATCAGGAGACATTGTTTGCCAACGTTTTACGCCTTTACGTAAACGGCTTTTTCTTTCTTGAGATATTTCACTCCAGTTATTTTCAAAACGTTTTAATAGTTTTTGTTCATTACTATTTAGTTGGTTCCAGCGAGTTATTTCTGCAGTAGTATTTTTATCTTCAGCTTGACTAGCAAAGGAAAAAACCATACCTAGACTTAACAATAATATTTTAAACAAACCCTTGTTACTCATCAGACTCACTCATTTTATCCTGTTGATTTATCACTGTCACTACTTCACTTTTATCTTCTATTTCAGAATCAATAAAAACTTCATCCTCTTTACCATACATAGCAAGAAACTCAAATAATTCTAAATCATGCTCTAAAGAAAACTTATCTTGCTCTTGTTTTGCAAATAAAAAATTGGGCGTAAAACATAACAAGATAATTAAAAATCTAACTGGCATATTCATTCGTCTCGACAAGCCATTCAATGAAATCAAGATCTTCCATTAATTCCAAGTTATCATTTGATGTAAACATTTCTATTTCTGCTTCCAACGAAATTACCGCATCTAATCCATTATTTTTATTGAAATTAAAAAACAAGCTAATAGAGACAACAGCAATCGCTAATGTTGCGGTGACTGCCTTAGGAAAAAACGCCCCTATTTTATAGGGTTTTGCTTTCTCTAAAGCTGCATAGCGTGCTTGTTGTAAACGTCGAGAGATATCGGGACTCAGTTCATCAACACTTTGATCTAAGTATTTTTTTGACTTCACCTCAAATTCCATGTGTTCATTCATATTCCACCTCACCAACATATTTTTTTAATGCTTGTAACGCTCTTGAGTAATGTGTTTTAACGCTACCCGTTGTAATACTCATTGCTGCTGCTGTTTCTTTAACATCTAAGCCTTGCCATGCACGTAACAAAAATGTTTGTTGTTGTCGCATTGGTAAGGTTTTTAATGCATTTTCTAATTGTTCTATATTCTTTTCACCACTTATTTTTCTTATTGGATCATGAATTTTTTCATCGGCGATCATTTGTATTGGATCGTCATGTTCATCTTCATTATCAGAACTAAACCAACCTTGAAAAATATTGCGTACCTTTTGCCGACGGTAAAAATCTCGAATTTTATTTTGTAAAATTCGAAAAAACAAAGGAGCCCATTCTTCTTGCTTTCGATTAGCATATTTACTTGCTAATACTAACATTGTGTCTTGTACTATATCTAAAGCATCATCAACATTAGAGGTTGCAATATACGCCATTCGATAAGCACGTTTTTCTACGCTTTTTAAAAACTGTTCTAGGTTATACGTATCTGTGCTCATTCGTACTTGCAACACCATTAATTGTTCTAATATTTCAATGCTTTTATTGTAAACACCCGAAAAAAATATATTTTCGTCGAGTGTTTCACAATAACATAGTTGCTTATAAAACATCATGTTTTATAAAAAATCTATCGATGAGCTC
>CAZSCK010000012.1:41722-46799 GCA_964605385.1 uncultured Thioalkalispiraceae bacterium
CGATTACCTTTGCGATCTAAACGCGCAGCTAAAGTTGGACGTCCATTGACTAAAGCACGTTCTGCACGACGATCTAAACGATTATTAATATTTTGACCACGACGATCTAAGCGCTGATTAATATTCTGTCCACGACGATCTAAACGGTGATTAATACGATCTCCTGCACGTTCACGCTGCTCGGCTGTAAAAGATGTATTTTGACGGTGTTCAAGACGATTTTCGATACGGTTACCTTTCATATCTAAACGATGTTCAATTCTATTGCCTTTGTTATCCAGCCGATTTTCTATACGGTTACCCTTCATATCTAAGCGATGCTCAATACGGTTTCCTTTATTATCAAGGCGATTGGCTAAACGTTCACTTCCATTTGCAGCAGCTCTTTCTGCCGCTTGATCAAGACGAGCATTTACATTAGCGCCTCGTTGATCTAAACGATCATTAATATTTTCTCCACGCTGATCTAAGCGTTGATTAATATTTTCACCTCGTTGATCAAGACGAGAATTTATTTCATCACCCACGCCATCTGCCATAGCAGGCATTGCGCTGGCAAGTAAGATATTTAGTGCTGCGATGGTAAAAATTGATTGTTTCATGGTATTGCTCCTGTTTTGTGTTTTATTTATTGCGTTTAGTAATAACAACGCGACAAAACAGGATTGGTTGACAACTTTTTTAGAAATTGACTAAAAATTTAATTTTACTAATAAAATCAGTATGTTATAAACAATAAAACTATATTTTTAGCTAATAAGTATAATTATTATGCTTTTTTTAAAAATATCAAGATAAAACAATAGGTTATGTTACCTTCTGGGGAAATTGAGAATTGCTTGGTTGGGGTAAGCAAGCGTGCATTCTGATACAGATTTTTTCTGTAGAGCCTTTTTGAAAGTTCTATCAGCATCTAGCCATTCTTCCCTTAAATCATCACGAATACCCGCTTCTTTAATAGAGTCGGATAACATTTGTGAACGCCGCTCAAACAGCTCTTCTGTAATAACCATGTGCTGATTTTGGTGATTTTCCACCATACGCTTTGGGACCACCCATCAGTTGCACCATAAAATCTGTTTGCTGACTTTCTAGAACTTCTTGTGGTTTATCGGTAAAAAATTTTCTCAACCAAGGATCTGCGTATGCTTTATCGTAAAAAATTTTATGTACCTTAACAAAGGTAGGTTTGCCTCCTAAGCGGTTATAAAGTGTTTTATCTATTGCCATGTTTAACGACTCTCATATTTTATGCCGATTTTTAATATTACTAATTGCTTATATCGGCATCTTTAAATAAAACTTAAAATAATATGGCATAAAAAAGGAGCTTTTTAGCTCCTTTTAATTAACACATTTAAAAAAAAGAGTTAGTGTTCCCTGGTGGCTCGAAAATCAACTTCAGGCCAGCGTTCAATGGTTAAATCCAGATTAACGCGGGTTGGTGCGAGATAGGTCAAACTTCCGCCTGCATCCAAAGATAAATTATCAGCGGCCTTTTTAGTAAAGTCGCTTAACATTTTTTCGTCGCTACATTCGACCCAACGCGCAGTATTGACGTTAACTGCTTCAAATCCGCATTCCACGCTGTATTCTTCTTTCAATCGATATGCCACCACATCAAACTGCAACACACCCACTGCCCCCACAATCACATCATTATTATTCAGGGGACGAAATACCTGTGTTGCACCCTCTTCACTCAACTGATCCAAACCTTTTTGCAAGGCTTTCATTTTCAAAGGATCCTTTAAACGTACACGACGAAATAATTCTGGTGCAAAATTTGGAATACCACTGAATTTGAGCGACTCACCTTGAGTAAAAGTATCGCCAATTTGTATTGTGCCGTGATTGTGTAAGCCAATAATATCGCCGGGATAAGCTTCTTCAACATGCTCACGTTCACGCGCCATAAAAGTAATGGCGTTGGCAATTTTCACATCTTTATTAATGCGAACATGTTTGAGTTTCATGCCTTGCTGATAAGTACCAGAACACACACGCATAAAGGCAACGCGGTCACGATGAGATGGATCCATGTTCGCCTGAATTTTAAAAATAAAACCGGTGAATTTTTCTTCTTCTGGTTTCACTTCCCGCTCATGTGTAGCGCGTGCCTGAGGGCCTGGTGCTGCAGAAACAAAATAATCCAGTAACTCTTCGATGCCAAAGTTATTCGTTGCGGATCCAAAAAATACGGGGGTTAGTTTACCAGATAAAAATTCGTCCTGATTAAACTCGTGGCTTGCACCTTTAACTAATTCAATTTCATCTCTTAATTCAGCTGCAACATCTGCTCCGAGAACATCATCAAGCTGAGGGTTATCCAAGCCTTGAATGACATCACCTTCTTTAATCTTACCACCATGGGTTGCACTAAAAAGATGCACGGAATCATTATATAAGTGAAATACGCCTTTAAGCCTTTTACCCATTCCTATTGGCCAGGTAATTGGAGCACATTTAATTTTTAGAATATCTTCAACTTCATCAAGCAGCTCAATAGGATCACGACCTTCACGATCAAGCTTATTAATAAAAGTCAGGATCGGAGTATCACGTAAACGACAGACATCCATTAATTTAATAGTGCGATCTTCTACACCTTTGGCACAATCGATCACCATTAAAGCGGAATCAACTGCGGTTAAAGTACGGTAAGTATCTTCAGAGAAATCTTCATGTCCGGGAGTATCTAACAGATTAATGATGCATCCCTTATAAGGAAACTGCATCACCGCAGATGTGACTGAGATACCACGTTCTTTTTCCAGTTCCATCCAATCTGAAGTCGCATGGCGATCAGATTTTTTACCTTTAACAGTACCTGAAGCCTGAATTGCCCGTCCGTACAGCAACAGTTTTTCAGTTAGCGTCGTTTTACCTGCATCGGGATGCGAAATAATCGCAAAAGTACGACGACGATTCAATTCTTCTAAAAATGATGGCATATGATGAAGCGCTCTGTAATTAATATCTTAAAGGTATCAAAACGCGGTATTTTACATGAAAAGAGAGTGCATAAAGCCATTATCTTCTCTCCAAAAGGTAAAGATAGTCTCTTTTCTTGACGAAAATTGTTTTATTACCTATACAAATAGGAGGCATTACATAAGTTTGTCTTAATTAACGAGGAAAGAAAATCTAATGCACACAATACAAGTTTATATCGATGATGATCTCGATTCAAAATCACTCAATGAATTAAAATTACTCATGCAGGGGCTCCCGCATGTCACAAATGTTGAATTAAATGCCGCTACCCCCCATGACATGCTTGTGGAATATGAAGAACATTATAATATTCCCATGTTAATTATGGATAAATTGCACCATAAGGGACTCCACCCTGATATTATTTCAGCTTAATTCTACCAATTTTCTCTAATTCAAGATTATGCGGTAGTTTTACTGCCGCATACATAATTATAATTTTCCATTATTTTTCAATAACTTGTAAGTTTATCAGAATTCATGTCGGCCATAAAAACTTTAATTTTTATTTGCACTTTTTATGTGTGTATTTGTTGATTCTTGTAAGACCTGTCCTACACTTTAATTACAGAAAATTAACAACAATAAAGGTAGGTGAATGATGCAAAATATTATAAAAAACCTTATCGCATTAGTTGGAGTAAGTCTTCTAGGGATTGGAATAGCAAATGCGACGCCATCATCAAATTGTGGTGATGATGATGTTCAACCAATTAATGTTCATAGCGCGGCAACAGCGATCAATAAAGATAGCTAAATATATAAGTTCCCCCATTTGTAGCCGTTCAGTTTTAAACATTCCATAAAGTTGAGCGGTTTATATTTTATATTTCAGCTTACTCGAAGCTTAAATCCAGTCCCAATATTAAAGCGTCTTCACGTCCTTTATCAGCAGGATAATAATTATTTCTTATTCCTAACTCATTAAAACCGCGTTCATGATAAAGCTGGATAGCAATTTTATTCGACGTTCTAACTTCAAGATATAGGGTGCTCGCGTTATCATCCGCTGCATGCTGAATCATTTCATTTAACATTTTTTTACCATAACCTTTGCCCTGCTCAGCTTCAGGTACGACAAGAGTTAAAAGATGTGCTTCGCCAACTGCAACAGACATGACACTATAGGCAACAATCTTTTCGTTTATTTCCAGTACCCAACATAGATAACCAATATGCAAGCAATCATGAAAGATCCCACGGGTCCAGGGATAAGGATAAGCTGCTTTTTCTATGGTTATGACCTCATCAAGATCATCTTCAAGCATTAAACGAAATTTATCTTCAAATATTGAACAATCTGAACCTTCTAGTACTGCACTCATACATTCAGCTCTTTCATTGCCATTTGCAAATCTTCCCATGCTTTACGTTTTTCATTAGGTGCTCGTAAAAGATATGCTGGATGATAAGTAACAACCACTGGCACACTCATATCTTCAATATAGTGTAATTGACCACGCAATCGACCCAATGTTGATTTACTATGTAATAAACGTTGTGCTGCAATACTTCCTAAAGCTAAAATAAGATCAGGTTGTATTAATTCAATTTGTCTTTTTAGATAAGGCCAGCATTGAGCTGACTCTTCAACCGAGGGATCACAGTTTTGTGATGGATGACACTTAAGTATATTTGTAATATAAACATCGTTACGAAGATAACCCATCGCCTTTAACATTGCAGTTAATAATTGCCCTGATTTTCCAACAAAAGGTTGCCCCTGAAGATCTTCTTCTGCCCCTGGTGCTTCAGCAACAATCATTAATGATGCATTTTTATTACCCGCACCAAAGACCACTTGTTTTCGTGTTTGCGATAAATCACAAAGCCGACAATCGGCCACAACAGATTGTAAGGCCTGCCAGTCTAACGTTTCAATATTCAGCTCAACTGTTTGAGGTTTTGCTTTATTCAGCTCAGGTGTTTGTTTTATAGCTTCTTTTACTTCTGCTGACCCGGAGATAATTTTAATACTTTTTTCAGTATCCGAAATAGTCTGTTTTCTTTCAAGCCAGACATCAATGCCCATTGCTTTAAGGTAAGCACTTTTATTAGACATAATTACTACCTAAACCTG
>CAZSCK010000013.1:0-41119 GCA_964605385.1 uncultured Thioalkalispiraceae bacterium
GGCCGACAGCTGACGCTTAATTTTTAAATTGGGTTGCTTAAACACCCTGTTAACGTAATGGGGTTTACATAATCTAGGTATAACCACTAATGCTATATTGTCGTATATAAAAAAAGCCCCGAATTCGGGGCTTTTTCATTATTAAATAAAGTATTATTTATTTAACTTCAATTTTTGCTTTGCTACGTAAGTTCAAAACATATTCTTGTAAACGTTTGTTTTGAATAATCGGTTTGATTTGATTTTTAACATCTTCAAACTTTGGTAATTCACGTTTACGTGAATCTTCTAGTTTAATAATGTGAAAACCGAAACGTGTTTTAACAGGTTTTTGGCTGTGAGTGCCTTTTTTCAGTTTGGCTGTTGCTTTAGAAAAGGCAGGAACCATTTGTGCAGAAGAGAACCAACCTAAGTCACCACCATTTTTTCCTGATGGGCCAGTAGATTCTTTTTTAGCAACTTCTTCAAAGTTTGCACCATCGTTAAGCTCTGCAATTAATTTTTTTGCTTTTTCTTCATCTTTTACCAGGATGTGACGGGCTTTAAATTCTTTTGGATCTGCTCCACCGATTTGTTTGTCATAAACTTCTTTTAATTCTTTATCACTAACAGGTTTAGATGCAGGTGATTGAGCAATCAAAGCCTGAATTAATAAGTTATTTTTAAGTAGTTCAAGTTGAGCTTTTATTTTTTTATTTTTATGTAGTTTAAGTTTTTTCGCTTCTTGTAGAAGAACTTCACGATTAATTAATTCATCTAAAATAACCTGACGGTTAATAGGAGCTGCTTGTTTACCTTTAGCATTCTTAGCTTGACGTTGTTTTAAATGATTTTGGTATTGGGTTTGTGTAATATTTTTACCGTTTACTGCAGCGACTGTATTTTTACCTAAAGCAAAGGCTGAGTTGGATAGTAATGTTGCGAGTAAAAAACTCGCTGCACTTAATGTAATTCTGTTCATATTATTTTCCTTAATGATTTTCTTGAATTAGGGTAATACTTTTTTAAAGGGTTTAACGATAACTGAGTCATAAACTCCCGCTTTAATATAAGGGTCTTCATCGGCCCAGGTTTGTGCTGCTTTTAATGATTCAAATTCTGCCACAATTAACGAGCCAGTAAAACCTGCAGGACCGGGATCAGTGTTATCAATAGCAGGGTGGGGGCCAGCTAATATTAAACGACCTTGCTCTTTTAGTTCTTGTAGACGTTCTACATGTGCTGGTCGAACGGAGAGTCTTTTTTCCAGACTGTTTTCGACATCTTGTGAAATGATTGCGTACAACATTTTATTCTGCTTCTTTTTTTAATTTATCTTCTATTTTGTCGTTTGCTTCCGTCTTTTCTTCAGGCATGTGTTTTGCCAGAAAAACAGCCTGTAAAATAACAAATAGAACTGTTAGTCCCAACATACCATAGGTTTTAAAATCGACCCATGTACTGAGGTCGTAATTAAATGCAACATACAAGTTTGCAAAACCCATCGCCGTAAAGAAGGCAACCCATGCATAGTTTAATTTGTGCCAAATAGTTTCTGGTAATTCAACAGCGTGAGCCATCATTCTTTTAACAAAAGGTTTTTCGCCGAAAAACTGACTGCCAAGGAAAGCAATCGCAAACATCCAGTTAACTCCGGTTGGTTTCCATTTAATAAAGACAGGATCTTTTAATATTAAGGTGGCACCACCGAGTACTGTAATGAGTACTAATGTGACGATATGCATTTTTTCAACACGTTTGTTTTTAAGCCAGAACAGAAAAACCTGTAGTATGGTCGCGATAATAGCCACCGCAGTTGCCGCGAGCACACCTTCCTGGGGATCGTCGTAAAATTTAAAGGTAATAAAAAATAATGCGATAGGGAAAAAATCAAATAAAAACTTCATAGGTTAAAATCACTTCTCTTAAAAATATGTTCAAAGTTGGGTTTATTCGTTAATTAATAAAATTGCCGCTTCATCAGGTAAAGGTAATAAAAGCGGCTCAAATATTAAATTCATAATTCCGACGATATGTATTCTAGTCGGAATTATACCGTGATTTAAGCTTAATATGCGCTAAGGATGCCCCTGTTCTGATTTGTCTGTGTTGGCTTTTATTATTTTATGAGTGGAATTGGTTGTTTTTTCTACAATTTGAAGATTATTTTATCCTCAACTCTTGCCGCTACCACCCAGTTGGTATCCTTTATATTATGCTATTACGCTTTTAGGACAGTATATGTGGAAAATTGTTTCAGTTGTATAGAGAATTTTATGCATTATTGTTTATTGTCCTTACACAATAACAATGGTTTCTGTATTCGGGTAAACTCTTGTTAACTATGAATTTACACTGCGATTTACACAGTCATTCCACGATTTCTGATGGAACATTAACTCCAACAGAGTTGGTTTTGCGTGCCCATGAAAAAGAAGTCGAAGTCTTTGCTTTAACCGATCATGATGCGACCGAAGGCTTGAAAGAAGCTGCTGAGGCAGCCTCTAAAGTCGGGCTCAATTTTGTTGCTGGTATTGAGCTTTCAGTGACATGGAGTCATCAGACAATTCATATTGTTGGGCTTGGAATTAATCCTGATGATGAGACTCTAAATCAAGGTTTAAAAGTATTACGTGAATTTCGAGGCCGCCGTGGTGAAGAGATTGCACTTAAATTAGAAAAAAAGGGTTTAGAGAACCCACTTGAAGGCGCAAAAAAGTTTGCTAATGGTGAAATTTTAAGCCGTACCCATTTTGCCCGCTATTTGGTGGAGCAGGGTAAAGCAAAAGATATTCGTCAGGTTTTTAAACGTTATTTAGTTAGAGGGAAGCCGGGCTATGTGGCCGGCAAATGGGCCAGTTTGGAAGAGGCCTTGTCCTGGATTCATGGCGCGGGCGGTATCGCGGTTATTGCCCATCCTGCACGATATAAAATTTCAGCAACACGTTTACGCCAGTTGATTGCTGAATTCAAAGAACTTGGCGGAATAGGTTTTGAGGCTATCTCGGGTAGCCACAGTCCAGATGAAGAGTTGAGAATGGCACAATTGGCCAATAAATTTGAGCTATATGTGTCTAAAGGCTCGGATTTTCATAGTCCGGAAAATGTCTATCGAGAATTAGGCTATTTACCGGATATCCCTTCGGGCAGCATACCTATTTGGCACAGTGATGCATGGAAAGAGCGGATAGGCGCGGTTAAATTGGATGAGCTTAAGTGAGCCAGTTTTTCCAAATTCATCCCGATAATCCGCAGCAACGGTTGATTCATCAAGCGGTTGAGGTGTTACGCAAAGGTGGCGTTATCGTTTATCCAACCGATTCTGCTTATGCTTTGGGTTGCCATATTGGCGATAAAAAAGCGCTCGATCGTATTCGTGCTATTCGACAGGTTGATAATAAACACAATTTTACCTTGATGTGTCGTGATTTGTCCGAAATCAGTATTTACGCGAAGCTGACCAATAACTCGTTATATCGAACTTTGAATGCACATACACCGGGTGCTTATACCTTTATTCTTAAAGCAACTTCTGAAGTGCCGAGACGATTAATGCACCCAAAACGACGTACGATAGGGATTCGCGTACCGGCAAACCCCATTGCACATATGATGCTTGAAGAACATCGCGAGCCCATTATGAGTACCACGCTTATTTTACCGGGAGATGATATGCCGCTAACCGATCCTTATGATATTCGTGAATTACTTGAACATCAGGTCGATTTAGTTATTGATGGTGGTTATTGCGGACTTGAAGCAACCACAGTTGTGGATATGACGGATGATATACCTGAAGTGGTGCGTAAAGGTGAGGGTGATTCATCGCCATTTGAGTGAACTTATATAATCATGGGCTTTTGACTCGACAATATTCCACGTATAATCCGTCTCATAATGCGAATAATAAAACCATCATATACATCCGCCTAATCTAGCGAAAATACTAAACTTCCAAATGGAAACTCTCAGGAGAAAAGATTGAATTCTTTAACGAATCAACAGCAACGTGTGTTGTCTGGCATGCGTCCAACCGGCGCTTTACACCTTGGTCATTATCATGGTGTTTTAAAAAACTGGATAAAACTTCAGCATGAACATGAGTGCTATTTTTTCGTTGCAGATTGGCATGCGCTGACGACACATTATGAAGAGTCCCATATCATTCAAGAAAGTGTCTGGGATATGGTGATTGATTGGCTGGCTGTGGGTGTAAATCCGGGTTCGGCAACGTTATTTATTCAATCAAAAGTACCTGAGCATGCGGAGCTGCATGTTTTACTTTCGATGATGACACCACTTTCATGGCTTGAACGCGTGCCGAGCTACAAAGATCAACAGTTAAAGTTAAAAGAACGTGATCTTGGTACTTATGGATTTCTAGGTTATCCGTTACTGCAAAGTGCAGATATCTTGATGTACAAAGCAGGTTTAGTCCCTGTGGGGGAAGATCAAGTTGCACATGTTGAATTGACCCGAGAAGTGGCAAGACGCTTTAATCATATTTACGGTCGTGAAGCAGGCTTTGAAGAAAAAGCCGAAGCTGCAGTGAAGAAAATGGGGAAGAAAAATAGCAAGCTTTACAATGAGTTACGTAAGAGTTATCAGGAAAAGGGTGATACGGAAGCACTCGAAAAAGGTAAAGCTTTATTAGATACTCAACAAAATATTACGCTTGGTGATAAAGAGCGTTTGTTTGGTTATTTAGAAGGCAGTGGTCGTATTATTTTGCCAGAACCTGAGTCTATATTGACTCCCGCATCTAAAATGCCAGGATTAGATGGTCAAAAAATGTCCAAATCCTACGGTAATACCATCGCATTACGAGAAGATCTTGATGTGGTTGAAAAGAAATTACGTACCATGCCAACCGATCCTGCTCGAGTGCGCAAAACTGATCCGGGTGAGCCAGAAAAGTGTCCTGTCTGGAATTTGCATCAGGTATACTCAGATGAAGAAACCAAAGCCTGGGCAGCGGAAGGGTGTCGTACTGCGGGTATTGGCTGTATTGAATGTAAAGGTCCCATTATTGATGCCGTAAAAGCAGAATTAGTGCCGATTCATGAGCGAGCAAAAGAATTTGAAGCCGATCATGATCTGGTTCGAAATGTCATAAATGAAGGTTGTGAACGAGCTCGTGATGTCGCTAAACAGACGATCACTGAAGTGCGTCAAGTCATGGGGCTTGAATATAATTAACTACAATATAGTTAAAGTGAGATAAAGACACGTGGAAACAGAAAACACTAAAGCTGAACAACAAGAAATGCCTTTTGCAGTAGTGCAGGGTGCGCCTCTTACGGTTGTTCCAAAAGATCTTTATATCCCACCTGATGCATTAGAAATTTTTCTGGATGAATCATTTGAAGGGCCGTTAGATTTACTGCTTTATCTTATTAAACGTCAAAACCTCGATATACTTGATATTCCTGTAGCTGATATTACGTTGCAATATATGGAATACATTAATTTAATGGAAGATATGCGTTGGGAGTTAGCGGCTGAATATCTTTTAATGGCTGCGATGCTCGCTGAAATTAAATCTCGCATGTTATTACCGCGTCCAAAATCGGATGATGAAGAGGAAGGCGATCCACGTGCAGAATTAGTGAGACGTTTACAAGAGTATGAGCGCTTTAAAAAAGCAGCAGAAGATATTGATTATTTACCTCGTCTGCAAAGAGACATTCATGTTGCTGAAGTAAAAGGGCCGGATCTTAAAATTGTACGTAATCCACCAGAAGTTGATTTGAAAGAAGTGCTATCTGCATTTAAAGATATTATGAAACGTGCATCACTACTTGAGCATCATTATATTACGATGGAGCCGTTATCCGTTCGTGAACGTATGTCGAAAGTATTAGAGCAACTAAATGCCGATACCTTTACTGACTTTGGTGAACTGTTCACTATTGAAGAAGGTAAGAGTGGTGTTGTTGTGACTTTGCTCGCGATATTAGAACTCATCAAACAATCATTGATTGATATAGTACAAACAGAATTGTATGGTCAAATTCATGTTAAAGCATTAGTCGCTGTTAACAAATAAATTAAAGTCAGGATATTTTTACATGAGTGAGTCTACACCAATAGAAGCTTCGAACGAAAACCAGGAAGACGTTAACGAAAGTCTGGATAAGCCTAAAAAAATTATCATTAATTCTGATCTTAGTGAAACAGAGGTAATGCGTATTCTTGAAGCTGCATTATTTTCAGTTGGGCAAACATTAAATGTTGAACGTTTAATGGATTTATTTCCTTATGATAAACACCCTGGCAAAGATGCACTTCGTGATGCCTTGAAAGCATTGCAAGAACAGTATTTAGAAAACACTTCGCTTGAATTAAAAGAAGTCAGCAGTGGATTCCGTTTTCAGGTAAGAGATGATTACTCAAGTTGGGTGGCTAAATTATTTGAAGAACGTCCGGCACGTTATTCTCGTGCAACACTGGAAACACTGGCATTAATTACTTATCGCCAGCCGATTACACGTGCAGAAATTGAGGAAGTACGTGGTGTTAGCGTAAGTTCACAAATCATGAAATCAATGATTGAGCGTGATTGGGTTCGAATAATTGGTCATCGAGATGTACCTGGTAAACCGGCACTTTATGCTACAACAAAAGGCTTTCTGGATTATTTTAATCTTAAAAGTTTGACTGAGTTACCGCCACTGGCAGACTTGCGTGATATTGATGCAATTAATGCAGAGCTGGATCTCCAGGTTCCTACTGTGTCTTCAACACCTGCTGCAAATAGTGAAGAAAATACTAATGATGATATTGAATTAGCTTCGATGCCTGAAGATATGTCACATCAAGATGAAGACAACGAAACACCTGAAGTTATACATTAAACTTTCTATTTCAGTTGCGATGACTGCATGGACGCAGTTAGCTATAACCGCTTTTCTGGAGATTGCTTCGTTTCACTCGCAAAGACAGTAGTCTTTCCTTTTTAATTTAAAGAAAATCACAATCTCTTATGGATGAAAAACTTCAAAAAGTATTAGCCCGTGCAGGTATCGGTTCTCGTCGTGAGATGGAACGTTGGATTGAGCAAGGTCGCGTTAAAGTTAATGACAAAGTTGCAACTATTGGCGATCGTGTTTCTGATAAAGATAATATTAAAGTTGATAACAAGTTTATTAGTCAACGCCGTACTCAAGTTCAACAAAGAGTCATTGCTTACCATAAACCTGTTGGTGAAGTTTGTACTCGAGATGATCCAGAAGGTCGAACGACTATCTTTAAAAATTTACCTGTACTTAAGACTGGTCGTTGGATTAGCGTTGGTCGACTGGATTTAAATACCAGTGGTTTATTGTTGTTAACAACCGATGGTGAGTTAGCAAATAAGTTAATGCATCCATCAAGTGAAATCGAGCGTGAATATGCTGTACGTATTTTAGGTGAGGCATCACCTGAAATAATTCAAGAACTTAAAAAGAATGTTCCGCTTGATGATGGTGATGCGCATTTTGTTGAGGTTAAAGCAGCCGGAGGTCAAGGCGTTAATCATTGGTATCATGTTGTTTTGAAAGAAGGGCGTAATCGAGAAGTACGTCGTTTATGGGAATATTTTGGTTTTGCAGTTAGTCGTCTAATGCGAATACGTTATGGTGATATTAAGTTAGAACGTCGTGTGCGCCCATCTAAAAGTGAAGACTTAACAGATAAAGAAATGATTGCACTTTATAAATCTGTTGGACTTAATTATGTGATTGCTGAGCCAAAGAAAGATAAGAGTCGTTTTAAAGGTAATATGACAGCTAAAAAAGCGAATCGTCTGGTATATAAAGGAAAGGGGCGTTAAAAAAGCTATTAACCCGTTTCTTTCATTTGATGTTTTGAACGTACAGCATAAGGTTTGAGTTTATCTGGCAATTTTAGATGTTCTGCAATCATAATCACAACTTTATGTGTATCTCCTGTTGCAATATTAATTAAGTCTTCAACCAAATCATCAGCATCTAAAACCTCTGCATAGTTACGTAATATGTAAATACCAAAATGCTGAGTTGCTTCAATATGTTCCAATAAATCTTCAGGGTTTCGTGTTTTGGGAATACCGATGTGGGAGGCACCTAGTCTGTGCATTGCTTGTTCAGGCTGTGCGAGGTAATACGGCTTTGAGCTAAAACGACTGAGTTCAAGTAATAAATCACATACGCGATCAACTTCATAACTTTCCATTGTTATGATTCGATGACCACTTTCCAGCATTTTTTCTAATTGATTTAAGTATTCCATGACATTGTTTTTTCGTGGGTTGCAATGTCAGTATTATAGCACTTCGGTTACAGGGAACCGGCTCAATGTGTGAATTAGTTCATATACTGTAGATATAATAGAGGTTAGGCGTTTACTGTCGTTGCCTCATGAAGAGTTGGAGCAAGTAGTTCTTCTGATGAGCAAACGCGGTTTCGACCGGTATTTTTTGCAGAATATAGAGCTTTATCAGCACGTTCAATCATTGTTTTGGCTGTATCTTGCATGGTTAAACTCGCGCTACCGATACTTGTGGTGACAGGAACAGAACCCTGGCGACTATTAAATACGTGTTTTTCAATAATGCTGCGTAAACGTTCGGCTGCCAGTGCAGCACCCGTTGCATTTACACCCGGTAAAATAATAACAAATTCTTCACCGCCAAAGCGAAATAGCATATCAGTTTTACGTAAAGCCTGATTAGCGCATTCTACACATTCACGTAAAACATCATCACCTGTTGTATGTCCATAGTTATCATTAATTTGCTTAAAGTGATCAAGATCCAGAATGAGCAAAGACATAGCTGATTGATGTCGATGGGCTAAATCCACTTCACGTTCAAGCATTTCATCCATTGCTGCACGGTTATTTGCGCCAGTTAAGGTGTCAATTTTTGCTGCTTGTAATGCTCTTTGGTACCAAATAGCGTTTCGTAGAGGGAAGATTAATTGTCCCATCAAGTTTTCAAGATGTTCCATTTCCTGTTCAGCAAAACGACGTCTACGGGTAAATACCAGTTCACCAAGGAACTCACCGGCAAGACGTAACCGGTAGGAACAACGATGCCGCTGAGTTTTACCGTATTTAAGGTTCAGGTTACGTTCTTCAAAACTAAAATGAGCAGCATCAAACTTTACAAGCTGCTGGGTTGCCTGAAGGAAATAGTTTAAAACACTCTCAATTTCCAGTGAAGTTTGCAGTAAACCCGCTAATTTAAGCGTTTGCTGCAATTCAGCCGGCGAGATGCCGAGTTGTTCGCGAGCAGTTGTCGGGTTTATGTATTGATCAATGTTATCCATAGTGACTCCGCTATACCTCAGAAAGTTTGTTAAATGCGGTCACAATAAATAATGCGAAATGTGTGCCAAAATCATTTATGATATAAAACACAATAAAATCAATTAGTTATATCGGATCTTGGTTGGTTGTTGTTTTTTTGTCAATATTATGACGGCTAATATTGGTAATTTATGCTGTTCTCACACAAACTACATGGAATAATCTTCAAATAAGCTAATATAATAATTAAGGAGATAATAATTATGTTGTTGCAAATCCGTTACATTCAGTCCTGGTTACTATTTGTAGTAATGCTGTGTTCCTTTTTTATTTATTCTTTAGTGCAGGCAGCAGAAATGCAAAAAAGCGTGCCTGATTCAATCCAGGCAGATTTAGTGAACCCCGGTTATCATGAGAAACCAGAGTGGTTTAAAGAATCATTTCTTGATTTGCGTGAAGATATTCAAGAAGCCAGCGAAAATAAAAAACGAGTATTACTTTATTTTTATCAGGATGGCTGTCCCTATTGTGCAAAATTATTACAAGATAACCTGGGGCAGAAAAAACTTGCAGATAAAACTCGCAAACACTTTGATGTGATCGCAATCAATATGTGGGGAGACAAGGAGGTAACTGATTTAACGGGTCAGTTAACAACAGAAAAAAAGTTTACCGAACAAATGAAAGTAATGTATACCCCAACATTGGTATTTTTGACTGAACAGGGAAAAGTCGCATTACGTGTTAATGGCTATTATGCACCCAATAAATTTGAAACGGCATTAGATTACGTCCGAGGCCATAATGAAACGAAAATTTCATTTAGACATTATGTGCGGAAATTTTTAAAAATAAACTCAACAGGAAAGTTACACTCTCAAGACTTTATTTTACCTTCACCATATAATTTACAGAAACTGCTTTCTTCCGATAAGTCTTTATTAATACTTTTCGAACAAAAAAAATGCTACGCCTGTGACGAACTACATAATGATGTTTTTAAGCGTAAAGAAACCATTAAACAAATGAAACGTTTTAATGTTGTGCGTTTAGATATGTGGAGCAATGAATATTTAATTAATGCAAAAGGTGAAAAGGTAAGCGCTAAAGCATTGGCAAAAAAATTAAACATTATTTACTCTCCTAGTTTTATTTTTTTTGATAAAACAGGAAAAGATATTTTTCGTATAGATGCTTATATGAAATCATTTCATACTCAATCTGTTTTGGATTACATTGCTTCAGGTGCATATAAAAAACAAAAAAACTTTCAACGTTATATTGCTGAAAGAGCAGACATGCTTGAAGCACAAGGTCAGCATATTGATTTAATGGACTAGTCGTTTTAGTTCTTTACCCGTGATTTGTTAGAGAAAAGTTTATAATGTCTTTACCTGGGAACAGTACCGTTTATAAAAAAATGTGGCCACGTAAGTTAGGGTTTCAGTTAGCTTTATATGTTTCATTTCTTCTTACTGTATCTATGGCATGGTTTTCGTGGCATGCAACTGACAAGCAAATTGAAAAAATCACTTCAAATATGCAGCTTCAGGCAAAAGTACTGGCTAATAATATCGCTGCAGTAAGTGCTGTTCATTTTTTATCACATGATTATAGTTCGATCGAACAATTACTCTTTCGCACAATTGAGTTTCCTGGCGTATATAAAATTCAAGTAACAAATACTGAAGGTAAATTACTGGGAGATATTACTCGTATTGAAAACAAAGAAGCTGATGTTAAATATGGTGAGCCAGCATTAATTTTGCCTAAAGATAATGTCGCTTCAGTAATTTTAAATGATGAGTTTATGGTTGTTTGGCAACCGATTATTTTAGGTGAGTTGATTGGCTGGGTTAAAATCACTTATAGCCTTCAACCCATTATGGTGATTAAAGAAAAATTAATAGAAGAGTTTTTTTTGGAGGGAGGCACTATCATTGTTTTGTCAGTCCTCTTGCTATTGTTGTATGTTCGTAGATCAATACAAACAATAGAACGCTATACAAATTTTGCAGATGATTTGAATGTAGTAGAAGGAGAGCAGGTGTTAGTTAATAATACTTCGATTGAATTAGAACATTTAGGTACAGCTCTTAATAGTACTTCAACTAATTTATATGAACAAAGCTTAAGAATAACTACCACAATGACTGAAATGGAACGTTTAGCTGCCTTTCCGGAAATGAATCCAAATATAGTACTGTCTATGAATATGAAAGGAGAAGTGGAATATTTAAATCCATATGGTGAAAAGTTGTTGGATAAACTGGGAGTTTTACAATCTCATATGGGTGTTTTGTTACCTGAAGATATTAAAAATATTATTCATGAATGCATGAACAATAATTTAACAATGCAAGCTGTAGAGTCACAATATAAGGATCGTAGTTTTTTATGGACATTTTCACCTGTGGTAAATCAAAAATTAGTACATGGCTATGCTTTAGAAATAACGCAGCGAAAGAAAGCATTGGCAGATGCCCGTTCAGCACAATTAGAAAAAATGGCCGCCGAAGCAGCAAATACTGCCAAGAGTACTTTTCTTGCAAACATGAGTCATGAAATACGTACACCACTTACCGCGATTATTGGCTTTTCTGAAACATTACTGGATACATCTCAAAGTATGACAGAGCGAGTTGAATCAATTAATACCGTAATACGTAGTGGTAAGCATTTAATGCAGATTATTAATGATATTTTAGATCTTTCAAAAGTTGAGGCCGATAAGTTAGAAATTGAACAATTAAATGTTTCACCTTTTGAAATATTAAGTGATGTACATTCCCTGGTTTCTCTTATGGCAGAAAATAAAGGATTATTTTTTGATATTGAATATGATTTTCCAATACCTGAAATAATAATTACTGATCCGGTACGGTTAAAGCAGATTATTATTAATCTCTGTAATAATGCTGTTAAATTTACCCGGAAGGGCGGGGTTCATGTAAAAGTTTCATTTAACAATAATGATAATTTGCTTATAGTTAACATTATTGATACTGGTATTGGTCTTAACAAAGAACAAATGGATAAAATATTTAATCCATTCACACAGGCGGATACATCAACGACACGCCAGTATGGTGGTACCGGATTAGGATTGCATTTGTCTAAACAACTCGCTGTAAAACTTGGAGGCAATATTACCCTTGAAAGTACCCCCGCAGTTGGCAGCTGTTTTAGCTTAATGGTAACAACGGGAGAGATTGATGAAAATAAACTACTTTCATATATGCCTGTTACTAAACAAGTTTCAACGCAACCAATTATAGATGGGGTTGGTACCAAAGTAAGTGGACGAGTTTTACTTGCTGAAGATAACCTCGATAATCAACGACTTATATCTATGTATCTGAAAAAATTAGGTGCAGATATTGTGATTTCGAATAATGGTAAAGAAGCCATAGAACAAACAGCTAAAAATGATTTTGATTTGATTTTAATGGATATGCAAATGCCTGTTATGAACGGTATTGATGCAACTGTTCGTTTACGAGAAATGAATTATAAAAAACCGATTGTGGCATTAACTGCAAATGCAATGAAAGAGGATATGGACGCTTGTTATAAAGCTGGTTGTGATGATTTTATTCATAAACCGATATCACAACAAAAATTTAAAGAAGCTATTGTTAAGTATTTGAAACCTGTGGGAGATATTGAAGAATATCAACAACCACTTACATCATCTCTGCTTATTGATGATCCAGAAATGATCGATCTGGTGCAACGTTTTGTTGCTAAGTTGCCTCAATATATTGAAAATATTACCTGCAGTGGTGAAAGTAATAACTGGGATGAGCTTTGTCAATTTGTGCATGATTTAAAAGGAGTAAGTGGAAACTATGGTTTTGAGGATTTGTATAAATTAATGCAAGGCATAGAGTTTGAGTTAACAAAAGAAAATTATACGGGTGTTCTTTCTATGATTAACAAACTTTCAATATTAAACAAAAGAATTCAGGCTGGATTATAAAATCTTACTTAACCAGTGATGCACTGTTTTTTTCAATAGCTCGACTGTAACAGGCTTTTCTATGTAGCCATCCATACCACAGGCGATACATTTTTCTTTATCACCCAAAATAGTATTCGCTGTTACAGCAATAATAGGTATGTGTGTATCAGGATCTTCAGAGCGGCGATATTGTTGTGTAGCATCATAACCATTGAGGACAGGCATTTGACAATCCATTAATATGAGATCGTAATGATCTTTTTTTATCATATCCAGGAAAATTTTTCCGTTTTCTGCAACGTCTGCATTATAACCAAAACTATCGAGTTGTATTATTAGAAGTTCAGCATTAATTTCATTATCTTCAACAATAAGTATTTTTTTATTTGATTTGTTGCTCGTTTTATCAACATCATTTTTTATTATTTCACTATGTTCCAGTGAAACTGGATTTTTTCTTTTATTATTCAAATCATCATTATTTTCAGATATGAGAGGTATTGAAATGGTAAAAGTACTTCCCTGGTTTGAGTTGCTTTCCAGTGATATTTTTCCGCCCATTAGTTCGATGATTTTGTTTGACATTGCGAGGCCTAAACCTGTACCACCATATGAACGTGTTACTGAACCATCGACTTGATAAAATGGGGTGAATATTCGATCAAACTCTGTTTCAGCTATGCCTATGCCTGTGTCAGATACATGTATGAGAAGGCTTGATATGTTATTCGGTTCGTCTGTATTTAACGCATGTGATAGTGTTACATGAATTTTTATATAACCTTTTTCCGTAAATTTAATTGCATTACTTACCAGGTTAACAATAGTTTGTCGTAGTCGTTTTGGATCGGTGTATATTAATTTAGGGATGTTTTTGTCAATCTTATGGCTAAGGCTCAGATCTTTTTGCTCTGCACTTTGTATAAACATAGTGTAGATATCATCTAATGTTTCCGTAATTGAAACTTCCTGATTTTCAATTTTTAATTCACCTGACTCAAAGGCTGAGAAATCAAGAATATCATTAATAATTTCAAGTAGGTTTTGTGCTCCTATGCTTATATTTTTACAGAATCCAGATTGTTTTTCATTTAACCCGGATGAGTTTAATAAATTTTCGTAGCCGGTAATTGAATGCAATGGTGTTCTGAGCTCATGACTGATTGTAGAAAGAAACTCGGATTTTAAGCGTGAGGCATCTAATGCAGTATCACGTGCAAGTGTAAGTTCTTTATTAATGTTTTTTAATTCCAGGGTTCGTTCATTAACTTTGTCTTCAAGTAGTTCATTTGAGTGCAATAAGTTTTCTTTTACTTGTTTTTCTATTGTTATATCCCTAACGATACCAATAAATAAACTATCCTCATGTATGATTATGTGGTTGATTTGCAAATCTATAGGGAATTCAGAGTTATCTTTCTTTTTTCCGACAACTTCTCGTGCATTTTTATTAAGTGGGTGATGGATTGCCGAATTAACATATTTTTCAAATGCCTGAGTGTGTGCCACATGAAAAGAATCAGGCATAAGAAGTTTGATGTTTTTTCCTTTGACTTCCCCGAGTTCATAGCCAAATAATTTTTGTGCTGCGACATTAAATGATTCAATCAGACCTTTATCATTGAGAGTGATAATGCTGTCGCCTGCATTATCCATAATTGTATTAATACGCTTTTCGGCAGCATCAAGCTCCTGATTCTTATTTCCTAATTCTTGTGTGCGTTGCTCAACTCGAACTTCAAGATATTCTTTTGCTTCTTTAATTTTTTTATTCGCAGAAGATAAACGGGTAAAAACATCGTCAAAGGCACGAGCTAATGCACCAACCTCGTCGTTTCTTTGATATAACTTTTGCGGCAAGTTAATGGGAGAGTCGAGAGACGTATTTACTACAGTATTAATTAGCTTGAGAACGGGCGTTTTAATTCGCGATACGATAATATAAGTTCCAGCTAAAATCACAATAAGTAAAACAATTAACGCAATAATAATATTTTTTGCTTGCCCTAAATAACCGAAGGTTCCTTGATCTGTATAATAGGCAATGTGTGCATTAGCAATGTGTGTTTTTCCAATATTCGCCTTATAAACAACTTCGATAATCGGTCTGTTATTGTAGCCAAGCGAGCGTGAGATACTTTTAGCACCTATGGTCGGAGGTATTATTTTTATGGCGACTAAATTTATATCTGTGCTGGATAATATTTGTCCATTAGGATGAGTAAGATACGCATAAGCACCATGGTGTGGTGGCAAAGATGATTTAACAAATCGTTCCAGTAATTCATAATCTTCAGTAATAAGTGCGTCTAAACTTCCTTCTGCTAATGTATGAGCAAGAGATTGTGCATGCTGCAACCGAAAATCATCAAATTGTTTGGCGGAATTTTGTAATAAGCTAATACTTAATATTGCAAGTGTTGATAGCAGCAATAAAAACAATGCTGTGAGCATGCGAGAAAACAAACCAAATTTAATGTTTTTATTATCTTTTTGCGGTGATGAATTCATTTGCTAAATAAAATCATTTCATTTTTGCTGTATTTATTAATTCTTTAGTGCGTTGTATCGTCACTTTGGATGGTTTAATGAATGATTTTATTTTCATTCCATTCATATTTGCCAGTACTTTTTTACCTTCATCGTCATTAATCATTCCAAGTATAACTTTAGCAATGCGTTCTCTTATTTCTGTTGCAATTTCAGGCCGTATGCCAACCATAGCCTCAGGATATTCTTCAGAGCTTGCAATAATTCTAAGCTCACTCGTGCCAACTTTTTTGCTCATGAGTTTATAGTTAAGATCATACATGGTGCCTGCACTTACATCACCTAATAATACCTTATGGATAGAGCTCGACAGGTTTTTAGTGAATATTTCTTTAATATCTTTTTTTGTATTCATACCCTGTTTGTAAAATAATGCACGTGGAGCAAGATAACCACCAGCACCTGCTGGACTAACAAAAGCCACAGTATTGTTTTCCAAGTCATTTAAGGTTTTTATGTTTGAGTCACCACGTACAAAAATTACACTGTTACCCATAATATTGCTTTCCAGGTTTTTCATTTGCGCTAATGCTAAAGCTTTGCCTGCTTGATTTAACCGATAAAATACATATGAGTTGGTATAACATATCAATATGCTTATTTGCGATTTTCTTTTTAATTTTATTAAAACCACGCGGAATAACAATCTTTATTTTATAACCTGATTTTTTAGAAACATAATCAACAAAGGGTTGCCACTGCTTATGAATTCTTGCGGGTTGAGCCACTGACATAATGCCAAATTGAATAGGTTCAGCTGTGATGGGGATATTATTTACGGCTGATAAAAACAGCACAATAGAGATGCCGTAAATAAAGTTATGCAGTAATGTGAATATTGATTTTAGTCTCATATTTCCAACTCTGCTTTATGTAAATGCCTGCTGTATATTTGTTTAAATAACTCACTAGAACTATCGGTAATTAAAGGAGGAACTTTACCTTATGATTGAGATTTCACCCTTGGTAACAAATTGTGAAGTTTGTGCTTGATGTGAGCTTATCGTCATGTATAGCTACCAAAAAACACCTTTTTATTGTTCAATGAAGACAAGTATTGTCGATGAATAAATGAGTAAAATTAAATAGAGATAAACTGTTGTGAAAAGTAGTATTCCCGACAACACATAATTGTGAGTAAGTAATTAGTAATTGTAGGACATTTTTGAAGAAACTCATGTTTCTTACTACTTTACCGGCGGAATTAATATTATTTTAAGCTTATATTAATACATGGTGTACATATTCATTTGTAAATTTATTAGGGTAGATGCAGCTTTATAAATGCCATATATTTCAATTGGTTACATGGTGTTTGTCACCTAGTTTATAGAATATCAAGTTGGCTGTGTAATCTATATGTAAGTGGAATAAATTAAATGATTTTGGGTTATTAGCATAGAGTTGAAGGGCAAGGGAGACTATCCACTTTGATAGAGTTTCACTTAACCTCCTGAGTCGGTATACTGCGGGCTCAAATTTATGCGGATGTGGTGAAATTGGTATACACGGTAGATTTAGGTTCTGCTGCCGTAAGGCGTGAGAGTTCGAGTCTCTCCATCCGCACCATTTTTTTCTAAGAATTTTCTGATTGAAATAGAGGATAAGGTATGCAAGTTTCTATTGAAACCACCAATGGTCTTGAGCGTAAAATGACGGTCGTGATCGAAGAAGAACGTCTTTCCAGTGTGATCGATGGTCGCCTTCAGGATATGACTAAAACTGTTAAAGTGAAAGGTTTTCGTACTGGTAAGGTGCCTCTGAAAATTGTTAAGCAGCAGTATGCTCAGCAAGTTCGTCAGGAAGTTGTAGGTGATGTTCTGCAATCGACTTTATATGAAGCGATTGGACAGGAAAAACTGAACCCTGCGGGTCAACCTAAAATTGACTCAATTAAAAGCGATCCAGGCCAGGGCATGGAATACACTGCTTTATTCGAAGTTTATCCAGAAGTTAAATTGGGTGATTTATCAAAAGAAACCGTTGAAAAGCCGGTTGTTGAACTGACAGATGCTGATGTTGAAGAAATGCTGGAAACAGTACGTGGTCAGCATAAAGAATGGGGTTCAGTAGAGCGTGCAGCAAAAGAGGGCGACCAGCTCAATATCAACTTCAAAGGGTTGATTGATGGTGAAGTTTTCTCAGGTGGCGAAGCTAGTGATATGCCGATTGAATTAGGCAGTGGTCGCATGATTAAAGGCTTTGAAGAAGGCTTAATTGGCGCTAAAGCAGGGGATGATGTGACGTTGAACGTGACTTTCCCTGACGATTATCATGCAAAAGATTTAGCCGGTAAACCTGCTCAGTTTGATACTCATGTGAATAAGGTAGAAGAAGCTAAGTTACCTGAATTGAATGATGATTTTGCGAAAAAGCTGGGTATTAAAGACGCTAGCATTGAAAATATGCATAAAGAAATCAAGGCTAGTATGCAGCAAGAGTTAGATGGCCGTTTGAATACTAAATTAAAATCATCGGTGATGGATGCATTGATTAATGCCCATGATTTTGATGTGCCTAAGCCTTTAGTTGAAGAAGAATCTGAAGCGATTAAAAAGAACATGTTAGAAAACCTTAAGCAGCAAGGCATGCAAGATAACGGTATGCAACTTGATGCCGGCATGTTTGCTGATCAAGCTGTTCGTCGGGTAAAGTTAGGCCTGATCATGTCAGAAATCATGAAATCTGAGAAAATTGAAGCCGATGAAGATCGCGTGAAGAAAAAGATTGAAGATATTGCGGCACCGTATGACCAGCCACAACAGGTGATGGACTGGTACAACGGCGATAAACAGCGCCTTGCAGAAGTAAAAGCATTGGTAACTGAAGAACAAATTGTCGATTGGGCTATGGAAAAAGCTAAAGTGGTCGATAAGAGTGTAACGTTCAAAGATTTTATGAACTCTGAACAAAAGTAAATAGAGATTCGTGCACGAATCATTCTTTTCCCTTTTCGTGCAAATGTCTCAAATATTTAACAAATTACCCTTAAGGATAAGCTTTCGTGACCGATAAAATAGTTAATACAGATATTATGAGCCAACTGGTTCCAATGGTTGTAGAACAGACGTCTCGCGGCGAGCGTTCTTATGATATTTATTCCAGACTACTGAAAGAACGTATTATCTTTTTAGTAGGGCAAGTTGAAGATCACATGGCTAACCTGGTGGTTGCTCAGATGCTTTTTCTTGAGTCTGAAAATCCAGATAAAGATATCTACCTGTACATTAATTCACCAGGGGGCTCGGTGACAGCTGGATTGTCAATTTATGACACTATGCAGTTTATTAAACCGGATGTGAGCACCCTGTGTATTGGCCAGGCAGCCAGTATGGGCGCTTTATTATTAGCTGGGGGTGCAGCAGGTAAACGTTACGCCTTACCGCATGCCCGTACCATGATTCACCAGCCATTAGGCGGTTTTCAGGGGCAGGCAAGTGATATTGAGATACATGCCAAAGAAATAATTGAAGTTCGGGAACGATTGAACAAAATTCTTGCTGAACATACAGGGAAATCGATGGATCAGATTCAAAAAGACACTGACCGCGATAACTTTATGAATGCAGAGACTTCAGTAGAGTATGGCCTGATTGATGAAGTGATGACACAGCGCAATACGAGTAAGGAAGATAAATAACCTGTAATTACCACTGTTTTAGTTGTACAAAAAAACAGCAAAATCAAGGTTAAAAATGCGCTTTGATGACTTGAAAAAGTTGTAAAAACGACGCATGGTATAGAAGATAATAATGTTCGTGATGAGGCGAATAAAATGAGTGATGATAAAAGCACTGGTGACGGTGGAAACAAGTTACTTTACTGCTCTTTTTGCGGTAAAAGTCAGCATGAAGTACGCAAACTGATTGCAGGTCCATCCGTATTTGTATGTGATGAATGTGTTGAATTATGCAGCGATATTATTCGTGAAGAAATTCAGGAACAGTCCAGTAAATCGGAAGGCGATTCACTACCAACTCCTCATGAAATTAACGATATTCTTGATGAGTATGTCATTGGTCAGGAGAAGGCTAAACGTGTACTTTCGGTTGCGGTTTACAATCATTATAAACGATTGGAAACAGGCCAGAAAAAAGATGATGTCGAACTCTCTAAAAGCAATATCCTCCTTATTGGTCCGACAGGTTGTGGTAAAACATTACTTGCAGAAACACTTGCACGCTTATTAGACGTCCCCTTTACTATTGCTGATGCCACAACATTAACTGAAGCAGGCTATGTCGGCGAAGATGTTGAAAATATTATTCAAAAATTATTACAAAAATGTGATTATGATGTAGAAAAAGCACAAACAGGCATCGTATACATTGATGAAATCGACAAGATTTCACGTAAATCAGATAATCCATCAATTACACGTGATGTTTCAGGTGAAGGTGTGCAACAAGCCTTATTGAAGCTGATTGAAGGTACGATTGCTTCAGTTCCGCCTCAAGGTGGACGTAAACACCCGCAGCAAGAATTCTTGCAAGTGGATACCTCAAATATTTTATTTGTGTGTGGTGGCGCATTTGCAGGCCTGGATCGCATTATTCGTGACCGCTCTGAAAAGGGTGGCATTGGTTTTGGTGCAGAAGTACAAAGTAAAGATGACAAGAAAACGCTGAGTGAAGTTATTCACAGTGTTGAACCTGAGGATTTGACTCGCTTTGGTTTAATCCCTGAATTTGTTGGGCGTTTGCCGGTTGTTGCGACATTAGGCGAGCTTGATGAAGATGCGTTAGTTCGAATTTTAACTGAACCGAAAAATGCCTTAACCAAACAATATCAAAAAATGTTTGAAATGGAAGGCAGTGATCTGGAATTCCGTGATACGGCATTAAGTGCAATTGCTGCTAAAGCAATGGAACGTAAAACAGGAGCACGTGGTTTACGCTCTATTCTTGAGCATGCTTTGCTCGATACCATGTATGACTTACCTTCAATGGATAATGTTGAAAAAGTGGTCATAGATGATTCGTGTATATCCGGAGACGGGGAACCGCTTTTCATTTATGAAAACCTGGAACCTTTAGCGGCTTCGGCAGAAGAATAAAACAAAGGGGTCTATAAAGACCCCTTTTTTTATGGGAAATGATTTTTATCTAAAGTCCTTGAAAAGCTGTGCCGCTAACCTTATATATAAGCGAAGAATATTTTTTATAACGCACTAACAATTACAGGACAGCAACATGTCTGAGATGGTCGAAACTCAATTATCCGCAATTCCTATTTTACCGCTACGTGATGTTGTGGTTTATCCACACATGGTTATTCCTCTTTTTGTAGGTCGCGAAAAATCTATTCAGGCTTTAGAAGCGGCAATGGATAATGGCAAACAAATTTTATTAGTTGCGCAAAAAAGTGCGGCTAAAGATGAGCCGTCACAAGAAGATTTATACGAAATTGGTACGGTTTCCAGTATTTTACAATTACTTAAACTGCCTGATGGTACAGTTAAAGTTCTTGTTGAAGGTAATAAGCGTGCGCGCATTATTAATTACCTTGGGCAGGAAGAGTATTTTACTGCACAGATTAAAGAGCTTGATGATGAAGTGGTTGATGAACGTGAATCAGAAGTTTTGGTGCGCTCATTAACAACACAGTTTGATCAGTACGTTAAACTGAACAAAAAAATCCCGCCTGAAATTCTGACATCACTTTCAAGCATTGAAGAACCTGAACGTATGGTGGATACCATTGCGGCACATATGTCACTTAAGCTGGATGAGAAACAAAAAATCCTGGAAGTGGTTGATCTACGTGAGCGTGTTGAACACCTCATGGTCTTAATGGAATCTGAAATTGATATTCTACAAGTTGAAAAACGTATCCGTAGCCGTGTTAAACGCCAAATGGAAAAAAGTCAGCGTGAGTATTATTTAAACGAACAAATGAAAGCCATTCAGAAAGAATTGGGTGACATGGATGATGTGCCAAATGAAATGGACGACCTCGAAAAGAAAATCGAGAGTGCAGGTATGTCTAAAGAAGCATTGAAAAAAGCCAAAGCTGAATTTGCCAAGTTAAAAATGATGTCGCCGATGTCAGCAGAAGCGACGGTTGTGCGTAACTATCTTGACTGGATGGTAGGTGTTCCCTGGAAAAAACGCAGTAAAATTCGTAATGACCTTTCTAAAGCTGAAGAAGTATTAGAAGCGGATCACTATGGTTTAGAAAAAGTTAAAGAACGTATTTTAGAATATCTTGCAGTGCAACAGCGCATGAAAAAAATGAAAGGGCCTATTTTATGTTTAGTTGGGCCTCCTGGTGTAGGTAAAACATCAGTCGGTAAATCAATTGCACGTGCAACGAATCGTAAATTTATGCGCATGGCATTAGGTGGCGTACGTGACGAAGCAGAAATACGTGGTCATCGCCGTACTTACATCGGTTCAATGCCAGGTAAAATTATTCAAAATTTATCCAAGGTTGAAACGCGTAACCCATTATTCCTGTTAGATGAAATTGATAAAATGGCGATGGACTTTCGTGGTGATCCCGCTTCAGCTTTATTAGAAGTATTAGATCCAGAACAAAATCACACATTCAATGATCACTATATGGAAGTGGATTATGATTTGTCTGAAGTCATGTTTGTTGCGACTTCAAATACAATGAATATTCCAGGTCCGTTACTGGATCGAATGGAAGTGATTCGTTTATCGGGTTATACCGAAGATGAAAAGCTAAATATCGCAATGCGTTATTTAGTGAAAAAACAAATTGAAAACAATGGATTAAAAGACGACGAAATTAGTATTGGTGAAGATGCTGTTCGTGGAATTATCCGTAACTATACCCGTGAAGCAGGTGTACGTAACCTGGAACGTGAAATAGCTAAGTTGTGTCGTAAAGTTGTAAAAGAAATTTTACTTGAAAAAGATGTTTCTCATGTTGATATCACCGGAGATAACCTGGAAAAATATTTAGGTGTAGAACGTTTCCGTTATGGTGTTATTGATGAGAATGATCAAGTGGGGCAGGTGAATGGTTTAGCCTGGACTGAGGTTGGCGGTGAGTTGTTAACCATTGAAACCGCTGTATTACCCGGTAAAGGCAAAACGAGTGTTACAGGTCAACTTGGCGATGTCATGAAAGAGTCTATACAAGCGGCTATGACAGTAGTAAGAAGTCGTTCTTCTGTTTTAGGTATTAAAGATGAAGTCTTTGAGAAAAATGATATTCATGTTCACGTTCCTGAAGGTGCTATTCCAAAAGATGGTCCAAGCGCAGGTGTTGGTATGTGTACCGCGTTAGTTTCAGCTTTGACAGGTATCGCTGTTCGTAATGATGTCGCGATGACCGGTGAGATTACCTTACGTGGTGAAGTATTGCCGATTGGTGGTTTGAAAGAAAAATTACTTGCTGCACATCGAGCAGGAATTAAAACGGTATTAATTCCAGAAGAAAATCGTAAAGATTTAACGGAGATTCCGGATAACGTAAAAGAAAATCTGGATATTAAACCTGTTCGTTGGATTGATGAAGTTTTGCAAGAGGCATTAGCACATTCACCAAAAGCTTTATCTAAAGCTGAAACTGGTGGAAAAGTGAGCAAATCTAAAAAAAGTGATAGCACAAATATGCAAACTCACTAAATAGTGCTGGTTTTATGCGCTTATACAAGTAAACTGTGCACAGATTGCTTGACCATGCCTAGTTGGCATTGGTATAAATCCATAGTTAAATAATTATTTAAAACTGCCCCTTAATTTTTTAGTGGGTGGTATTATTTTTGTCATTCCATAGGGGGAGAATTAAGTGAATAAATCAGAACTCGTAGAAGCAGTTGCAGAAAGTGCAGACATTTCAAAAGCAGCAGCAGCTCGTGCTGTTGATACAATGGTAAGCAGCATCATTAATACTTTAGCAAACGGCGATCAAGTTGCTATTGCAGGCTTTGGTACCTTTACTGTACGTGACCGTGCAGCACGCGTGGGTCGTAACCCTCGTACTGGTGAAGAGATTCAAATCAAAGCATCAAAAAATCCTGGATTTAAAGCTGGTAAAGCATTTAAGGATGCATTAAACTAGCGCGCGTTCGAACAGGGGGTGGTTAGCTCAGCTGGTAGAGCATCGCCCTTACAAGGCGAGGGTCACAGGTTCGATCCCTGTACCACCCACCAAATCGCGGAGCGGTAGTTCAGCTGGTTAGAATACCGGCCTGTCACGCCGGGGGTCGCGGGTTCGAGTCCCGTCCGCTCCGCCACTATTCTAAAGGCGCAATCTGTACAGGTTGCGCCTTTTTTTATACTGAATATATAAATACAATAAACAATAAACTACGTATAATAACGTTCAAATTAATTATAAATAGAAAAGTTTAAATTATGTTGCAAGCAATTCGTAATAACGCTCAAGGTGTCCTTGTCTGGATAGTTGTGGGTTTAATCGTAGTTTCTTTTGCCTTGTTTGGTTTAGGAAGTTATTTATCCGGAGCTTCAAAAGTTGTTGCCGCATCTGTTAATGATGTTGAGATTAGTAGCTCTGCATTAACGCGCGCCTATCAAAATTATCAGGAACGTTTACGTAAAATGTTTGGTGAGCAATATCGCCCTGAAATGTTTGGAACTGCCAGAGTAAAAAATGAAGTACTGCAGGGTTTAATTACTCAGGAAGTAATGAACCAAATGCTGCATGAGCAAGGTTATTTGGCTTCAGCAGAACAGGTTTTTGAAAAAATTAAAAAATATGAAGCTTTCCAGGAAGACGGCGTGTTTTCTGCAAAAAGATATAAAGAAGTTTTATCTTTGCAGGGCATAAATGGTGAAGCCTTTGAATATGATTTGTCACGCGATATTGCTTCACAGCAAATTCGTGCAGCAATTAGTGCAAGTGCATTTTTAACTGAAAAAGAGAAAACAACGTTAGCGGTATTAGAAAATCAAAAACGTGAAATTGGTTATTTTGATATTTCTGTTGAGCCTTACCGCAAATTAATTAAAATCAGTGATGCTGATATTCAATCACACTATGAAAAAAATGGTCAGTTATATTTAACCACTGAAAAAGTACAGCTCGAATATATTGAATTGAATATGGATGATGTTGCTGCGTTGCAGGAAGTCACCGATGAAATGGTGAAACAACATTATGAAAGCTCACCAGAAAGTTATATGGCGAATGATGATGCTGCGGCTGAAAAGAAAATCACAGAATTACGTAAGCAAATTCAACAAGGTACTGATTTTGCCACTTTAGCGAAAAAATATTCTCAGGATAAAGGTTCAGCAAAACAAGGTGGCGTTTTAGGTTATGTCACTCGAGGTGTTGAAGAAGAATTTGATAAAGTTGTTTTTGCTTTAAAGAAAGGTGAAGTTAGCCGGGTTATTAAATCAGAAGCAGGGTTTCAGCTTATTCAGCTGGATGATATTCGTGCAGGTGATCCAGAAGAACGTAAAGTACGCCACATCCTGATTAAAGCAGATAATAAGTTAAAGCCTTTTGCTGAGGTTAAAGTTGCCATTCAAAAAGAACTTAAATATCAGCAAGCAGGCAAAGTATTCTTTGACGATGCTGAACAAATGAATAATCTTAGTTATGAAACTCCAGATTCACTTGAACCTGTTGCTGATGCGTTAGGTTTAAAAGTTAAAATCAGTACATTAATCACTCGTCGTGGAACAGCAGGGATTTTTGCTAACCCTAAAATTTTAAGTGCTGCTTTTAGTGATGACGTCCTTAAACAAGGTCGTAATAGTGAGTTACTTGAATTGTCTGATACTCAATTGGTCGTTTTAAGAGTGAAGCAACATCAGGCTGCATCAGTACAACCTTTAGATAAAGTGAAGTCACGTATTGAAAATACTTTATTGCAACAACAAGCCAGTAAAAAAGCACAGGATGTAACATCAGATATCCTTACCCGCGTACAAAATAATGAAAGCATTGATTCCGTTCAAAAACGTTACCCGGAAGTTAAGTGGAATAGTCCAGCCTGGATAACACGTAAGACAGAAAAGAAAGCAACATTATCTGAACAACTGCGAAAATATGTTTTTGCTATGCCAAAGCCACTGGTTGAAAAAACAAATTGGGATAAGGTTGCTTTAGCCGCAGGTAGTCAGGCAGTGATTGCATTGTTTAAAGTAGAAGAAGTGAGTGAAGGTAAAGCAGATTATGATCGGATTACACAGATCACAGGTAACGCAGATTACGATTCATTTGTGCAATATTTAAGATCTCAAGCTGACATTACAATTTCTAAAAATGCACTTGATACTGAAGCAGGAACAAATCAATAACAGCTAATAATTATAAATAAGCCTGGTTTGTTTCTGATTTTGAATAGAGACCTTTACACAGATACGGTAAAGGTCTTTATTTAAGAAATTTTTTGATGAGGGGAAATCATGTTTAAAAAAATATTAAATCTTAAGCTACATTGGCAAATTCTTATTGCGCTAGTGTTCGCAGTTGTTGCGGGTATCTTTGCCGGTAAAACAGCCGGAATTGCCGGTATTACTTTCTACGAAATTTTCTCTTTCTTTGGTGCATTGTTCATGAATGCGTTAAAGATGATCATTATCCCTTTAATTGTTTCTTCCATTATTGTTGGTGTCGCAGGCATTGGTGGTGGTGAGGGTTTAGCACGTATGGGGGGACGAACACTACTTTATTATGCAACCACCAGTTTATTTGCAATCTTGTTGGGCTTGTTTTTTGTTAATGCTTTGACCCCTGGAATAATTGATGGTCAACCTGCTCAGGTTGTTTTAGGACTTGATATTGAGCAGGGAAAAATTGCTGCTGAAAAAGTTGCTGAACGGGGAGTGGGTGATATTGCTGGTGTTTTCCTTGATATGGTACCTGCAAATGTTGTTGCTGCTGCGGCAAATGGACAGCTTTTAGGTTTGATCTTTTTTGCTATTTTATTTGGTTATTTTATAACCAAAATTGAAGAAGCCTATG
Organism: uncultured Thioalkalispiraceae bacterium; assembly: GCA_964605385.1. Taxonomy (GTDB): domain Bacteria; phylum Pseudomonadota; class Gammaproteobacteria; order UBA6429; family Thiohalophilaceae; genus JAGLTQ01. The sequence continues at coordinate 26,681 of CAZSCK010000013.1, forward strand.
CTGAAGCACAATATAATTTCTGGCAGGGTATTTTAGAAGTTATGATGAAAATCACCGACGTGGTGATGAAATTTGCTCCCATTGGTGTTTTCGCTTTAGTCGCAAAAGTCATCGCGGGTATGGATAGTAATGAAATACTCAGCCTGGCATCTACCTTAGGCTGGTTCTTCCTCAGTGTAGTATTTGCATTGGCAACCCATGTACTGGTTGTGCTTCCTTTGATGCTTAAATTTATCGCTAAGGTCAGTCCAAAGCGTCATTTTCAGGCAATGGCTCCTGCATTATTAACTGCTTTTTCTACCGCATCTTCTTCGGCTACGTTGCCGCTAACGATGGAATGTGTTGAGCAGAATGCGGGTGTTTCAAATAAAACGACATCTTTCGTTTTACCACTGGGTGCCACTGTGAATATGGATGGTACTGCGTTGTATGAGTGCGTTGCTGCGATGTTTATAGCCCAGGCCTATGGATTAGAATTAAGTTTTACCGTGCAATTTACCGTGGTGCTGGTGGCGTTGTTAACTTCTATCGGTGTAGCGGGAATTCCTGCGGCCAGTTTAGTTGCGATAACCATTATTCTTGGTGTAATTGGTTTGCCTGTGGAAGCGTTGGGATTAATTTTAGCCGTTGATCGAATCCTGGACATGTTTAGAACCTCGGTGAATGTCTTTAGTGATTCAGTTGGTGCTGTGATCATTGCCCGCTTAGAAGGTGAAGAAAATATTTTGCAGGAAGAAAGGGTGCTTTAATTTAAATTTTGTAGGTCGGTCTTCAGGCCGACGGTGCGATATATAGAAACCAAATAACTCTTTATTAAAAAATGTGCTATTCGAGAACAACCGCTGATATATCAGCATCGCGTCGGCCTAAAGAGCCGACCTACAAAATCAAAAAAGGCCGCTAAAAAGTGGCCTTTTTTAATACTCGTTGAAGCTAAAATTATTCAGCATCTAGTGGACGCATACCAATTGTGCTGTAACCAGCATCAACATAAGTAATTTCACCGGTAATGCCTGAGGCTAAATCAGAACAAAGGAATGCAGCTGCATTGCCTACATCTTCAATAGTAACGTTGCGGCGTAGAGGTGCTGTTTTTTCAACTTCACTGAGCATTTTACGGAAATTACTGATCCCCGCTGCGGCTAATGTTCTAATCGGGCCTGCTGAAATGCCATTTACACGAATGCCATCAGGGCCGAGGCTTTGTGACATGTAGCGTACATTGGCTTCCAGGCTGGCTTTTGCGAGTCCCATGACGTTGTAGTTGGGCATAGCACGTTCAGCACCTAAATAGCTTAGTGTTAATAATGCGCCGTCACGGCCTTCCATCATATTACGACCCGCTTTTGCTAAAGCAGCAAAACTGTAAGAGCTGATTTCATGCGCCAGGCGGAAACCATCACGCGTGACGTTATCCAGATAATCGCCTTCGAGTTCATTACGTGGTGCAAAAGCAACCGAATGAATAATAATGTCTAAACCATCCCAGTAATTGTCGAGTTCAGTAAATACATTCTCAATTTGTTCATCACTGCTAACATCGCAGGGAACAATGATTTCTGAATCCAGTTCCGCAGCCATTTTGGCAACACGATCCTGCAATTTTTCGTTTTGGTAGGTAAAGGCAAGTTCAGCACCTTCGCGGCGCATGGCTTGTGAAATTCCCCAGGCGATAGAACGGTTGCTGGCTAAACCAACAATAAGAGCACGTTTGCCTTGTAGAAAACCCATAATGTATTCCTCTGTTTCTTATCCTAAGATATTTCTTAAGATAGTATATTAATAATTAGTTATTTTACTTTTATAAGCTAATGATAATGCTTTCGTGATGAGTATTAAAGCAATGTTTGGCTTTAAAATCAAAGTATGATGAGTGTTTGCTTTCAGGGGAGTTTCATTATACTAATCTGGTCAATTTAAGGTAATATTCAGACAGAATATTGCGACTAAAAATAATAACAATGATGTCATACAGGAAATAGTGAGTGCGGATTTTTAAACAATTAGCTTTAGTTAGTCTTTTTTTTATACCCCAGATAGTTGCTATTGCCGCGCCCTCTATTGGCCTGGGTTATACACCAAAATATCCCGCTAATTTCAAACACTTTGACTATGTGAATCCAGATGCCCCTAAAGGTGGGAAAATTATCTTACCGGGTTTTGGGAATTTCGATAGTTTTAATCCATATATTCTAAAAGGTGTCTCCGTTGAGGGTTTGGGGGATTTGATTTTTGAAACATTAATGGTGCAGAGTACCGATGAGCCATATAGTCTTTATGGGCATATTGCGAATGATATTGAATTAGCAAAAAATAAACTCTCTGTTACCTTCAAACTTAATCCACTTGCACGATTTTCTGATGGTAGTCCAATATTAGCGAAAGATGTAAAAATATCTTTTGACACCATTAAAAGTGATAAAGGACATCCCAGTTATCGTTTTTACTGGAGTGACATAAAACAAGCCGTGATTGTAAATAACAGAACAATTCGTTTTGAATTTACACGAGTTAATCCTGAGTTACATCTTATTACGGCGCAAATTCCTGTTTTTTCGCATAAGTGGATAGAAGGAGAGGCGTTTGATAAGTTGTCACGAAAAAAACCGATTGGCAGTGGCCCTTATACTATTGAAAAATATTCTTTAGGAAGAGATATCACTTATCAACGCAACAAAAATTACTGGGCGAAAGATCTGCCTAGCCGCAAAGGCATGTTTAATTTTGATACGATAGTTTATAAATATTATAAAGATAATACGGTCATGTTAGAGGCATTAAAAGCGGGTGAGTTTGATTTTAAATTAGTTAATCATTCCAAGCAGTGGGCACGTGATTATGTTGGCGAAAAGTTTGATTCGAAAAAAATAATTAAAGAAGAATTAAAACATCATAATAATGCCGGTATGCAAGGTTTTGTTTTCAATACTCGTCGACCATTGTTCAAAGATAAACGTGTGCGACGTGCGTTAACGTTGGCCTTTGACTTTAATTGGTCAAATAGCATGCTTTTTTATAATCAATATACACGTTGTGATAGTTACTTTAGTAATAGTGAGCTTGCTTCAAGTGGATTGCCCAAAGGTAAAGAACTGGCGCTATTAAATCGTTATCGAAAATATCTTCCCGATGTGGTATTCAATAAAGTTTGGACACCGCCTTCAACAAAAAATAAAGGTGATTTACGAAAAAATTTAATAACAGCTGCTGCACTTTTAAAAGAGGCTGGCTGGTTTGTGAAAGAGGGTGTTTTACAAAACAAGGATGGACTGCGATTTGAGTTTGATGTTTTACTGGCACAAAAAGGTTTTGAACGAATTTTAGCGCCTTTTGCTTATAACCTACGTAAATTAGGTATCTTGTTACATTATCGAACCGTTGATGTTTCGCTCTATATTAGACGCAATCGCACTTTTGATTTTGATCTAATGGTTGCATCTTACCCGCAATCTCAATCTCCCGGTAATGAGCTTTACAATTTATGGCATTCATCTTCCGCAAATGAAGAAGGATCGCGCAATTTAATTGGTATCAATAATAAAGTTGTTGATAAACTCATTGATCATATTGTGTTTGCTAAAAATCGCGAAGAAGTCGTTATTGCTGCCCGTGCTCTGGATCGTGTGATGCTACATGAAGAATATTTAATACCGAACTGGTATATTGCGGTACATCGTTTAGCTTACTGGGATAAATTTTCTTATCCAAAAAAACTACCGTTATATTTTTCAGCTGAAAGCTGGGTGTTAAGTAGTTGGTGGAAAAAATGAAATCGGTATGGACTAAATAATGGCTGCTTATATTTTAAAAAGACTGTTACTAATGATTCCCACTTTGTTTGGGGTAATGTTGCTGACTTTTGTGGTGACTCAGTTTGTTCCCGGTGGTCCTGTTGAGCAATTGATTCATAAAATGCAAACACAAGGTCAAGCTCAAGGTGAAGCAGGTGGTGGCAGTCAACGTTTATATCGTGGTAATGCAGGGTTAGATAAAGAAAAACTGGCAGAGTTAAATAAATTATATGGTTTTGATAAACCTGCTACTGAACGTTTTTTTACTATGATTGGCAACTATATACGTTTTGATTTAGGTGATAGTTATTATCATCAACAATCTGTTGTGCAATTAATGGCCTCAAAGCTTCCCGTTTCTATTAGTTTAGGTTTATGGACCTTTTTTCTCGTTTATTTAAGTTGTATACCCCTGGGTATTATTAAAGCAGTAAAAGATGGAACACCCTTTGATATCTTTAGTAGTACAGTTATTTTAATTGGTTATGCGATCCCCGGGTTTGTTTTAGGTATTTTTCTTCTTGTATTATTTGGTGGCGGAAGCTTCTGGGATTTATTTCCTTTGCGTGGTTTAACATCCGATAACTGGGAAACATTGAGCTGGTTTGGCAAGGTGACTGATTATCTCTGGCATATTACTTTGCCGGTTATCTCGTTAGTCGTCGGTAGTTTTGCGGTGATGACGATTTTAACTAAAAACAGTTTTCTTGAAGAAATCAGAAAGCAGTATGTGTTAACCGCAAGAGCAAAAGGTTTAACGGAAAATACTGTTTTATATAAACATGTTTTTCGAAACGCAATGATTCCTTTGGTGACAGGTTTTCCCAGTGCGTTTATTGGTGCTTTTTTCGCAGGTAGTATTCTTATCGAAACTATTTTCTCCTTAGATGGTTTAGGTTTGTTGGCTTATGAATCTATTTTAAAACGTGATTATCCAGTGGTCTTAGGTTCGTTATACCTTTTTACTTTATTAGGTTTGGTGGCGAAATTAATTACTGATTTAAGTTATGTACTGGTTGATCCTCGCATTCAGTTTGAGTCCCAGAACAATTAAGCATAATTAATCATGAATATTAAAAAAAACACATCAAAACCAGAAAAAGAAATTAATCGTTCCTGGAAACGCTTTAAAGCAAATAAGCGTGGTTATTACAGTCTTTGGTTGTTTGTTATTTTATTTGGATTGAGTTTGTTTGCCGAAATTTTAAGTAACGATAAACCTTTGCTGATTTATTACCAAAACTCATTTTATGTTCCAGTATTAAAAGTTTATCCGGAAACAACATTTGGTGGTGATTTTGAAACAGAGGCAGACTATGTTGATCCGTATGTTAGAACACTTCTAAATGAAAATGGTAACTGGGCTATTTATCCACCGAATCCCTTTCGTTACGACACAATTAATTATTACAGTCAACGCCCAAACCCTGCTGCACCATCACAGGATAATTTATTAGGTACAGATGATCGCGGTCGAGATGTTTTAGCTCGGTTGATTTATGGTTTTCGTTTATCTGTATTGTTTGCCTTTGTGTTAACAATTATTGGTGTTGCAATCGGAGTAGTTGCCGGTGCAGTGCAAGGTTATTTTGGTGGCAAGATAGATTTATATGCGCAACGTGTTATTGAAATCTGGGGTTCAATGCCTGAGCTTTACTTGCTGATTATTTTTGCTTCACTATTTGAACCCAGTGTGTTGCTTTTGATTGTTTTGCTTTCTGTTTTTGGTTGGATGGGATTGGCAGATTATGTGCGTGCAGAGTTTTTACGTGGTCGCAATATGGAATATGTTAAAGCCGCACGCGCCTTAGGTTTATCAAATCGAGCGATTATGTTCCGTCATTTATTACCCAATAGTATGACCCCCGTTGTCACTTTTTTACCTTTCCGTATTAGTGGTGCTATTTTAGCCTTAACCAGTTTAGATTTTCTAGGGCTTGGTGTACCACCATCAACACCGAGCCTTGGTGAGTTGCTAGCACAAGGAAAAGATAATATAGAAGCATGGTGGCTTTCAATGACTACCTTTGTTGTGCTTGTTGGAACGTTAATGTTATTAATTTTTATTGGTGAAGCATTACGTGAAGCCCTGGATACGCGACGTGGGTAAGTATGTTTCTAATCGAAAGAAATTTTTTATGCATCCGTCATTGCGAGGGAATAAAATGACTGCGGCAATCTCATGAATAATACGCTTAAACATGAGATTGACGCGTTAATATTGGAAATTGCATTTCCAATACTTCCTCGCAATGACAGTAAATACTTATGTTTGTAGGAATATCTATTGACTGAATTTAAACAAAATATAAAGCCTTTATTATCTATTCGTAACCTCGAAGTGGCATTTGGTCTTCCACCTGAACCCTTAACTTCAGTTGTTCGTAATATAAGTTTCGATTTGTACGAAGGACAGAAACTTGCGCTGGTAGGGGAGTCGGGTTCGGGTAAATCAGTGACTGCGCTTTCTATACTAAAGTTACACGACCTTCGGCAGACACATTATCTCCAGGGGGAGATTGAGTTTAATGGTGATAATTTATTGTCATTAAATGAAGGTGATATGCGAAAAATTCGTGGTCAGGATATTGCCATGATCTTTCAGGAACCAATGACTGCGCTTAATCCTGTTTATCGTATTGGTGAGCAATTAATTGAAAGCCTGATTGTACACAAAAACATATCACGCGCTAAAGCCCGGTTACATATGATCGAGCTACTTGATCGCACAGGTATTGTTGAACCGGACAAACGTTTTGATGCTTATCCACATATGTTATCGGGCGGTCAACGACAACGCGTTATGATTGCAATGGCATTAGCCTGTCAGCCCAAATTATTAATTGCCGATGAACCGACCACAGCATTAGATGTCACCATACAAGCGCAAATTATTGAGTTACTGGAAGATCTGCAAAAAGAGTTTGGTATGGCGGTATTAATGATTACGCATGACTTAAGCATGGTTAAACGCTTTGCAGATTATGTTTGTGTAATGAAAGAGGGCGAAATTGTTGAACAAAATAACGTGGCTGATTTGTTTGCTAATACTCAGCATGAATACACGCAACATCTTTTGAATAGCCAACCAGAGACCCTGGTTTCAGCTCAGGAAGAAAGCAAAAAAATTGAGTTATTAAAAGCTAAAAATATTCGTTGCTACTTCCCGATTAAAGCTGGATTTTTTAATAAAAAAATCGGTGATGTTAAAGCTGTTGATAATGTTTCCCTGGTATTGAACCAGGCTGAAACGCTGGGCATTGTTGGAGAATCCGGTTCTGGTAAAACAACACTTGGCATGTGTTTATTACGTTTGCAAAGTTGTGAAGGTGATATTATTTTAAATGGTGAAACTATTAGTAATTTGACTCAGCGCAAACTAAGACCATTACGTAAAGACATACAAGTTGTTTTTCAGGATCCCTTTTCCTCTTTATCGCCAAGAATGACTATTAAACAAATTTTTGAAGAGGGTTTACTTATTCATTTTTCAGAACTTTCTGAAACTGAACGTTACCAAAAGATAAAAATAATATTGGATGAAGTTGGTTTAGATGAATCAATGCTTACACGTTATCCACATGAGTTTTCTGGTGGCCAACGACAACGCATTGCGATTGCACGCGTTGTTATATTAGAACCTAAACTTATTTTGCTTGATGAACCTACCAGTGCATTAGATGTTTCTGTGCAGAAACAGGTTTTAGAATTATTAAATAGCCTGCAACAAAAACACAATATAAGTTATTTATTTATCACGCATGACTTGAGAGTGATTCGTGCCATGGCACATAAAGTTATTGTTATGCGCAACGGAGAAGTGGTTGAAGAAGGTTTGACCGAAGACTTGTTTAAAAATCCTAAAGATAAATATACAAAAACTTTATTACAAGCATCATTATTTAGAGATTAAGAACTGCCATTGTTTATAGTTGTTAACATATATTTTAATAACCACTGCCATTATATGTTATGCTGGCAGTGCTTTAGTTGAAAATAATGAGTTGAAATATGTTTTATGAATGGAATGATAATTTATCTGTAGGTGTCCCCTCGATTGATCGTCAACATAAGGTGTTAATTGCTTTAATAAATGATTTACACATATCAATAGAAATAGGCAAAGGACAGTCTGATGCTAAGTTAATTTTAAAAAAAATCATTAACTATGCAATAGCGCATTTCATATATGAAGAAAGTTTATTTACAAGTAAAAATTATGTTGCAACTAAAGAACATTTAGCATCACATGAAAACATTAAAACAAAGTTACTCGATTTAAAAACAAAATCAGAAGATGCTAACTTCAACTTGTCTGAGGAATTAATGGTTTTTTTAAAAAACTGGCTTAACAATCATATTCTTAAAGAAGATATGGGTTATTCAGAGCTGCTCATTAATAATAAAGTGCAATAAAATTTATTTTAAAGGGTTTATCAACTACCTGATTGTCGAGCCACATCAACAATTAATGTTAACCATTGACCTGGCTGTATATGTTTTTTAGTCCGTACACTTCTATTCCAGCGTTTTAGCTGACTAATAGAGACTTTAAACTTACTAGAAATTCTTGCTAATGAATCGCCATTTCTTACACGATATCCAATACGTTTAGTAATGCTACGACGCGGTGGTGCAGATAGATTTTCTAAGTCGACTTCTGAAGAAACAGAACTACCACGACGTGACCAAATAATTAAATGTTGTCCTGCTTGTAAACGATCACGTGGTGCCATGCTATTCCATTTCGCAAGTTGTCGAACACCAACGCGGTGGTACTGTGCCAGATCCCAGAAGGTATCGCCTTGTTGTACGATGTGAGAAACCTTGCGCCCTTGGCGGGGAATATTTTGTAATTTACTTTTACGTTGATTTGCACTCAAGCGATATTCACGCAATGAACGGCTTGCAACAGGTATTGTTAATCTACGTCCAACACGAATTATTTTTCCACGTAAGCGGTTCACGCGTTTAATGGTGCGAACACTGGTATGAAATTTTTGTGCGATTGTACCCAACGTTTCACCTTTACGTATACGATGACGAACCCACTTGATACGTTTGTTAGCTGGGAGTTCGGCTAATTTAGTTTTGAATCCTTCTACATGGGTGACAGGTATCAATAAATCATATGGGCCGTTTGGTGAAGTTGCCCAGCGGTTGTAACCAGAGTTTAAGCGATAAAGATCATCAAGCGGTAAGTCAGCCATCTCTGCTGCAAGTGCTAGATCAATCTGGCTATCAAGTTTAACTTGTTCAAAGTAGGGTTCATCTGGAATATTATCAAGTTCAATGCCATAAGCTTCAGGATCATTTATGATTATTTTTAGTGCAAGTAACTTTGGTACATAAGCACGTGTTTCTTTTGGTAACTTTAAAGCAAAGAAGTCAGTTGATTTGCCGCGCCGTTTATTGCGACGAATTGATCGTTTAACCCGTGCATCACCCGTATTATAGGCGGCCAGTGCATGCATCCAGTCGCCTTTAAAATTCTGGTTTAATTTTTTTAATAATCTTATTGCCGCTTTAGTTGAAGCATAAACATCACGGCGGCCGTCATACCACCAGTTTTGTTTTAATCCATAACGTTTTCCTGTGGCTGGAATAAATTGCCAGATACCTGCGGCACGACCATGTGAATAAGCAAAAGGTTGAAAGGCGCTTTCAACAATCGGAAGTAGAGCAATCTCAGAAGGAATGCCTGCGGCTTCAACTGTTTCAATAATATAATGTAAATAGGGGCGAGCACGTTTAACTACGCGCTTCATGTATTCTGGATGACGTTTAAACCAATTTAATTCTTGTTGTATGCGTTTGTGTTGCACATCGGGTAAATCAAAACCATTACGAATACGTTCCCATGTGTCGAGTCGCGTGAGAGGATATAACTCTTCTTCAGTTAATACTTTATTAGTTGCAACAACCGTTGTTTTTGTTTTGCTGACTAAGTTTGTATTTTCCTGAACAGGTTGATGCAAGCAACCACTAAGAAATAGAGTAACTAATGAAAGAGATAAAAACTGGATAAAGGTTTTTGGGGGATTTGCAGCATTTTTATCAAAAATTAATTGTGTCAGCATTATAAAATTTCTAGTGATTTTAATAAGATAGGGTTTATTATATGTTATGTGCATATGGTATGTATTAAGTAGCAGCGGGTCAACTCTTCTAAAACAGAATGCCAACTACAGCAAAATCAGGAGTTTCAGATAAATTATGTTGCCAAAATTTGTACAAGGATTAAAAAAGACATTTCAACAGCGTCAATTAGTGCGTGATGAAATTAAAGTCTGGCAACAATTTCAACTTTGGTACTCCTCTTCCTTAGGGCAGCGGTTAGCGGAAAGTGAAAAGTCCATATTCGATGAGTATTTGCCTGATTTATTTGGTTATTTCCTCTTACAGTGTGGCTGCCCTGAAATTAAAGCTGAAAGAGAAGCCGGGAATTGGCTTAAAAGCAGCCGGGTTTCGACACGAATTTGTTTAGATTACGTTATAAATCAAGGGGTTAGTTGTCAGGCAAATCTGGCTCATTTGCCAATGAAGTCAGACAGCATTGATATAGCTATTTTGCCTCATGTATTAGATTTTTCTGCAGAACCGCATCAAGTATTACGTGAAGTAGAGCGAGTTTTGATTGCAGAAGGGCATGTTGTTATTCTTGGTTTCAATCCGTGGAGTGTTTGGAATATTGTTCGTTTTTTTCTCTTTTGGACAAAACAAGCACCCTGGAATGCACGATTTCTTTCTGCTTCTCGAGTAGTGGACTGGTTGGCACTTTTAGGTTTTGATGTGGTTCAGTGTAAGGGGTATTTCTACCAACTACCTATACAAAATGAGAAAATAAGCAAAAAAATGGGTTTTTTAGGAAATATCGTTCGACGTTTTTTGCCGAATTTAGGTGCGGGTTATGTGCTTGTGGCACGTAAGCGTGTTGTGACATTAACCCCCATTCGTCCAAGCTGGCGTTCACGCAGTCAGGTTGTTGCTAAGGGTCTGAAAGTAGAAACAATAAACAGGAATAAATTGTGAGCGATGTGATTGAAGCTTTTACTGATGGCGCCTGTCGGGGAAACCCCGGGCCTGGCGGTTGGGGCGTTTTACTGCGCTTTAATGGACATGAAAAACGCATGTTTGGCGGTGAGACTGAGACGACTAACAACCGTATGGAGCTCATGGCGGTGATACAAGCACTAGAAAGCTTAAACCACGAATGCAAGGTTAAAGTGACCAGTGATTCACAATACGTCTTAAAAGGTATTAATGAGTGGATGATCAACTGGAAAAAAAGAGGCTGGAAAACCGCTGCTAAAAAACCTGTAAAAAATGTCGACCTCTGGCAACGTTTGGACAAAGCACGTGAAAGCCATGATATTGAATGGGCATGGGTAAAAGGCCATAGTGGTCATGTTGAAAATGAGATTGCAGATGAGTTAGCGAATCAGGGAATTGATGAGCTTTAGGCTTAATTGGTATAAAACCGGACAAAGAGGTAAAAATGCGCCAAATAGTACTCGATACAGAAACAACCGGTCTTGAACCCCGCTTAGGCCATCGGATTATTGAAATTGGTTGCGTCGAAGTGATTGATCGAAAAGTCACAGGTAAGCGTTATCACCAATATATTAATCCTGAGCGAGAGATTGATGAGGGGGCTGAAGAAGTTCATGGAATTAGTACGGCTTTTCTTGCAGATAAACCGCTTTTTGCCGATATTGTCGACGATTTCCTTAACTTTATTCGGGGTGCTGAGTTAGTTATTCATAATGCACCGTTTGATGTGGGGTTTATTGATCATGAGCTTAGTCTGCTTAATCAGCAAAATAATCATGTAGAAAAAATCTCTACGGTTCTGGATACGCTTGTTTTAGCGCGAAAAATGCATCCGGGACAGAAGAATAATCTCGATGCGCTATGTAAACGTTATGATATTGATAATTCACAGCGTGATTTACATGGTGCATTACTTGATGCCGAGATTTTAGCTGAAACTTATTTAGCCATGACCGGTGGTCAAACGATGTTATCGCTTGGTGGAAATTCTGGTGGTATAGGTAATGAATTTGAGCTTAGTAAACCTAGAATGGTGAATATTGAATCAGGTAATTTAAGAGTAATATCCCCTTCAAGTGAGGAACTTGCTTTACATGAGGCTCGTTTAGTGGGGATTAACGATCTTAGTGGTGGTGCATGTGTATGGTTGAAATAAGGAAAGTTTTAGCTGTTAAATTAAAATAAATTTAGATATTTAATAAAACCTATAAATAACAATAGGTTAAAAAACAAAATAAATTAAAGATAACGGTAAGGCGCGTCGATAACTTAATTACAGAGCATTATTTAATTGTTCTTTAGTGTAGTTAGGTAGTTTCCTCCCCTTGCGCGGTAGCGCAAATTTTTTAAGCCTCACATATTTGTGGGGTTTTTTTTTTACAAACTAAAGTTTTATATTTTTATGCCGTTATATTTAAGCACAATGGTTCAAGAAGCTTTAAAGTTGTTCTTATGTAGACTTCGAGCTATTCTAGTAGAAAGAGAGTATGGCTAACAACATAGTAAGGAATAAAGTATGGCAATTTCAGGTAATGTAAGTGGTAATGGTGATTCAGTAGAAATTAAAATTACTGGCCGGTTTGATTTTAATGCACATCATGATTTTCGAAATATTTATAGAAATGAAAAATCAAATGCTCAATACTCTATTGATATGTCAGGTACTGAGTATATTGATAGTTCAGCATTAGGTATGCTTTTATTGTTGCGTGAACATGCTGGAAATGAAGCTGCGAAGATTACTATCACGGGCTGTAATGCTGATATTAAAAAAATATTTGCTATTTCTAATTTTGAGAAGTTATTTACGATTACGTAATATATTAATAGGATATTTTTTCCTTCCCAATATTTTATAAAAAGGCTTTATCGATGAAACGATGAAGCCTTTTTTTGTTTTATGTTCAGGTATTTATATACATATAGTGATCTGGTTTCAACTTTTACTATTTTCAGCTTTACTTCTATTTTAGTATGCCGTAAAAATTATCTATTATTTATAAGTAGAGAATTGGCCCCCGTTGAACAACAAAATCAATAGTGTATTTAGAAAAATCAATCTTCTTAATGAAGTGGGTATTGCCTTATCGGCTGAAAAAAACTTCTCAAGTCTTCTCGAACAAATTTTAGCTGGCGCTAAAAAAATTACTAATGCAGATGGCGGAACCCTCTATCTGTTAAATGCTGATAAAAAACTTGAGATGGTTGTTGTGCAAACAGATTCACTCGGTATTCATCTTGGTGGTAATACGGATAAACCTATTAATTTTAAACCTGTAAGTTTATATAATGATGATGGCCTGGCAAATTTGAGTATGGTAGTCACTCGATCTGTTATTGAAGGCAGGCCCATTAATATTGTTGATGCTTATAATACAGAGGGTTATGATTTTTCAGGAACGTACGAGTTTGATAAAAGCACAGGTTATCATTCACAATCTTTTTTAGCTGTTCCTATGAAAAATCATGAAAATGATGTGATTGGTGTTTTGCAGTTAATTAATGCGAAATCTGCAGGCACAGAAAATATTATTCCTTTTAGCGAGGAAGATCAGCATTTAGTTGAATCATTAGCCAGTCAGGCTGCTGTTGCTATTACTAACAAAGAATTAATTGATAGTTCGAATGAATTATTTAGTTCTTTAGTTCAGCTCATCGCCACCGCGATCGATGAAAAATCACCGCACACAAGTGGCCATTGTAAGCGATTACCTGTTATCACTATGTTACTTGCCGATGCTGTTCATAATATGAAAAAGGGGGAGTTTAAAAAGTTTTTAATGACCAAGGATGATCGTTATGAACTTGAAGTTGCCGCCTGGTTGCATGATTGTGGGAAATTGACTACACCAGAATACGTTATGGATAAATCAACCAAGCTTGAGCGTATAGTTGATCGCATAGATTTAATTGATTTGCGTCTGGAAATAATAAAACGTGATGCTGAAATTGAAAGGCTGACAAGTATCGCTAATGGAATAAAGAGCGATGAAGCGAACAGGGTGTATGAAGAAAAAGTTAAGACTCTAAAAGAAGCGGGAGAATTTATTCGTCGCCATAATAAAGGCGGTGAGTTTATGAGTGAAGAAGATATTAATAAAATAAAGAACTGTGCAAAACTAAAGTGGAAAGACAAGCGGGGAATAATACAACCGCTTTTAAATCAGGATGAAATTGATAATTTGTGTATTGTAAAGGGAACGCTAACTGAAGAAGAACGCGATATTATTAATAATCATATTGGTGCAACCGTTAAAATGTTAGACACCTTACCATTCCCAAAACATTTACAAAATGTTCCTGAATATGCGGGCGGTCATCATGAGCGTGTTGATGGTAAAGGTTTTCCTAAAGGTTTAAAGAAGGATGAAATGTCTGTGCAAGCCAGAATTATGGCCATTGCCGATGTCTTCGAAGCGCTTACTGCACGTGACAGGCCTTACAAAGAACCTATGAAACTTTCCCAAGCACTTTCAATATTGAAAAAAATGAGTGAAACAGGGCATATTGATCCCGATCTATTTGATGTGTTTATTAATCAATCTGTGCACATTACTTATGCAAATAAACATTTATTACCTGAACAAAATGACCT
>CAZSCK010000013.1:41219-45147 GCA_964605385.1 uncultured Thioalkalispiraceae bacterium
AATCTGTGCACATTACTTATGCAAATAAACATTTATTACCTGAACAAAATGACCTATAAACCCTTCCTTTAATAAAAATCACGATGTAATTTTTGCCACGGATGGTTACAATAGCGGCCTTAATATTACGTTGTTATTGATTTGGAGAAGTTATGTCCATTAGGACCCGTTTTGCCCCCAGCCCAACCGGTTATTTACACATTGGCGGTGCTCGTACAGCCTTATTTGCCTGGCTCTATGCCCGTAAACATGGTGGTAAATTCGTATTGCGTATTGAAGACACCGATCTTGAGCGTTCTACAGAAGAGTCTGTGAATGCCATTCTTGAAGGTATGGCCTGGTTGGGACTGGATTATGATGAAGGTCCTTTTTATCAAACTCATCGTTTTGATCGTTATGAAGAAGTCATTCAACAACTTTTAACGGATGGTCACGCCTATCGTTGTAGCTGTTCCAAAGAACGCATTGAAAAATTACGTGAAGATCAAATGGCGGCAAAAGAAAAACCACGTTATGACGGTCACTGTCGCAATCTGGAAGTTTCAGCAGATGAGCCCCATGTTATTCGTTTTGCCAACCCACAAGAAGGCGAAGTGGTATTTAATGATTTAGTTCGTGGTTCTATCACTATTCAAAATAAAGAACTGGATGATCTTATTATTAAACGTACCGATGGTTCACCAACCTATAACCTTTCAGTTGTGGTCGATGATCTTGATATGAAAATCAGTCATGTTATTCGTGGTGATGATCATATTAATAACACACCGCGCCAAATTAATATATTAAAAGCTATGGGGCATGATGCTCCCATTTATGCACATGTTCCGATGATTTTAGGTGAAGATGGTGCGCGGTTATCAAAACGTCATGGTGCGACCAGCGTTATTGATTATCGTGAAATGGGTTACTTGCCAGAAGCATTAATGAATTACTTAGTGCGCTTGGGTTGGTCAGCCGGTGACCAGGAATTGTTTACGTTAGATGAAATGATTTCATTGTTTGATGTGGTTAATGTTAACAAAGCACCCTCAACGTTTAACACTGAAAAACTACAATGGATTAACCATCAATATCTAAAAGAAGATGATGCCTCACGCATTGCACAATTACTCAGTGTGCATCTTGGTAACTTAGGTATTGATCCATCTGAAGGGCCAAACCTGGAAGATGTAGTAGTAGCGCAACGTGAACGTGCTCAAACTTTAATTGAGCTTGCAGAAGTCAGCCAGTTTTACTACCGCGACTTTGAAGAGTTCGATGAAAAAATGGCGAAAAAACAATTACGTCCTGTCGCTGCAGAAGTATTACAAACTGCACAGGCTAAATTAAATACACTGGACGACTGGAATATTGAATCCATTCACGATGTGATTCATGGTGTTGCAGATGAACTTGGTATTAAAATGGGTAAAGTCGGAACGCCATTACGCGTTGCAGTAACAGGTGGCGCACCATCACCAAGTTTAGATTTAACCGTTTATTTAATTGGTAAAGAAGCGTGTGAACGTCGTATAAATAAAGCATTAGAATATATAGCAAACAGAGCAGAATAATGTAGGTTGGGCTCGTAGTGTAGTGCCCCTCAGGTAATATATTAGAGGGTGTCAGCTCAACGCTAATACAGTATCAAAGTACATAGTTTTTAATTATTAAAGACACTATAAAAAAGAATTAAGGTTCTACAAAATGAGCGATACAAACGAAACAACAAAACCCCGCCACTTTATTCAACAATACATTGATGCTGATATCGCGATAGGTAAGAACGAAGGTAAAGTGGCAACACGTTTTCCTCCTGAGCCAAATGGATACTTACACATTGGTCATGCAAAATCTATTTGTTTGAATTTTGGTATTGCGAAAGAATTTAACGGTACGTGTAATTTACGTTTTGATGATACTAATCCAGGTAAAGAAAAAGAAGAATTTGTAAAAGCGATTGCTAAAGATGTTAAGTGGCTGGGTTTTGAATGGAATAAAGAGATTCATTATGCCTCAGATTATTTTCAGCAATTACATGACTTTGCCATAGGACTTATTAAAGCTGGCAAAGCTTATGTTTGTGATTTGAATGCAGATGAAGTGCGTTCTCATCGTGGTACGTTACAGGAGCCAGGTAAAGATAGTCCTTATCGTGATCGTAGTGTAGAAGAAAACCTGGATCTATTTGCAAAAATGACAGCCGGTGATTTTGCAGATGGCGAAAAGGTTTTGCGTGCAAAAATTGATATGTCATCGCCGAATATGAATATGCGTGATCCCACTTTGTATCGTATTCGTCATGGTGTTATCCATCATCAAACAGGTGAGGCATGGTGTATTTATCCAATGTATGACTATACCCATCCAATCTCCGATGCGTTAGAAGGTATTACTCATTCGTTATGTACTTTAGAGTTTGAAGATCACCGTCCGTTATATGACTGGGTATTGGATAACATTAGTCTTGATTGCCATCCGCAGCAGATTGAATTTTCACGTTTAAATCTTCAGTACACCATCGTCAGTAAACGTAAGTTGACTCAACTTGTTGAAAATAATCACGTATCTGGTTGGGATGATCCTCGTATGCCGACTATCGCAGGTTTACGCCGTCGTGGTTTCACTTCTGCATCAATTCGAGATTTTTGTGATCGTATCGGAGTAACCAAAGCCGACAACTCAATTGAAATGGGCGTGTTGGAAAACTGTATTCGTGAAGACTTAAATGAAACTTCACCGCGGCGTATGGCGGTGATGAACCCATTGAAAGTGGTTATTGAAAATTTTCCAGAAGATAAGGTTGAGCAGCTAGATGCGCCTAATCATCCACAAAAAGAAGAAATGGGTAAACGACAAATTGCCTTTACTCGTGAAGTCTACATTGACAAAAATGACTTTAAAGAAGAAGCCAATAATAAGTACAAACGCCTAAAGACAGACGGAGAGGTACGCTTACGTAATGCCTACGTTATACGTTGTGATGAAGTAATCAAAGACAGCAATGGCGAGATTACGGAGCTACGTTGTACCTATGACCCGGATACACACAATAAGAATCCAGCTGATGGCCGTAAGGTAAAAGGAGTAATTCACTGGGTTTCAGCCTCACAGGGTATTGAAGCAGAAGTACGTCTTTATGACCGTTTATTTACTCATGAAAACCCTGAATCAGCCGCTAAAGAAAATAAGGAATTTACTGATTATATTAATCCTGAATCATTAGTAACGTTGTCCACATGTTATCTAGAGGCATCACTTGAAAAGGCGAAAGCAGGGGAGCGATTCCAGTTTGAGCGCGAAGGGTATTTTTGCCGAGATAGCGATAATTCCAGCAACGGAAAGCCGGTTTTTAACCGAACAGTGACATTACGCGACACTTGGAATAAATAAAGGATAATGTGCTCAAAAATAAAGCAGTGAGCCAATTTTTTATTAATTTTAAAGAAATTTATTGACATAATTGGCCTGCTGACGTAAATTGCGCGCTCTCTTGCAGGGGCTATAGCTCAGCTGGGAGAGCGCTACACTGGCAGTGTAGAGGTCCGCGGTTCGATCCCGCGTAGCTCCACCAAATACTGGAAATGTTGACTATGAATATGACCTGTATGAAGAAACGAGCAAATGCATAAAGCAGGAAGATTTGCTGTTATAGCAGGAATTTTGCTCATCGTTTTTGGTATGGTGTTCGGATTTACGCTTCTTTTTAAAGAGAACGAAAATGCGATAATATGGCTTGGCACCATCATACCATTAGGATTTATTGTCTTGTTAACCGGCATGGTAACAACGCTATTATCCGAACGAAACGACGAAGACTAAACCGTTTTTAGTCCCCATCGTCTAGAGGCCTAGGACACCGCCCTTTCACGGCGGTAACAGGGGTTCGACTCCCCTTGGGGACGCCATATAAATCAAGCGCTTAGCGAAAGTTAAGTGCTTTTTT
>CAZSCK010000014.1:0-23408 GCA_964605385.1 uncultured Thioalkalispiraceae bacterium
AGCAGTATTTCATGTAGGGAGTTAAAGAAAATAATTACCCTATTCTAGCTATTCTCAAGGCTAACGCCTCTTACTGCCACTCGCTACTTAGCATTGATTGTCTATTTAGTAATTTAACTAAGCAGTTTTCGCAATTGTCGTGTGGCTGTTAATGGCCAAAAATAAACATTAATTAAAATCTACAGCAAAACCATCTTTGTGAAACATTCCCATCAGACGCAGCCGAGCATCGAAATAAAAACAGGATCAAAGCGAGCGTTTGTTTGAGCACGATTAAGTGCGGAGCACCGTGCGAGTTACCCAGACCCAGAGGGTGGGGTATCCATAATGAAACCTGTAAGGGTTCTTTGGGCAGCGAGTGCCTGTTTTTATTTTGATGCGAGGGGATTAGGATTGGAAATCCCAACAAGTCTTTGGGCGGCCTTCTTTTTGGTTACTTTTTCTTGGCCACGCAAGAAAAAGTAACTTGCTGTCGGTGCCCTGAGTGTTGTTGAAAACAACATGAAGAAATGCCCTTGGGGTGCCGCGGCCGTCCGACCAAGACCGGACATAACAATATATGGATTCCCGCCTACGCGGGAATGACGAAATTGGATGTCGGCCTAAAGCTACCGCTCCTGCTATCGCCCCTTACCTACGTCCATGTAGGTAAAGAGCCGACCTACAAAAATCAGAGGATAAAACAACAATGTCGTCAGACTGATACCCTCTAATTTTAATTTGTAGAGGGGCACTATGAGTCTGGCCTACAAAACCAGATAGATTAAGACGTTGGTTTTAAAATATATTCTTTCGGAATTGAATCAAAGGTATGCACAGTACCTCCATGTTTTTTGATAAATAACTCTGCTTTTTCTTTTGTTGAAAAAGGGACTGTTTCCGCGCTTCCCATTCCACCAACTCGATCACTACCCAGAACATACCAGGCTTTATACGCATCAATCCAGTTATCTAAACCCGGTTTATCCCAATCAGCATTAGACATATCGTTAACATAAATAGCGGCAATATTTTTTGGCTCTTCAGGTGATAAGGTAAATGAAATCGTGTCACGTATGGAGGTAAACCATAAAGTTTTTTTGTCCGAGAGAATGATTTGTCCTTTTGGACCATTATGATTAACTACAGTCATCAAACAATAATAACCATTCGCTTCACGTGTTAGTGTTTGGGCCGCAGGTGCTTCAACAGGAGGCGTTTTATCACAAGCAACTAAAAAAAAGACAACCAACAATATGCTAATTCTATACATAATAATCTCTACAATATTTATTAAATTAAAGTTCTCTACGCTTAAACACCAGCAATGTGATTGTTAAAGGTACAATCACCCACATCAACATAACGCTGATCAGTAATACGCTACTCATACCCGCTTCACTTGCGATACCCGCGATACCTGCGGCCTGACTAACACCGTCGAACATACTCAGGTTGAAAATCCGGTAACTGTCAGCGGGACTTATAAGCATCAACATCGAAAATAATTGCTGACCAATCATCTGTTCTTTATCAAGCAATAAAACACCGAACAATAACAAATCGTATAACACGACAAAAATTAACCACAGGCCAATTGCTGTTCCCGCAGCCGTCGCCCTTTCTTTCACTAACACACTCACCAGATAACCCAATGCAATAAAGACGGCACCCAATATCAGGGAGCTGAGCATCATCATCCCATACGCCTGCCAGCCTTCCGTGCCACTACCGGTGAACAGGATCATGATAAGAAAAGCGCCGCCGTAGCCAATAAAAATAGCGATAAAAAGAATCAAAACATGACCCAGAAACTTACCCATAATGACTTGCCAGCGTGACACCGGGTAAGTCAACAATAGCATCATGGTGCCGCGTTCAAATTCTCCTACTAAGGCATCAAAAGACAACATCAGAGCAATTAAGGGAATGAGATAAACACTTAAACTTGCAAGACTAATAACGGTAATATCAAGATCGCTAACCCGTACCGAACCAGTTGGTGCAGAACCTAGTAAAGATAAAGCCAGCGCCAATGCGCCTAACAAAATAATTGCTGCTGCAATCCAGCGATTGCGCAATCCATCTCTCAGCTCTTTAAGTGCAAGCGTCCATAATAAACTCATAATGGATCACCATTCATAAAGTGACTATAAACTTCGTCCAGCCGCGGCGGCATGATCTGCATATCATGCACCACATCACCAAGACTACTTATGTGACGAATGAGTGGCATCTTTTCTTCTTTAAAACATGACAAACTAATACTCTGATTATTTACCTTGCCAATATTTACTTCTGATCCCAGTCGTTCTGCAACACTCGATGCTTCCCCTGCTGCCACAGAGAGCTTCAAACGGACTGGCAATGCAGCCTGCTGGTAGAGCTCATCAAGTGTGCCACAGGCAACAATGAGACCTGCTTTCATGATAATAAAACGGCTGGCTCTTGCTTCAACTTCGTTGAGTGCATGTGATGAAATAATCGAAGTGGCACCTTCTTTTTGCAAACCATCAATCAGTTCGTAAAAATGCTGACGCAAAATAGGATCCAGACCGGTTGTGGGTTCATCAAGAAAAAGGAGTTGTGGATTACCCAGCATTGCCTGAGCCAGCCCCAGTCGCTGCCGCATACCTTTTGAGTAAGTACCTACTCTCCTGTTTGACGCATCACTAAGGCCAACTAACTCTAGTAATTTTTTACATTCAAGATCTGATGAACCTTTGAGGCGGGCATAAAAAGCCAATACTTCACGACCGGTCATCGCTTCATAAAAAGCAACACTTTCAGGTAAATAACCCAGCGCCATACGTTGGGCAACGGCAGCACTGAACGCAGGATTGCCGCCAAGGATTTCAACCGTACCTGTTGTTGGTTTTGTCAGGCCTAACATCAATTTCATCAGGCTGGTTTTACCGGCGCCATTGTGGCCAACCAGTACGATACATTCTCCAGCTTGTACTTGAAAATTAATATCTCGTAATACAGTTTCACTACCGTACTTCTTACTCACCGCTTGCAATGAAATGACATTGCTTGCTGTGTCCAACTCAACCATTTTATAAATCTCTTTGTTTTATATTACTTGCTGTAACGGAACTAATTTGTGGAGGTAGCATTAATGGAGAACTATCTGTCACACCACCTGGATGAATACCGGGAAATTCAGACTGAGCCCATTTTAATAATTTCACTGACGGGCTGTTTAATAATAACTTTGCCATTGGATGTCGCCAGATGATCTGGTCAACTAAATCATTGGGTTTATACGGTTGATCTGCAATACCATTACCATCGATATCAAAAGTTAGATTATCACTCCAGTAATTGCCAACACCATTTTTAGACCATTCAATGTAACGCGTACCTACGTATTTCACCTGGGTACGGTTATTGATAAAGGCATTGGAATAAATCTCATTATGCTCTGAACCGGCAGTAAAATGAATACCAACCTGACAATCTGCGAAAAAATTATTTTTAATCTGATTATAGTTGGCGTTATAAATAAAAACGCATTTCTCCGTACCACCACTCACATAATTATGTTCAATAACAGAATGATTTGTATAATTAAAAAACAGTCCACGTTTATGATCACCAACTGAACGATTATCTTTTGCGAGGATATGATGAGAAAACATCAAGGCATAACCAACATCATTATTTATGGAAGTATTATTGCTTACCTCACTGTTATTGGTATACATGTAATGTATCGCAAAACGTAAATCACGCAGGCGATTGCCATGAAACACATTGTTACGACTCGTCGTAACAAAAATACCATCTCGACCATAACGAATATCATTGTTTTTGATAATGGAACCCGGTGTATTCCACAGATATATACCATTACCTCGATCATTTACTCGATGATGGCGACTACCGACAATAACGTTATCACTAACAATGACCGACTCTGGACCTTTCAGGTAAATACCTATTAAATTATTTTTGAAATAATTGTTTTCTATCCGTGCTTGATCACCTTTATCGGTAATAAAAATAGCACTGTCTTCACTATCCAGATCATTACCCGAATGCTGAATACTCAAACCTTTAATTAACACATTAGGTGCGGATACGATCACAACATGCCCCGAACCTTCACCATCAATGACACTGGACTTATTACCCATAAGAGTAAGACTACGATGGATATTCACCGAGCCAATATAAACACCAGCTGAAAGCAGTAGCGTATCACCACTATGTGCCGAATCTATTGCAGCTTGTAACTCACCATAACCGGGAGTCACCCATATCTCTTTCGCCTGAGCAAAAGAAGACATAAAAAAGAGGAATAATAAAAATAATCCACCAGCCAGCTCACGACCAACCAGTGGATTATTTACTTTCTGCTTAAACTTCAAAGCTGTTACTAAGCAGGCTCAACCAGCATACGACCACGCATTTCCATGTGTAACGCATGACAGAACCACTGACAGTAGAACCAATGAACACCTGCACGATCTGCCGTAAAGGTAATCGATGATGTTGCCTGTGGTCCAACTTCCATCGCAATACCGTAGTTAGCAATAGTTAAACCGTGTGCCAGATCATCAATAACATCATTGTTACTAACAATAATCGTGACCTCATCACCCTGTTTTACAGTAAATTTCTCCATACTAAAGGCAGGCGCAATCGACCACATATAAACACGGACTTTATTGCCATCACGTATGATTTTAGAATCGACAGTAAGGTTAATACCATCTTTCTTAGCCTGAGCGCTGACATCCGCCCACATGCGATCACCTTTGGTCCATGTAGAATCCGGATTAACAATGTCAGAACGAACGATGGTAATATCATGTGGTTCTGCATAGGTCGGCCCGTCATGTACCAATTTCATCTTCTTGCCAGTAATGTCGATGAGTTGCTCATTCTCCGGTTTCATCGGGCCAACATTTATAAAACGGTCCTTGGAGAATTTATTGAGAGACACCAGCCACTTGCCGTCAGCTTCCTTGGTTTCACCCATGGAGGTGTGGTTATGACCCGGTTGATAATGGACATCAAGCTTATCGAGGATAGGATTTACTTTCTTGCCATTGTAAGCGTCAATGGCTTTCTGAATATTCCATTTTACAGCCTGGCTATCGAGGAACAGTGTAGTGTAAGCATTACCTTTGCCATCAAAAGCAGTATGCAATGGCCCCAAACCTAACTGTGGTTCAGCAACAACGGTATCACGTGGCTTAATCTTATCCTTGAACAGCTTAGGCAAACGTCTAACATCAATAACTGTCACGGTTGGAGACAATTTACCGTTGACAACCAGATACTTACCATCCGGAGCAGTATTACAACCATGAGGGCTGTTCGGAACAGGGATATAACGTGTGTACTTCGAGCCTTTACGACCATCAAGTACAGGTACACCCTTTATCCGTTTAAAGTCACCTTTTTTAACGCCCTTTTCAATCGCTTTAATATCATAAATAACAACCCAGTCCCGTTCTTTTTTCATCATCCCGGCAAGATTGACGGCTTCTTCACTGTTGTAACAAGTCGAGAAGGCGTAGAGCCCCTGATAATCCGCATCACAATTATCGAGGTTACCATCAACCATGACTTGCCATGCCACTTCCATTTTATCACCATCAATAGCGCTAAAAATGGCATGATATTTTTCAGGCTCATCAAGAATACTTCCATCATTTGGGATAGGCACTCGATACTCACCGTTCGCAAAAACATAACCTGTACGCGGATATTTTTGTGGGCGCAATCCATGAATATTCGCTGCATTTGGAATTTCTATGATTTTATCACACTTCATTACATCACAGCGCACACGTGCTACACGTGTGTTAGCTTTATCATTCATAAATACATAACGACCGTCATAAGTACCGTCGGTAAATGACATGTGTGGATGATGCAAATCACCATTTAACCAAACACCACCTCGGTTACCAGAATCAAGAAACTTCTTGGTTTCGGGCAAGAGGCCCTCACGAAGAATCTTACGACTCTCATTTGTTGCACCCCAGCCTGAAGCACTACAGCGATTGAATACAGGAATACGCATTAATTCACGCATTGAGGGCATACCCAGAATACGTAATTCACCTGCCTGGCCACTACTCCAGAAACCATAGTATTCATCCAGGTCACCTGGTGCCACTTCTGCCTTATTTTTTCTGGCAGCTTCAGCAGCTTGCGGTGTCATAACGCCTAAACCTGTGAGACCAGCTGCACCGGCTAATGCGGCTAACTTGGCTGACCCTCCAAGTAACTGGCGTCGAGTAATACTTACATTTTCAGTTTTGTCATCATTATTGTTGTCACTCATTGACTCTCTCCTATTGTATGCCCATTAAGGTTCAGGCTAATTAATTACACCCCCGGTATTACCCCGGGACTTATCAATTCAAAATCTTATAATTCTCACTTTTTATTTAGCACCACTTTAATAGCTGATTCTTCTTTATGGTTTGATGCTGCCGCTCGAGTATCTTGACGTTCTCTTTTCAAACGTTTCTGAATTACAACAGGGCAGGCATGGTCGTCGAAATAAACCACCTGACAATGCAGGCAGTAAAGACACTCATTGACATTAATGTGCCCTTCAGGATGTATTGATTGAACCATGCATTCATTGCTACAGCGCTGACAAGGGGTGCCACATTCCTTATAACGTTTGAGCCACGAAAACATGCGCATTCTTCCCGGGATAGCCAAAGCTGCACCCAGGGGGCATAAATAACGACAATAAAAACGTTCTATAAAAATGCCGGGTAACAATACCGCTAAGGCAAAGATCACATACGGCCATTCACGCATGAACTTTAAAATAATCGCTGTTTTAAATGGTTCAATTTCAGCCAATCGTTCAGCCCAACCCAGTGAATATAATGAAAATCCAAATAATAAAAGAAAAATTAAATATTTGAATGTCCAGATACGTTCATGAATCGCCCACGGTACCGTAATTTGCTTAACCTTGAATACTTTAGCAATCTTATTAATCAATTCCTGTAACGCACCAAAGGGGCATAACCAACCGCAATAAGGACCACGCCCCCAAAATAATAATGCTGCCGCAACGGAACCCCATAGAATAAAAATAAGTGGTTCCATCAGAAAATAACTCCAGTCAAAACCGGACACTAATGCACTAAACATAGCCAGAATATTAACGACAGATAACTGGGCATTTAAATACCAGCCAAGACCAAATAAGGTAAAGATAAGAAAACCAACACGAATTCGATCGGTCAGCACAGGACGTTTAACCAACCAGTCCTGAAAGAAAAAAATCGCTGATAATACAACTAGAGCAGAAACCAGCACCACGATTTCCCAAAACTTTAATACCCACATTTTTTTCCAAATAGGTTCTGCCGTTTGCGATAAACCAACTTCAGTTAGCTCCCCGGTACTTTCTGCTTTAACATCGGTAAAAGTCAGGTATATATCTGGAACACTGTAATTAAGATCAAAAGTTAAGAAAGCTTTATTCGTTGGGCCTATTTCACGACCAACTAATAACTGTAGTACCCAGGGTTCTGCTGCTTTAAATTCTAAATCTGCCGGGGTTCTAAATAAATCGACATCTTTTAATTCAGGCGCACCCTCAGCAACTAACTTACGTAAACGTTTATGATATCGATCATGAAAGCGAGCAGAAACATCTCCTTGAATAATCTGAAAACGATCAAAGATTCCTCCCCTTACGTAACCCGAGCCCTTAAATGAAAAGCGTCCATCACCCGCCAATAAAATAGCCTGCTCACCAGGCTTCAATTTTTTCTTAAGGTTGCGATACTCATTTTCCCCCAACAGGCTACGACCAATACTCGGGATAGAAACAACAGCGGCGTAAAGTTCGATAAAAATTTCATCTGCTTTACCTTCTTCGGGAAAATCCAGAGCAAGTGGATTACCTGAATCTTTAAAGGCCTGATTAATTTCTGCTAAAGTAATTTTCAGATGACGTACAGAACCTTCACTAACTAACTCTTGCCAGCTCTTGATAACGTTAATCTCAGTATTTATCGAGGCAACCGGGCCTATTTTTTTACGTTTGGCTTCAAGACCGGATAAGCCATGGTTTCGAGCAACTTTAATGGAACCCCGTAAAATATTGTCATCCATGACCATTACAGTCACCGTCGCACCGGATACGATGTCAACCTGATGTTCCAGTACACCTCGCGCCAAATTACCCACATCCAGCCCTTCATAATCCTTAAGTACTGCTGTTATGCGTTTTTCAGGAATACCGATTAAAACAATAGGTTCATGGTGTTCAACCAATAAAACTTTTTTTATTAACCCTTGCATATCAACAGCAACGAGCTGGTGTATTGGTTTACCTGAATAGCCTGTTGTATTGACATAATCTGACGTCAAAAATACAAAGCCAACCTGCTTTCCTTTTTTATAAGCAGGAGCAACGGGAGGATCACCGATTGGTTTTCCTAGTTTATCTGCATCCGGAAAGATTTCCTGGATAGCTATTGATTTAAGAAAACGAGGGAGTTCGGACTCAGCCAGCGCAACCCCCATAACCAGACTTTGAAAAAGAATCAAAGAAAAAAATAATTTAAAAATATGAGGAAAACTCATTCGCTGTTTAAATACCTCAAAATCAGTAATATAAAAAAAAACTATGATTTTTTAATATAATTCCAAGTTTTCTTCTGTAATAAATTAGGCATGCTTAATATCAAGCTAAATAGTGTAACTACTCTCTATATTTACAAGCCATAGTAATAAGTGCCAACTGCTATATATGTCTGATAATAGACAGTCAGTTGCATTTGTGTGCATTCTCAGGCATTTTATAACTTATTTAATTGATGTAGGTCAATATATTAACATCATCATCAAAATATTTAACATTTAGAAACCTTTCTCCGTTTCATAAAGGTATAAAAAATATGTTATCAACCAATATAAAAACAACGAGTGAATTAATGTCTCTCGCGTTACAAGCTGAGCGCGAAGCTATAAAACGATATTCTCAATTAGCATCTAGTATGCGTAAAGGTAACAATGACTCAGCTGCAGCTCTTTTTGAACGCATGGTTTTAGAAGAACAGGAACACGAACGTTTACTAAATGAATGGATGGCTCAAGAAGGGATAGAAGAAAACTCCAGTATTGGACCTATTAGCTGGTCTGACCCACATGTTTCTACAACATATAATGAAGAGGCTCGCGATCCTTTCTTCAGTTCACCTTATAAAGCATTAGCGTTTGCTGTACACAATGAAGAAATTGCTTTTCGTTTTTATACACACGTTGCGGCAAACTCTGACAATAAAACAGTACGCCAGTATGCTGAAATATTAGCCAAAGAGGAACTGGGGCATGCAGCCTTACTTAGAGCAGAACGCCGGTATGCCTACCATGCTGAACGAGAAAAAGAAAGTAAAGTGCCAAGACTCGATCCAAAAACTATCCATAACGAAGCAGACTTATTAGCCGCTGCGATTCATATTGATAAATATATTGCTGAGCAAATAAAAGGTATCACGATAACAGCACCTGAAATAACATCTCTTGCAGAAAAAACTCAACAGCAAATAGTAAAAAACCAGGATGCTTTGGAAAATACAGTTTTGCCAAGCGAAGAAGTTACAAAAAATCTGAAACAACTTTCTATACACAATATAAAACAGGCAAATGATAACCCAGACTTAAATTTACAACGATTATGGTCGTGTTGTGATCGCAGCTTTGCTTTTTATGATGCAATTGTAGAACAAGGCTTTAATGAAGAAATGATGCTAACAGCACAAAACCTAACGTCATCCGCACTGGATCGTATTGGTATATTAAAAAATATTTTGGAAGAGTAACAAATTTTATAGGATATTAAGATCAACTGTTCTGAAAAATATGGATTAGATCCTGATTATCTTGAAGCTACTACTTTTGCATGGTTAGCCAAATAATAAAACGGGAAACTTGCCTGAAGTAACTGGGGTAAAAAGAAAAGTTATTTTAGGTGGTATTTTCCCGATTCAATTGAACTTTTTCTTTTATATCTAATCTTAAAATTTATCCCCCCCTTCTTCTATTGGAATTTTTAGATATGAAAAATTTATTATTTATTTTTAGCCTTCTTATCATGCAACCTTTTTTTGTCACAGTACATGCTGCTGACAAAACTATGGAGTTTGTAGTGCAACTTACTCGTAGTGGAGATAATTACGGTCACCGTCGTACATTTATGCAAATTGATAAAATCTTAAGTGATATTGGTGAAGATAAGGTTAAGTTTACTGTTGTTGCTTATGAGGAGGGAATACAAGCTTTAACCGCTAATAATAAAGGAACCAGTCAACTACTAACTAAACTTGCTAACCGCGGAGTTACGTTTAAAGCCTGCCGAATAAGTATGAACGCATGGAATTTAACTGAAAATGATTTTCCGCTCGAAGTGGACTATGTTCCTGCCGGTGCGCCGGAAGTAATACGCCTGCAAATGAACAGTTATAAATACTGGCACCCATAATTATTATTTCTTTGTGCAAAATATCAAATTACATTGCATGACATGACATACAAAGGCGTGTCTGATTTGAACCTGTTGTCAGGCTTTTAGTCGAGCTACATTTTTCACCGGCAATATTTTGTTCGCTCTGCATCGCAATTTCTGTTTCGTGTGATTTTGTTTCATGGCAGGAAACACATGTCACCTGACCATTTTCAAGTTTAATTCTGGGATCCAGTCTGGCAAGAGCAACATAAGAAGCTGGATTTTTACGTGCGTAATTATTATATGACATGCCCACCGGATGATTACTACTGCCATGATTAGTAAACATCATTGCTGTATCTGCATGTTTAAGCCCGACACTTTTAGCTTTGCTTCCATCATGACACTGCATGCAGGATGCTGACTTACTGTTAGCAGGAATTTGAGCCGCAAGACGGAAGGAATCAGAGAGCCCTTCATCCAAAATGAAATCTCTGAAACTGCCAGCATTTGCTGACGTTGAAATTATTATCAATCCAAAAATACAGATTGTAAAATTGTGAAAACGAGCCCAACGAATCTTCATAAAGTTTCTCCGGTAGTTCCTCAGCCATAGCCCGCTTGGGGCGACAGGTAGGTAACTTTGCGTCCCAGCCTTTCGGCTGGTTTGCCTTTGTCACGAAACAGTTCGTGTTAAATAAGGTTATCGTGTAATTGGAGAAGATCTTTAGGTATTTTTGAAAAAAATATGGATTTTTTACTAGATTTAGACTCGGACTAACTTATTGCTCACTAATCGATTTAGTATTTCCAGGTTAGCTCACCGGCCTGAAAAATGGATTCCGGCTCTCTCAGGCCGGAATGACGAATTACCGATCTTTGATTAGTACATATTTTCGTACCGGCTCACCGGTATAAACCTGGGTTGGGCGGAAGATACGATTATCTTTTAATTGCTCACGCCAGTGTGCCAACCAGCCTGCTGTACGTGAAATGGCAAAAATAGCGGTAAACTGATCGGATGCAATTCCCATTTCCTGATAAAGAATACCGGAATAGAAATCAACGTTTGGATAAACACCTTTTTTAGCCAAGCGATCTTCACATACTCGTTCCACTGCTTTAGCCGTTTCAAACATCGGGTTAATATCGCCACCCCGTGCTTCAATCAATTCATCGACTAGTTTTTCTAAAATCGTCGCACGAGGATCTTTTGTTTTGTATTCCCTGTGCCCCATTCCCCAGATGACTTCTTTATTTTTTAATCTCTTATCAATATAGGCTTCAGCTTTATCCGGTGTACCAATTTCCTCTAACATTTCTAATACTTTTTGATTTGCACCACCATGTAATGGGCCTGATAAGGCACCGATTGCCGCGGCAATAACATTAAACGGGCTGGCTAAGGTTGAAGCGTTCACTAAAACAGAGAAGGTTGAAGCATTAATGGTATGTTCAGCATGTAAAATTAAACAAACATCCATAATACGCGCCAGCATGGGTTCAGGTTCTTTGCGCGTGAGCATGTAAAGAAAATTTTCTGCATAAGATAAATCATGACGTGGTTCTACTGGATCATAACCATTACGAACGTGTTGCCACATGGCGACCAGCGTTGACATGCGTGATAACATTTTCACCGTCATATTATGAATGTAATTCAGGTCACGACATTCATCACCACCGGTTAAACATTCATTGCCTGCGTAAAACATGCCCAGACTCGCCACGGCAGTTTGCAGCATATCCATTGGGTGGCCACTTTCAGGTAAAGTCTTCATCAGATCACGAATGTGATATTTAACGTGGCGGTTTTCTTTTAACTGTTGTTCAAAATCAGCAAGTTCAGCTGAAGTAGGTAAACGACCATCTAATAGCAGCAATGAGGTTTCTTCAAAACTACTTTCTGCAGCAAGCTGTTCAATAGGATAGCCACGGTATGCAAGAATACCTTTCTCACCATCTATTGCTGAAATATTAGATTTAGTTGCGGGTACACCGGCTAAACCAGGAAGATACTCACTCATTACTGACTCCATTAAACAATATTAACGATAATGCTAAATTTAAGAACCTGTCATGACTAACAAGTTCATTAATAATTTAACTAGAATAACACTAATAAAAAAGGTGGTTAAGCAATCGAGCCAACCACCTTATAAACAGTATAGAGGATTGTTATATAGAAAAGGAAGAACCGCAACCACAGGTTGTGGTTGCATTGGGATTATTAATGACGAACATTGAGCCTTCCAGGCTATCTTTATAGTCAACTTCAGCACCTTCAAGGTACTGGTAGCTCATGGGATCAACTACAACAGTTACGCCGTCATTTTCAACAGTGGTATCGCCATCCTGAACTTCTTCATCAAAAGTGAAACCATACTGAAAACCGGAACAACCACCACCTGTTACGAATACTCGCAATTTAAGGTTGGGATTACCTTCTTCTACGATGAGTTGTTTTACCTTATTAGCTGCGCTATCGGTAAAAACCATGCCGTTATCTGTTACTGCTGCTGCACTGCCCATGGCCGTTACTCCGCTTTAATGTGAAATCGTTGATCAATCTGAACCACTAATTATCTAATAACCAAGTAAAACAATCAAGATTAAATAATCCCGTCATTGCGAGGAGGCACGACGAAGCAATCTCCATAAAAGTGTGGTTTACCATGAGATTGCCGCGGTCATGTTATTCCCTCGCAATGACGTGATAAATTATGCTTCTTCACTATTCTCTTCTTCGGTAATCGCAGCGTTATTTTCAGTCTGATGCATTAGTTTACCATTTACTTCTGCGCCCATCGCCATTTCTATTAAACTATAATAGACGTTTCCATGCACACGTGCCTGTGCGGCTAACTCAACATGACCACTAGCATGCAAATCACCGATTATCGAACCATTTACCACCACATTTGGGACTTTTACTTCACCTTCAATAGTTCCGCGTTCACTTAATGTTAATACGGAATCTTCACCTTTTTCGGCAACTACGCTGCCTTTAATTATGCCATCAACGTGTAAACCACCGCTAAAAATAACATCACCATGAATTTCAGTATTCTGCCCAATCAGGGAATCAATATGTGCTGTTTGTTTTGGTTTTTTATTCTGTCCCCACATGGGTTTATTTCTCCTCAAATGTCCATTCGATGGTTTTTTCGATCATGTCGCGCTGTCGACCACGCGGTAATATCTGTACTTTTACCCGTAACAGTGAAAATCCCTCAGGAAATTCCACCACACCTTCAACATTCTGAAAATATTTGAAACGGTAATTTAAACTTCTTACTTTTTTTGCAGTGATTTCTTTTAAATCCAGTATCTTTGATTCACCATTTAACAGGCCATCAAATTGCAATTTTACCTTACCGTTAATTAACCGACTATTTTTTAGCACCTGAGTCAGAACCACTTTATAGCGATAATTTCGTGAATCACCATTTTGCGTCAAATAGAAATTTTGCAGGTAGAGCCCTGAACTGGAGTCCTTAGGTGAAATAATGCCGCGATAAAAAGCCAGTTCTTCTTTATGTTCAAGGATTTCAGCCTGTAAAACCTTTAATGTTGTATCCAGCTCATTGTAGGCTTTACGTTCAATTTGTGCGGCACGCTGAAGAACGGCTTTGTCTTCACGCAAGCCTTCAATTCTTTTTTCCAAAAGAGCCTGAGTATCCAGCAAACCTTTAATTTCGTTTTCTGCATCTCTACTGTCATAACCCGCGAGATAACGGCCATAATCAAATAAAGTCCAGCCACTAATTACCAATACTAATAAAGCAATGCCCCAGATAAATTTACTTTTCCAGGGTCGGTGTGCTTTTACAACTAAATTCATTAAGGTACCAACGCAATTGCCGTCAAACCGGCATCTTCATTTAAACCAAACATTATATTCATATTTTGCACCGCTTGCCCTGCTGCACCTTTGACCAAGTTATCAATTACAGAAAGAATTACCACGGTATCTCCCTCTTGAGGCACATGAATTGCGATACGACAGGTGTTTGCGCCTTTTACTGAGCGTGTTTCAGGAAAGCTTCCTGCTGGCATCACGTCCACAAAAACTTCATCCGCATACTGCTTTTCATAAAGAGATTGCAGCTGTGCTGGTGTACTTTTCTTTTTATCTTTTAGCTTTGCATAACATGTTGCATGAATACCCCGAATCATTGGCACTAAATGCGGTACAAAGGTCAAACCTACTTCCGCTTTATTCGACTGTTTATTTGCGAGCGCTAATCCTTGTTTGATTTCGGGTAAATGCCGATGCCCTGCAACACCATAGGCTTTAAAGCTTTCACTACTCTCAGCTTGTAAAAAAGCAACAGAAGCGCCTCTGCCTGCACCACTGACACCTGATTTTGCATCGGCAATCAAGTTATCTGTCTCAATTAAGCCATTTTCAATTAAGGGTAAAAGACCCAATTGCACTGCTGTGGGGTAACAACCTGGATTCGCAATTAGCTGCGCATTTTTAATTTCTGCCCGATTCACTTCGGGTAAACCATATACCGCTTGCTCAACTAATTCCGGGCAAGCGTGTTCCATGCCGTACCATTTTGACCATTCTTTGATATCTTTAATTCTAAAATCTGCTGCAAGATCGATAACCTTTACGCCTGCATCTACCAACTCTCTCGCCATAGTCATAGCAATACCATTCGGCGTGGCAAAAAAGACCAGCTCACATTTTTTAAGCACAGCCATATCAGGCTCAGAAAAAGCCAAATCCAAGTGACCACGTAAATTGGGGTACATATCAGCAACCGGCACGCCTTTTTCAGAGCGCGAGGTGATGACCTGAATCTCTACTTCAGGATGAGCCGCTAACAAACGTAATAATTCCACGCCTGTATATCCTGTACCACCTACGATGCCGATATTAATCATAATTAAGCCTTACTTGAATCTATTTTAGTGATTATTGATAAATAAAGGCGTAATGATAAAGGATTAATGCTTAATACAAAAGAAAAAGCCCCGACCCAAAGGGTCGAGGCTTATCTTTTTACCTAACTAAACTATATTTTAGAATACAACAGTTGCCTGTACAGCGAGGCGGTTTTCAATTCCCGCTAAGCCAGCTTTAAATGACGCTGGAGCAGTTGCACTAGTTGC
Source organism: uncultured Thioalkalispiraceae bacterium (assembly GCA_964605385.1). GTDB lineage: Bacteria > Pseudomonadota > Gammaproteobacteria > UBA6429 > Thiohalophilaceae > JAGLTQ01. The sequence goes on from CAZSCK010000014.1 coordinate 15,554, forward strand.
TTTTGCATCTCGCGTTGTATAATTTAAAGTGAGTCTGGTTTTACGATTTAAGTGATACTGAAGACCATAAGTAATACTCTTAAATTCAGCCGATATCCTGCTATGCGTTTTTGAACGATTATACACATCGTAACGTAAGTCGACTTCCCATTTTGTACCCGGGATGTAATAACCCACGTCTATATTATAACCATCAGATTCACCATTTAGATCTTGAAATGGGCCAATAGCCAAGCCTGGTTTTTCTGGTCCCTGAAAAATCATACCTTCACCTTTCAGGTATTCTGCAACCACACGCCAGTCTTGATGACGATACTTCACACCTAAACCTGAACGTTTACGATCATACACAACCTTGTTGGCTACGCCATCATCGGTCATGTCCAGTTTACGCTGACCAGAAATCGACCAGGCAAACATTTTCAGGCCATGTGCCCACGGACCAACGCCACCCGGTAAGGATTTTTCTGATGACCAATACAAGTAAAGATCTTCTCCCTCGGCAGTACCACCGGTACTCAGACCGTTGCCATTACCCAACATCACAGAATAACTGTGATCCCAGCCATTGCTTTTAAAACTGTCAAACACTTGCACGCCAATATCACGAGCAGCACCAAATGATCCCCAATCTGCTTCTGTTGCAGCTACAGTTCCGTTTGCATCAGCCGTTGAATTCACACCTTTAGCAAAACGTTCCAGCATCATTTGATTAGTTACATCAGTAAAATTGATGTAATCAAAGGTAAAAATACCCTGGTACATTTCTTCATTTGCCGGAGTCTTGAATAAACCAAAACGTATTCTTGCTCCCGGGATATGATTAAACGTGACACTGGCATCTGTCAGTTTTACTGCCTGTTGTTGACCATATGCGCCGCCATCAGTAATCGCATTTTGACCAAATTCCGCGAGGAAAAAATAGTTAATATTGTTATCTAATGGAAAGGCCTGACCACGGACACCAATACGTGCACGTTGTAACTGAAACTGACTTTGTTTTTCCAGGTTTGGACCAATTCGAGTTGCCTCAGGACCGGTGATATCACTGGTATCTTTTTGGTAAGACGGCTGCATGAAACCCCATACCTTGGCGCGTGGTGCAGTACCTTGTTTTTCAGTACCTTGTAACATTAACCAGTTTACCGCATTTGCTGTTGAAGCAAAGCCACCCAGCATTGTTGTTATGGTTGCAGCAAGTGCAACTTTTTTAAAATTCTTCATTTTATAATTCCCCTAAAAACTTCTTTAATTTTCTATTAAGACTTCTAAGCTTTAACCATTGTTATGGTTTAACTAAGATATAACCTTTTTTAACTAAATCGATAATGCGCACTACACCCGCAGAAACCGTTACCGCTTTAGAATTTAATACGACTTGCTGACCCAATTTTTTGCTCATATTACGCGTCGTATTTGCACAAGCGCTGAATTTTACACCTCGACTGGCTAAAGAATTAACACGACCTTTATTGGCGTTATCAGCAAATAACAAACGTAACCCCGGACCAAAAGCGACAATTTCTAAATCAACCGAATCCTGGCCATAGTGTTTAATAATGTTATTCGCAACATTAAGCACTAATTTTTGTTTGAATGGATTTGGATCACTAATTTGTAAAACAATTTTTGCATCCGCAAAAGATTTTTCTGCTGCAATAGCCTGGCTACCGATAAACGGCGATGCCAATAAGGCTAAAAGCGCAAATGCTTTTATAAGATTTGACTTCATTTGATTCCCCCCTCGAGGATTATGTTAACGACGAGTTATCTCGCTTTCATTATTTAAGAAATCTTCACATGATTTATCTTTTTCGCTCTAGTGGCGTTAAAAACAATCTCAAAATACTCATTTACATCTGTAAATTCCGTTTTCTCGATAATTTTTGTCTTGCTAGAACAAAAAATCTTTCTCATGTGAATATTTCTTAGACTAATTTCATTTTTTTAGTGTAAGAATTTGCCTTCAAAGAGTAAGACGAAAGCAAACAACAATTTATTCCATGAAAACAGTAAAAGATTAAAATATACTTATATATAAGCATATTATTAAACTCTTATTAATGGTCCGTATACATAACTTGAAGAAATATGGAATATTTTTTAATGCAATTGCGTCTGTTATAGTGTGAGTTCATTTTTTTGTTGTGAGTTGTATTTAATGAACCCGTTAGAATTTATTTGTCGTAGCCCAGCCTTTAAAAAACAGCTGGAAGAAATGCGTCCACGTTTATACAAGGTTGCGTACTCATGGTGTCATGCTGCGGATGTAGCAGATGACTTAGTACAAGACACCGTTGTTAAAGCGATACGTAATGCAAATTCATTACGTGATATGAAAAAGATGAACAGTTGGTTGTTTACTATTTTAGCCAACTGCTGGCGTGATTATTTAAGACGACAGAAACCAACGGATGATATTGATGAATGTATTTTTACCGATGATGATACGCCAGAATTAGCTCAAGAAAGGCAAAACATTACCGATATAGTTCAACAGGCGGTGGCAACTTTACCGCAAGGACAACGTCAGGTTTTATCACTGGTTGACCTGGAAGGCTTTTCTTATGCCGAAGTGGCTGAGATTGTTGGCATACCCGCAGGCACGGTGATGAGTCGTTTGAATCGGGCAAGAAAAGCATTATCTGAACAGTTATTGGAACTAAAAGAAGAAAATGTACTCACACGCGGTACACATATTAGAGTCGTGAAATAGGAATAAGCAAAATAAATATGCAAGACACAACACATTACTCTGATGAACATTTAAATGCATTCATTGATGATCAGCTTGATTCTGATGAAAAAGCAGAAATCCTTGATGCCGTGCGCCATGACGCTGAACTTAGCCAGCGCGTATGTAAGCTACAAAAATTACAGAACCTAATTCAACTTTCTTATCAAAGTGTTGAAGTTCCTGAGCGCCATAAAGAAAAAAGTAATCTAACCCAACCGGTAAAACTTAAATGGTTTGCTGTTGCGTCTTTTTTCCTTGCAATTGGTTCTATTGCGGGCTGGGTTTCACATCAGACCATGAGTTCCGATAGCCTTATTGATATCGCGCAAGTTACTCATAGCCCTGCGGCAACAAATAATGCCGAGCATTGGAGACTCATGTTACATGTCAGCACAGCAAAGCCACATCGTTTAAATATTGTGTTAGATGAAGCTGAAAAATTATTGCAAGAATATGCTAAGTCATCACGTAAGCTTGAGCTTGAAATTTTAACTCATAAAGAAGGTTTAGCTTTAGTAACAAATAATGGTAAAGATTACAGTAAACGTTTGCAAAACCTGCAACTAAAATATGCAAATCTTGCTGTGATGGTTTGCGGACAAACCTTAAAACGGGTTCAACGTGAGCAAGGTAAAAAAATTAAGCTGCTGCCTAATACTAACGTTGTTTCTTCTGCAATAAGCCAGGTGATTAAACGCCAGCAAAGTGGCTGGTCGTATATTCGGATTTAAACCTTAGCCACTATTTCCTAATTTACCCCTTCTTGTCATTGCGAGGGAATAAAATGACCGCGGCAATCTCTTAATGAATACCACTTAATTGGAGATTGCTTCGTCGTACCTCCTCGCAATGACGAACAAAAGACCAGATCTCCCCCATACGCTTGTTCATGTTAAGATCAGCCGCATTATGTATAAGCGCCATTATCACCGCACCAAAAGACGTTTACTCTCTGTTAACAAGTGGAAAGTCCGGCTTGTTTTATGGGGCAGCGCTATATCCCTTGGACTTACCGCGGCATTTTTTGCTTTAGCCAGCCACCATTCTGATGAGTTATATCATCAACTTTATCGTGATCATCCAATGATCGCTTACACCCTGCCACCACTTGGATTAACACTCATAGCATGGTTAACCCGCCGTTTTTTTCAAGGCGCAGAAGGCAGTGGTATTCCACAAGCCATTGCTGCTTTATCAATGAGTAGTCACGCTATGCGCTCAAAGGTACTTTCATTAAAAGTTGCTGCAGCTAAAATATTCCTCACTTGCCTTGGTTTACTCAGTGGAGCTTCAATTGGACGCGAAGGCCCAACGGTACATGTTGGTGCATCTATCATGTACTCGTTACGTAAGTTTATGCCTAATTTACGTAGTCGAGATATGACTCGGGTGCTTATTCTTGCTGGTGGTGCAGCAGGAATTTCAGCTGCATTTAACACCCCCCTGGCCGGTATTATTTTTGCCATCGAAGAAATGAGTCGCTCTTTTGAAGAACGAAAAAGTGGCACTTTATTAATTGCCGTGGTGCTTGCCGGTGTTACTGCTCTTTCTGTATTGGGTGAGTACACTTACTTTGGGCACTCCACAGAAAGTATTGCGCTTTCTTCTTCCTGGATTGCGGTATTAGCCTGCGGCACTGTGGGCGGTTTACTCGGTGGTTTATTCAGCAGCAGCCTAATTTTTGGAACGCGCCAGATTGCCTCTTATTTAAGTGCTTATCCAATACGCATTGCCTTTTTCTGCGGACTCATTTTAAGTTTGCTCGGTTTTTTATCGGATGGCCAAACCTTTGGTACTGGTTATTTAGAAGCAAAAAATCTGGTTGATGGCGGTGAGGTTTCCGTTGCCTTTCCATTTTATAAATTATTAGCAACTACCGCCTCTTATTTAAGCGGTATCCCTGGTGGTATTTTTGCACCTTCACTTTCTATTGGAGCCGGATTAGGTGCTGATCTCGCGCAGTTTATGCCAGGCATTCCTTTTTCCACTATCGTTATGCTTGGTATGGTAGGATATTTTACTGGCGTGGTACAAACTCCAATCACCGCATTTGTTATTGTAATGGAAATGACGGACAGCTCTTCAATGTTAATGCCACTAATGGCAACTGCGATTATTGCAAAGTCTGTATCACACCTGGTTTGTCCAACACCTATATATCAGGCATTAGCGGATGCCTACTTATCTAAAACAACTAAAGCTGCTAATGACAAAAATCAATATGAAAACTAAAGATATTCTAATTACACTTTTTGCAATACTTATTCTTGGAAGTATTATCTATTTATGGATGGCACCTTCAGGTGCACAGCAAGCACCAGATATTACTTTGCAATTAATTGATGGCAAAAAACTTAAACTTTCCAGTTTAAAAGGCAAACCTGTTTTAATTACTTTTTGGGCAACGTCTTGCCCTGGTTGCATAAAAGAAATTCCGCACTTAATTGAACTTTATAATGAATTACATTCTAAAGGTTTAGAAATTATTGGTATTGCCATGCCATACGATCGACCTGACTACGTGATGGAAATGGTCAAACGCAAAAAAGTACCTTACCTTATTGCATTTGATTTAAAAGGTAATGCTGTTAAAGCTTTTGGCAATGTTAGTTTAACGCCAACAACCTTTCTCATTGATGATGAAGGCCAGATTGTGAAAAAGAAAATTGGCGAAATGAAAATGGATATTTGGAAGAAAAGAATTGTTTCTATACTTAACAAAAAGTAGGTTGGTTCAAGGAATATGAGCAATTCAGATAACCAAATAAGCATGTAGCCCAGATGCAGCGCAGCGAAATCCGGGAAGATAATTTGATGTACTTCCCCAGATTACACTTCATCCTTGCTACATATTAAATCCAACGAGACATAAAAAGGAACTGAACTATGTGGTTAAAAGCCTTACATTTAATTTTTATGGTAACGTGGTTTGCAGGATTATTTTATTTACCTCGTCTATTTGTTTATCACGCCTCTTCAAATGACCAAATAAGCCGTGATCGTTTTAAAATTATGGAACGTAAGCTTTTTTATGGAATTATGACACCCGGTGCAATTTTTACTATTGGCTTTGGTGTTGCCATGTTAGTTGATTATGCCTGGGCGAGTTTTGGTCAAGACTTATGGTTACATATTAAACTGGCATTGATTGTTGCTTTAGTTATTTATCATATTATGTGTGGCAAGTTTGTTTCTGACTTTAAAAATGATAACAACAAACATTCCCATGTTTATTATCGTTGGTTTAATGAAGTTCCAGTATTAATGTTAATTGCAATTATTATTCTTGCCAGCGTTAAACCCTTTTAAACAGGCCATAAACAAGAATAAGATTATATATTATTCACCGCTTGATAAGGTACTGAAACAATAAAAGTAGAACCTTTACCAATTTTACTTTCTACTTCAATAACACCACCAATGACTTTCACCATTTTCTCTACCAGACTAAGTCCTAGCCCCAAACCTTCATATGTGCGAGTTAAAGAAGAATCGGCCTGGTGAAAAGCATCAAAAATTTGTTTTATTGTTTTTTCAGTCATACCGCAACCTGTGTCCGATATTTCAAAACGTAACCAATTTTTTCCATCTTTTTGCTTTAGAGAAATCGAGACTTTCACCTCACCTGATTCAGTAAATTTATTCGCATTAATCAGTAGTTCATAAAGTATTTTCATCAATAAAGCTAAGTCTTGTTCGAAGGGTTTTATCTCATCATATTTAAAAACTAATATATTGCCTTCATCTGCAACATCTTTTTCTAACCTATACTGAAGTTGAGTGACAATCATTTCTAAATCGACAGGAATTATATCGGATTTAACTTTTCCGGCAGTTAAATCCGATAGCTCCAGAAGATTACCCACAACCTGAAGTAACATTTTTCCAGCATGATTGATATGTTCAACATACGACACCGCATCCGTACTTTTTATATTTCTCACTTCTTCCTCAAGTAAAGAGCTATAACCTTGTATTACATTGAGCGGTGAGCGCAACTCATGGCTTATCATACCAAGAAATTCATCTTTAGTTTTATTAATCCTTATCAGCTCTTGTTCAGCCTGTTTTATTTCTGAAATATCAATAAAGGCTTCAATAATAATCTTCTCACTTCCTTCATCGCTAACAAATGCGCTGTGCATGACATACTTACCATTATTAAGGCGCGTTATTTTCTCAGTATTTATATCATCAGGAGTAAATTCAGAAGGTTCAAAAAAATCATTATTATTCAATCCATCCAGTTTAGATGCTGGCATGGAAAATATTTTTCCTGCGGCGTCATTAGCATGAGTGATAAGACGATCTTCATTTATCAACATCACACCAAAAGGAACTTTATCGATAAGTTTATTAATTAAAGAGGTCTGACCTGAACTGATTAAAGAATATGCTTTGAGACGCGTATCAAGATCAGTATTTTTTTTCTGCAGCAGCTCAACCTCCTCCTGCAAAGCAAGTATCTGTTGCTCTAAATTCGCTGAAATAGTGGTGGAACTGGACAATTGCACATTCTCTTATCGTTTAAATACCGCTTTAAGTCTACATTAGATTATAATAGTCAGCTATATTTTACAGGTAAACAATCTTTAATTATGTCACAAACTCCTCCTACCATTTTATGCTTATCCGGCTTTGATCCTTCAGGTGGCGCAGGTATACAAGCTGATATTGAAAGCATTGCCAGCATGGGTGGCCACGCAACTCCCGTTATTACTGCACTTACCGTTCAGAACACACAAAATGTCAGCCATTTTCAAGCCGTCGACACGCAGCTTTTTAATGAGCAAGTTAGTAAATTACTTGAAGATGTTGCCGTAAAGGCGATTAAAATCGGCATGATTGGTTCACTTAATATGATTGAGGCCATTGGCTCAATCCTTAAAAATAACGCCGACTTACCCGTAATTTATGATCCGGTACTGACCGCCGGTGGCGGAGCAAGTTTAACTAAAACAGGCATGCTAACCGCTATTCAGGAATTAATATTACCACATACAACCATTCTTACGCCGAATAGTCCTGAGGCACGTCAACTCAGTAATGAAAAAGAGCTTAAAGATTGCGGTAAAAAATTAATGCAACAAGGGTGCGAGGCAGTACTTATCACAGGCA
>CAZSCK010000014.1:23508-34341 GCA_964605385.1 uncultured Thioalkalispiraceae bacterium
GATTGCGGTAAAAAATTAATGCAACAAGGGTGCGAGGCAGTACTTATCACAGGCACACATGAAAATAATAAACATGTCGATAACTTATGGTTTCATGAAGGTCGGTATGTTGAAACATTTAGCTGGGATCGGCTACCACATGAATACCATGGCTCGGGGTGTACATTGGCTTCTGCTATCGCCGCACTTATTGCACAAGGCCTGGATCCCTTTAATGCGGTTAATGAAGCCCAGGACTATAGTTGGAATGCTTTAAAACATGCCTTTAAAATTAGTGACAAAGGCCAACTTATTCCTAACCGCTTTTATTGGCAACATGCAGATGAATAAAAATCAGTTAAAAGGGCTTTATGCGATAACCCATCCCGGGCTAATGGGCGCGGATCTTATTAGCAAAACTGAGCAAGCCATCCTCGGCGGTATTAAGATTTTACAATATCGAAATAAAACTGCCTCGCTTGCACAACAAGAAAAAGAAGCCTTTACACTTGCTTCCATTTGTAAAAAAAACAATGTTGTATTTATTATAAATGACAATATTGAACTCGCCATAAAAGTAAATGCCGATGGCGTTCACCTTGGTCAACGCGACACTCACCTTCAGCAAGCACGTAAATTATTAGGCGAAAATAAAATTATTGGAGTAACCTGTAATAATCAAATCGAACTGGCGCAAGCGGCACAACAACAAGGTGCCGATTATATTGCTTTTGGTCGTTTTTTTAATTCTTTGACTAAACCTTCTGCACCTCATGCAGAGTTATCACTTTTAAGTGAAGCTCGTCAATTTATTACTGTTCCTATTGTAGCCATTGGCGGAATTACACAAGGATCGGCTTCTTCATTAATGAAAGAAGGCGCAGATATGCTGGCGGTTATTCACGGAATTTTTGGACAAGAAGATATTTTAAATGCAACACGCCAATTTGTTGAAATTATAGATTCACCTAAAGAGCCAGTCTGATTTATAATATCACCAGCCATTACTAGCCACGCAATTTTACAGCATGTAGCCCGGATGCAGCGCAGCAAAATCCGGGGGATAAATGTAATACGATTTCCCGGATTACATTACATTTCATCCGGGCTACAGACTGCGTTAATTGATAAACTTTACGAAAGGAAATTTTATGTCCCGTTCAAGCGAACTTTTTACTGCAGCTCAAAAACATATTCCCGGTGGTGTAAATTCACCCGTGCGAGCATTCAAAGGTGTGGGCGGTGATCCGGTCTTTTTCAAAAAAGCAAAAGGCCCTTATGTTTATGATGAAGATGATAATCAATATATTGATTATGTTGGTTCATGGGGACCAATGATTGTTGGTCATGCACATCCCGACGTTTTAAAAAGTGTGCAAAAGACTATGCAAAATGGACTTAGCTTTGGCGCTCCCACTGAGCTTGAAACTCAAATGGCCGATAAGGTTTGTGAATTAGTGCCATCCATGGATATGGTACGTATGGTGAGTTCAGGTACAGAAGCAACCATGAGTGCTTTGCGTTTAGCACGCGGTTATACCGGTCGAGATAAAATCGTAAAGTTTGAAGGCTGCTATCACGGACATTCAGATTCATTATTGGTTAAAGCAGGCTCAGGTGCTTTAACCTTAGGTGTGCCCACTTCCCCGGGTGTTCCCGCTTCTTTAGCAAAACTTACAATCACTTTAAGCTACAACAATATTGAAGAAGTTAAACAGACATTTAAAGAAATTGGCGACCAGGTTGCTTGCATTATAGTAGAACCCGTTGCAGGTAATATGAATTGCATTCCACCTGTTGCAGGATTCCTTGAAGGCCTACGTGAAGTTTGTGATGAATATGGCTGTGTACTTATTCTTGATGAAGTGATGACCGGCTTCCGTGTATCACTCGGTGGAGCACAAGGTCACTATAATATTAAACCTGATTTAACCACTCTCGGAAAAGTGATTGGCGGCGGTATGCCAGTGGGTGCTTTTGGTGGTAAACGTGAAATTATGGAACAAATTGCTCCGCTTGGACCTGTTTACCAGGCAGGAACATTATCAGGTAATCCGGTTGCCATGGCGGCAGGTCTAACAACCTTGAATATAATCTCCCAACCTGGTTTTTATGAAATATTAACCAAACAAACTGAAAAACTCGTTAAAGGTTTAGAACAACGCGCAGCAAAAGCCAATATTCCGTTAACCACGAATCAAGCAGGTGCGATGTTTGGTTTCTTCTTTAGCAAAGAAAAAAATATTAGTACCTTTGAACAGGTTAGTGCTTGTGATGCTGAACGTTTTAAAAAGTTTTATCATGGCATGTTAGAAGAAGGTGTTTATCTTGCTCCCTCTTCTTATGAAACAGGTTTTGTTTCCAGCGCTCACTCAGATGAAGATATTGAAAAGACGTTAGATGCGGCTGAGAAGGTGTTTTTAACACTATAACTTATTAACACTAAAATACATAAAAGAGATTGTCATACCCGTGAAAACGGGTATCCAGAAAATTATTATTCAAATATTCTATGGATTCCCGCATACGCGGGAATGACAGGCTAACAGGACAATAGTAATATCAAATAACTAAAGCATTTCCATTGAAACAAGTAATGGATGTAGATAATTTATTCTTTCAACCACATCACCCATGACTAACATTTTTTGTTTGTCACCTAACTGCAAGGGTAACAATTCAATCAGTCGTGCACTAACCCAGTCCATGTCATCATAATACTTTGCCATAGTTGTGTAAGGTGGTTCAAGCTGGGCAATAATTTGTTTTAATAGTTTTATAAATAGTTCAGCATCATATTCTTTTTCGGGGACTTCAAAACCAGGCAACAGTTCAACTTCAGCAATAGTGAGTTGGTTTGCTTTAATTTCAGTTGATAAGACTCGAAAACGTTGTTTGCCTGTAAGGGTAATTCCCAACATGCCATCATTACGTTTATGCCAATAAGAGATGTAACTGATCGTACCGAACTCGTGTACTTTTGCTGCTGCTCCTGCTTCATGACCATCTTTAATCAAGACAACACCAATTCCACTTTCGGACTTCATGCAATCGCTAATCATATCAAGATAGCGTGGCTCAAATATGCGCAAGGGTAGCGCACCGCCGGGAAACAGTACGGCATCTAGTGGAAATAAAGGTATTTTTATTTTTTCTATTACGTCCATGTTTATTCAACACTTCTATAAATTTGATTGTACGTTAAATATATCTCTTCTGACTCGTCTGTTAAGTGTGGCACAAAATAACGGAAAACCCAGTATTTTTTACTTACTCGCCTTCGCCCCAACGTGGTTGTAAGTTATGACTGACTTTTAAATGGTCAAGAACACGGGAGACCATAAAATCTATAATATCTTCGATTTTTGTTGGATTATTATAAAAACCTGGATTTGCAGGCATAATAGTTGCACCCGCTTGAGAAAGCCGCAACATGTTTTCCAGATGAATTTGTGAGAAAGGTGTTTCTCGCACAACCATGATTAGTTGACGTTTTTCTTTAAGCATCACATCTGCTGCACGCTCAAGTAAGTTATCGCTATTACCATTTGCGATTGCCGCAAGCGTTCCGGTTGTACATGGGCAAACCACCATTGATTGTGCATTATGTGAGCCACTGGCAATCGGTGCAGTCCATTGTTCCTGGCTAAAGACTTCTAGCTGCCCTGCTTCAGCTTTATAAAGCTCGGTAAAAAAACGAGCCATCTCGGCTGATTTTGCAGGTACTTTTAATTGTGTTTCCATCGATAAAACAATTTGCGCCGCCTTTGAAACCATTAAATAAACCGGCGTTCCAGCATCAAGCAAACATTCCATTAAACGCAATGCATACTGTACGCCTGATGCACCTGTTAAAGCCAAAATAACCGGAGTTTGTTTTTCTTTTGTCATACTTTACTATCTCTATTTATTTTTTAACGCAGCTGATTTTAATACATCAAGTAATCGTTGGTGAATATTTTCAAAACCACCATTACTCATAATAACAATATGATCACCTGCTTTCACTTCACTTAATACTTTATCAATAATAGCTTGTGTTGATGAAAATACCTGTACTAAATCCGAGTTTAATTCTGCTGCCATGTCCCAGCCTAAGTTATCACTTTGAAACAGATAAACACTATCAGCCAGAGTTAAAGATTGTGCCAGGGTCTCTTTATGTACACCCATTTTCATGGTGTTTGAACGCGGTTCAAGAATCGCGATAATTTTTTTATTGCCAATATTCTTACGCAAGCCATCTAAAGTAAGTTGAATGGCCGTAGGATGGTGTGCAAAATCATCATAAACAGTAATATCATTAATCACACCACGGACTTCCATACGGCGTTTTATCCCTTTAAAACGACTTAAGCTTTCAACAGACAGCTCTGCAGGTACGCCAACATGTCTTGCAGCGGCAATTGCGGCTAAGGCATTTTGCATATTGTGCTCACCTAACATTGACCATTTAGCAGAAGCGACTTTCTCTGAATCCAAAAGAACATCAAATTCAAGACCATCGTCTGTAACAGGTTGAGCTTGCCAGCCTTTCGTTTGCTTACCTGAAAAATATTCGATTGGCGTCCAACACCCTTTCTCGATAGTTTGATCCAGATAAATATCATCTGCATGACTGATCACTAATCCATTCGCGGGGACGGTTCGCAATAAATGATGGAACTGAGTTTGTATTGCTTCAATATTGGGGAAAATATCAGCATGATCATATTCAAGGTTATTTAAAATTAGAGTGCGAGGATGATAATGCACAAACTTGGAACGCTTATCAAAAAAGGCAGTGTCATATTCATCAGCTTCAACAACAAAAAATGGGGTTTCACCTAAACGTGCAGAAACACCAAAATTCCCGGGAATACCGCCAATCAGGAAACCTGGAGATAATTTATTATCTTCTAATAACCAGGCAAGTAAACTTGCGGTTGTGGTTTTGCCATGAGTACCGGCAACAGCAAGAACCCAACGATCCTGTAAAACATAATCTAACAACCACTGTGCGCCTGAGGTGTAACGCAAACCCCGTTCCAATACCGCTTCAACCGCAGAATTTCCGCGTGATAAAGCATTACCAATCACAACAATATCGGGTTCAGGTTTCAAGTGTTCAGGTTCATAACCTTGCATTAAAGTAATGCCCTGCTCTTGTAATTGTGTGCTCATCGGAGGATATACATTCACGTCCGAACCACTCACAGTATGGCCTAACTCGCGAGCAAGTAACGCAAGTCCACCCATAAAGGTGCCACAAATACCAAGAATATGAATGTGCATAACTATCCCTAATTACGTTTTAAGAGGTTTGCGCTGGCAATAAAAAATCAGCAACAAGTACACCAAAAAGCAAATAACTTACCGATAATATCATAGCCATTAGTAGACTAATGGATAAGGCATGACGAAATATATGTGCATTAACGGCAATGCGCCAAATGTTATCAATCAATATCAAAAAAGCAAAAGGCTTAACTTCTTCTGTAGATGCATTCAGCATTAATAAGGCTGGCAATAAAACCAGGCTAATTAATAATCCGGAACCCGCTATTGCGGTTAAAGTCTGGATACCACGTTCTGCATAACCAAGCAGTTTTAACAAAAAATAAACAGCGGTTAATAACACCACATTGTAAATTACAACAATATTTATTATTTCAAAATTGGTTGATTCTGGTATTAACATCGATGATGCGAAACTATCAACAATAATACCGGCTAAAACGGCTGAAATGAGTAAATAACGACCGATAGGTAGCTCTTGTGGGCCTGATTTTAATCGACAAATTTCCCAAAATATTCGGCTTAATTGCAACATAATAACGTTTTACTCTTTTTTTTCTTTTAAGCTAATATCTTACCCTGCATAACTCGTACAAGAAATAGCATTTTGTTATTATAAGAGCTTAATCACTTTTCAGGATTTTATTAGATGCAGGATAAAAATGATAGCAAGGCCGAATACGATATATTGTATGTTGATAACAGTGAAAAGCTACAACAACTCTGTGAAATTATTAAAGATGCATCGTTATTAATACTTGATACTGAGTTTATTCGTGAAAAAACCTATCGCGCTAAATTATGCCTGATTCAAATTGCTACAGATGATATTGTGGCCTGTGTTGATCCTATCGCGCTCAGTGACCTTTCTCCATTAATGGACATTATTAATGATAAAAACAAGCTGAAAATACTGCATGCCGCCAGACAGGACTATGAAATATTTTATGACTTAAACAAACAGTTACCCCAACCTCTTTTTGACTCACAACTTGCTGCAAGTTTGTTAGGTTACGGAGAGCAAGTTGGTTATGCTTCACTGGTTGAAAAAGTTATCGGCGTTCAACTGGACAAAGCACACACCAGAACAGACTGGAGCAAACGTCCTCTAAGTGAAGCTCAAATACATTATGCCAGTGATGATGTCTTTTATTTACGCCAACTTTACCCAATATTAAAACAAAAACTAAGCGAACAAGGCAGAGAAAGCTGGCTCGATGAAGAATTCGCGGCTTTATGTAAACCGGAATTATTTATCACCCAACCTGAAAATGCATGGAATAAAGTTAAAGGCATAAATCGTTTAAGACCACGACAACTTGCTGCGGCAATGAACCTTTCAGAATGGCGTGAAGAGATGGCAATTAAAAAAGATCTGCCACGCCGCTGGATACTCGCGGATGATATTCTTCTGGCTGCAGCTCAACTATTACCAAAAAACATATCCCAGTTAGAATCGATTGTTAATATTAAAAAAACAATCATTGATAATTCAGGGAAAATTATTCTTAGTTGTGTAAAAAAAGCATTAGAACTCGATCATGATGATTTACCTTCAACAACAAAACCAAAACGTCTTACTGCAGATCAGGAAATAGTAGCCGACCTGTTGATGACACAAATAAAACTGGTTGCAAAAGAACAAAGCATTAGCCCTGCAAATATTGCCAACCGAAAAATGATTGAGAAAGTCATCAATGGTGAAACAGATATCGCACTATTGACAGGCTGGCGTTACCAGCTTGCGGGTAAAAAGATACAAGGGTTATTATCCGGTGAGTTTGGACTGAATATTGACAATAATAAAGTGGTACCTGTTAAAACAACTTAGCCAATTCAGAGTGCTCAGTAAAAAATGAAAGATAAAAAAGCATATCTATATCCCTGGCGTTATAACAATACATATCAAGTATTAGTTGATGGTGCTGATTATTTTTCCGCTATGCTGGATGAAATAAAAAATGCTAAATTTCGTATATTATTTGAAGCTTATTTGTTTGAATCCGGAAACACCTCCGATACTTTTATAAAAGAATTATGTTCAGCTAAAAACAGGGGGGTTGAAGTTTTTATTTTACTGGATGAATACGGTGTAAAAGGTTTAACTGATAGAGATAAAGGAAAATTAACTAATGCAGGTATTAAATTATCACTTTATAACCCTGCCAGTTTTTTTCATTTTGGCAGAAGCCTGAAACGAGATCATAGAAAATTATTAACTATTGATGAGCGTGTTGCCTTTGTCGGTGGAGCAGGAATTACTGATGAATTCAACTCTGACATAACAAGTAATTATTGGCATGATGTCATGCTTAAAGCGGAGGGTGATATTGTTATTGACCTCGTCCATTCTTTTAATAAAATCTGGCACCAACAAAAAACATCATCCTCAATAAATAATAAACAAATAAAAACCACTCCTGGACAGAAAAAAAACAGGTCCCGCGTTCTTACTTCTGCCGGTGCTGAAAAAAATGAAATAATTCGGGCAATCATAAAACATATACGCGCAAGCAAGAAAAAAGTCTGGCTAACTTCTCCTTACTTTATAAGTAGTTGGAAAATAAGACGCGCTTTACGTTACACCGCTAAAAAAGGTGTTGATGTTAGATTGATTTTCCCGGGACCTTGCAGTGACCATAAATGGGTGACTTATGGTATACAACGATATTATCAACGCTTATTAAAATCTAACATTGCAATATATGAATACCAGCCACGCTTCTCGCATGCAAAAATAATTTTATGTGATGACTGGTTTACTATTGGTTCGAGTAATTTTGATCGTTGGAATCAATTTCTTAATCTTGATATCAACATTGAGGTTTATGATCATCAGAGTCATAAACAAATTATTAAGTTATTTGAATCAGACTTTTCAGATAGCACATTGGTTATTTTAAACCAATGGAATGCACGTTCGATTATACAACACGGTAAGGAATGGTTTGCGGGATTAATTATTATTGTGCTGGGATTTATAAGCAGTAAGTTTAAACGCTAACAATCTTTTTTTACTTGTGTATTTAATACAACCAAAGACATATCATCGTGTGCTTTTTCACCATTTAAATGCGTTGAGACTGCTTCAACAATATTATTACACAAAATTGCTGCATCCACATTTGAGTTCAATACCTCTATCAGCATACCCTCATCAAACTCTTTGCCTTCTGCATTCTCTGCTTCGATTAAGCCATCTGAATATAATACAACAGCATTATTTCCTTCACAGCTAATAAATTCTGTTTTCCCATCAAAATCAACATCAGGTAAAATGCCTAAAGCTAAGTGTTCTGAATTAAACTTTTTAACAATATCTTTATTTTCATTCACTAGAAATATTGGTGGGTTACCACCATTCCAGACCTCTATTACATTAGTATTAAAATCAATCAACACTAATGATACTGCAACAAAACGATTAATTGGCATTGTTGTTTTTAATTGTTTATTCATGTTTCTTGCTATTTGGCCAATTGAATATCCCTCTTTAGCCATATGATAAAATGTTTGAGAAACAGGTAATAAAGGAAGTGCAGCGGTCAAGCCATGACCGGTTGAATCAGCATGTAATAAATAAAGTCGATCGTCAGAATATTTCTCTGCAACAATTAAATCTCCACTAAATCGGGTAGCGGGAATATGCCAAATGTGAAAATCTTTTCCTTCTAAACCACCTGTAGCAAATAAACTTTCCATTAATTCATAAGCCATCTCCTGTTCACGCTCTTCAGCTTCTTTATATTCCTGAAGCTCATCCATAGTTTCAGAAAGTTTCCGTTGTATATCAGAAATACGTTGAACTGCTTTTAATTTTGCTCCAAGAATATTGAACTCAATAGGTTTAGTAATGTAATCATCACCACCGACATCAAGCCCCTTAATTTTATCTTCTTCTGATGCCAGCGCACTCATAAAGATAACAGGTATCCAGATATCTCCAGATAAAGCTTTTATTTTTGCTGTTGCTTCAAGTCCATTCATACCTCCCATCATGATATCCATTAAAATAATATCAGGAACATCAGACTGAAACTTTTCAATAGCCTCTTCGCCGGACTCAGCCGTAATCACTTCATAGTTTTGTTTGAGAAGATACTGACTAAGTACTTTAATATTTACAATATTATCATCGACCGCTAATATTTTTATTTTAGATTCATCCATAAGATTAGTGGTAACTTTTATTACTCCGAATATTGCTCACGAATGAGAAGAATGTCTGGAAGTATTTCTAAAAAAAGTTCAACTAATCTTGATTCAAAGTGTTTACCACTTTGCTCTTTTAAAAATTCAACAGCTTCTTCAATTGACCATGCTTTTTTATAAGGTCGTTCACTTGTTAGTGCATCAAAAACATCTGCAACAGCAACAATCCGTCCGGTTAGAGGAATATTCTCACCACTAAGAGCACGGGGATAACCTGAGCCATCCCATTTTTCATGATGGTTTTGCGCAACTTCCGCAGCCATATCCATTAATACAGAATTTGAACCGGAAAGGATTTCTACCCCAATATCGACATGGGTTTGCATTATTTTCCATTCTTCCGGATCTAATTTTCCAGGTTTCAACAATATATTATCGGGAATACCAATTTTACCAATATCATGCATTGGACTGGCGTTAAGCAATACTTCAGCTTCTTTTTCATCCATGCCGGCAGCTAAAGCAAGTAATTGAGAATAACGGCTCATACGAATAATATGGAAGCCCGTCATGTCATCTCTGTATTCTGCTGCACGGCCTAAACGTCGTATGACTTCTAGTCGGGTATCATTTAATTCTTTTGTTCGTTCTTTAACCATACTATCAAGAATCTTATTTTGATCCTTCATTACCATAGTCATGATTCTAACTTCCAGCATATTTCTGATACGAGTCATAAGTTCAACCCGATCAAAAGGTTTTGCCAAAAAGTCTCTGGCTCCCAGATCTAATGCTTTAATTCTTGATTCACGATCACTTTGTGCGGTTAAAACAATAATAGGAGGGTAATCCGGGTCAACTTCACGTATTTTTGCTAATACCTGATAGCCATCCATCATCGGCATATTCAGATCAAGCAAAATAAGATCACTGTTTTGCTCCATATAAATGGCTTCAACCTGAGTCGGATCTGTTGTTGAAATAACATTAATGTAACCATCAATATCCAGCATCTTCTCTATTAGGGTGACGTTTGCTGGCTGATCATCAACGATTAAAATTTTAGCTTCTTTAATTGTCTTTTCTTCAAGCATTTTTTTTCTTCAATCTGGTGCCACAAATAAAGTTGTCGCTAGATACCTTATATCGGCACAGTTAATAAAAATATTAGCTATTTTTGTATTTTATTTAACTGAAATAGTCCAGCTTAAATATATGTATTTTAAATAAGGTCTTTTTTATTTATTTTTCATAATATTGTATAAAAAATGCGGACATTATGTCCGCATTTCAATACTTATTTTTCCAAATGAAAAACTAGCGTTTTTTACGTGAGCTTTTCTTTTTGGCCTTCTTTTTGGCTTTTTTCTTAGCAACCTTCTTTTTCGCCTTTTTCTTGGCTACTTTTTTCTTCGCTTTCTTCTT
>CAZSCK010000014.1:34441-44271 GCA_964605385.1 uncultured Thioalkalispiraceae bacterium
TAGCAACCTTCTTTTTCGCCTTTTTCTTGGCTACTTTTTTCTTCGCTTTCTTCTTGGATGCTTTTTTCTTAGCAACCTTCTTTTTCGCCTTTTTCTTGGCTACTTTTTTCTTCGCTTTCTTCTTAGATGCCTTTTTCTTAACAACTTTCTTTTTAGCAGTTTTCTTCTTGCTTGCCTTTTTCTTACTGGATTTTTTCTTAGCAGCTGTTTTCTTTTTACTTATCGATTTTTTACTGGCCTTTTTCTTTTTAGCAGCTTTTTTCACAGGTGCTGCTGCAACAGGTTCTGCAGGTTTATCTTCAGCTTTCGATTCAATACTGCTTGGCAAACTTTCTAGAACACGTTGAATTGCGGCAAAAATTGAATCAACTTCACCGACACCACGAACGGTGCGTAATTTTCCTTGCTTGCGGAAGTAATCAACTAATGGTGCTGTTTCTGCTTCATAAACACGTAAACGATTACCAATAGTATCTTTATTATCATCTGCCCGATGTTCCAGGCCACCACCACATTTATCACAACGCCCTTCAATTCGAGGCGGTGAAGTATGTATATTAAACATCTGGCCACATGAACCACAGGTACGACGGCCGGTTAAACGTTGCATTAGAATGCTGAATTCAACATCAATCAACAAACCCGCTTGAAGAGGTTTATCTTCATCTTCCAACATACTATCCAAAGCTTCAGCCTGAGGAATATTGCGTGGAAAACCATCTAAAATAAAACCATTTTGCGCATCACTTTCAGCAAGACGCTCTTTAATCATACCAAGGACAATGTCATCAGAAACTAATTGTCCGGCATCCATTGCTTGCTTGGCTCTCATGCCCAATGGTGAGCCTGCTTTTACCGCTGCACGCAACAAATCTCCTGTTGAAATCTGAGGAATGCCATATTTTTCAACCAGTAATTTAGCTTGTGTACCTTTGCCACCACCCGGGGCACCTATTAATACGATTCTCATTATTCTTATACTCCATTTACTCGGGTTTTAATCTGCGTTTTGTTCGCGTCTAGATTTTTATAAATTCAGCATAATCCAATCAATAATATGCGAGATGCACTAAAACTAATCGTTGATCTCGACTAAGTCAATGCAATTAAGGGGGATTTTTCACCTATCGGAGTATTTTATGCTATTTGTCATTCTAATCATTAAAGACATCATCTAATAATGCCTCTAGAAAGGCAGCTAAAACCCGTTTATTCTTAGAATAATAAGGAATTATGTGTTTTTATAACATACTGGTAGAATAGCCGGCCTTTTTTCTGCTTCTATCAGTAAGCAGTTATTCTGGGATTGTCATGAGGATCAAAATATGAATCTGGATAGAGTAAGTACCGGTAAAAATGTCCCGGACGAAGTTAATGTTATTATAGAAATCCCGTCTCATAGTGATCCCGTTAAATATGAAGTCGATAAAGAAACCGGAGCCATGTTTGTTGACCGTTTTATGAATACGGCCATGCATTACCCATGTAACTACGGTTATATTCCTCATACGCTTTCAGAAGATGGTGATGCGGTAGATGTTTTAGTCGTCACCCCAATTCCACTGATTAGTGGTTCTGTTATTCAATGTCGTGTTGTTGGCATGTTAAGCATGACAGATGAAGCAGGTCCTGATGCTAAACTTCTTGCTGTGCCCATCACCAGGTTGTGTAAGCTTTATAAAGAAGTGGAAAGCCCTGCGGATATGCCTGAATTATTACTGGCTCAAATTAAACACTTTTTTGAGCATTACAAAGATTTAGAAGAAGGCAAATGGGTGAAAGTTGAAGGATGGTTAGAAGCAGATACAGCAAAAGCAGAAATTACATCGGCTATCCAACGTTTTAATGATGCACCTGAAAAACCTTGTTTCTAAAAAGTAGGTATTTATGAAAGTATGTATTGTTTCAGATAGTCACGATAACCGTTTTTTACTTGCTACCGCAGTAAAAGAAGCTAAATCACGCGGTGCCGAGGCCGTTCTACACTGCGGAGATGTGGTTGCGCCTACAACGTTGCGGATTTTAAACCCTATCGGTTTGCCCGTGCATGTGATTCACGGAAACAATACTGGTGATTTATTTAGTATGTCTCACCTATCCAATCACCCTGACAGTGTTATTCAATACTACGGTCAAGATGCCGGGCTTGAGCTTGCAGGAAAAAAGATCTTCATGGTTCACTACCCTCATTATGCAGAAGCAATGGCCACAACCGGCAACTGGGATATTGTTTGCTGTGGGCATGACCATATAGCCAGTATTCGGGAAATTAAGAATATTAAAGACGCAACAACACTCTATATTAATCCGGGTACCGTCGGTGGTATAGGCGCAGCACCTACTTATGTAATGGCTGATCTTGAAAAAATGGAGTTTGAGATTTGTGAAGTGCCTGTTGATGATAACCTGACTTATAACAAAGCATCAGTTTCAATACACAGTTAGTTTAAAAAGCAGGTCGGCTCTTTACCTACATGTGAACGAACCCAAAATTTTTATTTAGGTGTTTTTCTCAACCCAGCGTGTTTGTTCCGCCAACCTTTCTTTTTTCCAGAAAGGTGCGCGAGACTTCAATTCTTCCATTAAATATCGACTGGCATCAAATGCAGCAGCCCGGTGAGCTGACCACACGGCTACTAAAACAATCGGATCATTCGGCAACATTTCACCTACGCGGTGAACAATGAGTGAATCGAGAATATCCCATTTATTTGCCGCTTCTTCACTAATTTTTTGCAGGTATTTTTCGGTCATGCCAGGGTAATGTTCAAGTAACATTGCCTCAACATCATCCCCTTGATTAAACTCACGCATAGAACCAACAAACACAGCCGTCGCACCAAATTTACCTGAAAACCCTGTCTCAGCCTGATATTCAAGCAAGCGTTGATAAGGCTCAAAAGCAGATTCTTTAATTTCAATTAACATAATTAACCACCCGTAACAGGAGGGAAAAAAGCGACTTCATCACCCGCTTTAACGCAATGAGATGCATCAACATAATCCATGTTTACAGCCATTAAGGTGTTTTCTGGTAAAACCAACTCTTTTGTTGTTTGGCTCCAGACATCAGCCACCGTTTTTACCCGGTTTTCAGCAATTTCAGCCTCGGCCTGACCAACATGCTCTCTTAAACTAGCAAAAAATTTTACCTGAATTGTCATAAAATAAACGTTCTCTCATTTGCGTAATTCGTTTTGCAAGCCTATCATGATTTAACTTTTCAACCAACAGCAAGTAACGTAACCTATTGATATATAAGGACTAGAATGTCAGATTTAACACATTTCAACAGTCGTGGTGAAGCCCACATGGTTGATGTCGGTAAGAAAAATCAAACTCACCGTACTGCCGTTTGCGAAGGCCGCATCACCATGCAAGCCAAAACATTAGAAAAAATTCTGCACGGCAATAATAAAAAAGGTGATGTGCTGGGCATAGCCAGAATTGCCGGCATTATGGCCGCAAAAAAAACCTCTGATTTAATTCCATTATG
Organism: uncultured Thioalkalispiraceae bacterium; assembly: GCA_964605385.1. Taxonomy (GTDB): domain Bacteria; phylum Pseudomonadota; class Gammaproteobacteria; order UBA6429; family Thiohalophilaceae; genus JAGLTQ01. The sequence continues at coordinate 37,938 of CAZSCK010000014.1, forward strand.
CCACCCTCTCATGCTCACTCATGTTGATATTGATTTCACTCCAGAACCCGGCAGCAACAGTATTTACTGCACCTGTCAGGTCGAAACTCGTGGCCAAACAGGTGTTGAAATGGAGGCACTTACCGCTATTCAGGTGGCTTTATTGACCATTTATGACATGTGCAAAGCAGTAGATCGCGGCATGAGCATGACCAATATCCGGCTAATTGAGAAAAAAGGAGGAAAATCAGGCCATTGGCAGCAATCAGATGAAAATAAAAGCTAAAGAAATCAGCAATGTAGGTGAAATATCACAAAAATAAACTAAACTTTCACTAAAAGAAGGCCGATAAAAACTATAAGAACTTCTCAAAAATCAATTAAAGGCTGAAAGTTTAAGTAAACATAGAATTAAAGGGATTAAAATATGAAGTATTATTTAGTATTCCACCCTGAATCATGGCTGAAATTAGCACTTAAATCATTACTCTCTATTTTAAGCATTGTCTTTTTATCTTTAACGCTATCCTTACCTGCATCCGCTAACCCTGATGACTGGGGCATGGTGCAACGCTTTAATAAACAAAAGACATTAGCCGACCAGGGCAATATTAAAGCAATGTATGATGTTGGCAAGCTTTATGAACATGGTCGCGGTGTAAAAAAAGATATCACAAAAGCGGCTGAATTTTTCCAACAATCTGCCTCAGCGGGATACCCTTCCGCACAAGCCCGTTTAGGAATACTTTATTTTGAAGGTCGAGGCGTTAAGCAAAATTATAAAAAAGCGTTATCACTTTTAAATTCTGCAGCGAAAAAAAATATTCCAAGTGCACAATTTCAACTTGCCAATATGTATGAACTTGGCACCGGTGTCAGCCAAAGTTTACAAAAAGCGATTGCATGGTATAAAAAAGCAGATCAATATGGTTACTATCTCGCCAAAGTCAAAGTGGAGCGTTTACAAAAATTATTAAAAACAGGCGGTACAATTAAACGCAAAACCACTTCACAAGCGGTTACTAAAGCGAAGAAAGCACCCTCTCCTTTGATTCAAACTCTTTTAAGTGGCCGCTGGTTAAAACGCAAAACCGCGGTAGGTTATTTACCTTCAATCATCACAAACTGTTCTAAAAAATCTTATAACTCCATGCACTGTATCTCAACATCACAAGAACGAAGTACTGGTTCAGAAGTAGTTACTTACAATACAGAAAGTGTAATTACAGAAAAAAATAAATCTAACTTTTCTATTGTTTACTCTAACAATGTACTGGATGTTGCTTTACTCACTGTTGAAGATGGCGATGGAGAAGTGATTGAACAAGCCTCTTCACGCATAAAGAAAGGTAAACACGGTAAAAAACGAATACTTAAATGTCGCCTGAAAAATAATAAATCAATAACGTGCAATAAAGGTTTTTCTGATTTTGAATTAGTTAGTCCATAATTTCAAAACTAAGAATGACTCCGGTACCTGCCCTGACATACAATATACCGTATGTCAGTTTCCTCTCCCCATCCTCCAAAAAGCGAAGAAGAATTATTAAGTCGCGCAAGACAAATTGCAGGCTTAACCCTTGCCGATCTTGCAATAAAATTTAACCAGGCTATTCCCAAAGATATATGCCACGCTAAAGGCTGGATAGGTCAGTTACTTGAAACAACCTTAGGCGCAACCGCGTCTTCTTTAGCTGAACCTGATTTTCAGTTAATAGGCATAGAACTTAAAACCCTACCGCTAACGAACAGTGGCAAACCTAAAGAATCAACTTATGTTTGTACCGTGCCATTAACTAATTTGCATGAACAAGAATGGCCAACTTGCTGGTTAAAAAGAAAACTGCAACGTGTTTTATGGCTACCGTTAGAAGCAGATAAACGTATTCCTCTTGCGGAACGTCACATTGGTACTGCTATTTTATGGAGCCCCAGTGAGGAAGAAGCCAGGCAACTGCAATCAGACTGGGAAGAGTTAATGGAGTTGGTGTGCCTTGGCAAGCTTGATCAAATAACATCACACATGGGGTGTTATTTACAAATACGGCCTAAAGGTGCAAATGCAAAATCACTCACCACTACGCTTGATGAAGAAGGAAACACAATACAAACTTTGCCACGTGGATTTTATTTAAGACCTGAGTTTACCCAGAAAATCATTCAGGCTAATTATGCGTAAACTGTAATAAGCATGTCCTCTTAGCATCGCTAAGTTACAATATAAAATATTCTTAATAAATATATGGATTCTAAACATGGATGAAAAACAAGCCATCACTCAAGTCTTTGACCTGGTAGCAACAAAATACGATAACCCATCTTTACGTTTTTTTTCATTTTGTGCTGACAAGTTGGTGGATTACGCAAAAATAAGCCCCAAGCAAAAAGTACTCGATGTTGCAACCGGCACAGGAATTGTTGCAATAGCTGCGGCACAATGTCTTCAAGATAAGGGTCGCGTACAGGCAATTGATTTATCGGAAAACATGATCCATCAGGCACAAAGTAACCTTAAACACGCAGGCCTGGATAATATTGATTTCCATGTCATGGATGCCGAAGAACTTGAATTTAAAAGTAACTACTTTGATGTTATTACCTGCTCATACGGTTTATTTTTTATGCCTGATATGTCTGCTGCACTTAAAAGCTGGTTGCGTGTTTTAAAACCAGGTGGAAAACTTATTTTTACAAGTTTTGCACCTTCTGCTTTTCAACCGCTTACTGATATCTTTATGAAAAACCTTGCTGAATACGATATTACTCCACCGAGTCCAACTTGGTTACAGCTTGCAGAAGAAGACTTATGTAAAAAAATATTAACCGACAATGGTTTTGAAGCACCACAAGTGGCACAAGCACAACTTGGTTATCATCTCGAGGCTTTTAATAACTGGTGGGAAGTAATTCAAAGTGCTGGGTATCGTGGCTTATACGAACAATTACCACAGGAACATCGCACTGAGTTTAAAGCAAAGCACCGTGTTGAAATTGAAAAAATTACAACTAAAGATGGAATCTGGTTGGATGTGCAGACTTTATTTTCAACAGCATTCAAACCGCTATAAAAATAAAAAACAGGTATTAAAAAGTTTAGCATTTCCCTGTCTTTGCGAGAAAGTACTGAAAATATATGTTTTTAGTACTGACGCGGCAATCTCATAGATTTACCTCTTCATAATGAGATTGAAGCAGTCACTTTGTGACTTCGCAATGCAAAAATACTTTATTTATACTTTTCCAATACTTCAGGCTCAGGATATAAAACATCTAACGATACTGATTTTCCATCTGACTGAACAATACGACAATGCTGCCGGGATAATTCGCGGGGATGTTTTACCCCGCATGAATGTGCAATCAAGCCTATGCCATAATGAATTTTTTCCGCAAAGTTTTTAACCCGAACTGATTTTTCCTCTACGTTCAAACCTTTTTGTAAATTTTTGTTATGAGTTGTAACTCCGGTTGGGCAGGTATTTTTATTACATTTCATAGCCTGAATACAACCTAAAGAAAACATAAAACCACGAGCAGAGGTAATAAAGTCAGCGCCACTACATAAGGCCCATGCAACACCCGATGGTGTAATTAATTTACCTGAAACAATAACCCGAATACGATCACCTAAACCATATTGAGATAAAATATCAACAACCATAGGTAACGATTCTTTTATTGGAAGACCAACATCATCCATTAAAGGCATGGGTGCGGCACCTGTTCCACCATCACAACTATCAACCGTAATAAAATCAGGCGCACATTCAATACCGCACTGTTGAATTTCTTCACACATTTGTTTTAACCAACCATCTGAACCAATCACTACTTTAAAGCCTGTTGGTTTTCCTGTTACCTCTCGCACATGCTGTACAAAATTTAATAATTCTTTGATATTACTAATTTCCGGGTGGCGGTTAGGAGAGATAGAATCTTTTCCTTCTTCTATGCCGCGAATTTTCGCAATTTCTGCAGTGACTTTCGCTCCCGGTAAAATCCCCCCCTTACCCGGTTTAGCCCCCTGACTCATTTTAATTTCAAACATTTTAAGCTGAGGTAAAGCCGCTATTTCTCGTAATTTATTATCATCCAGTTTTCCATCTGCGGTACGTACACCATATTTTGCTGTTCCTATCTGTAAGACTAAATCACATCCTCCTTCCAGATGGTGCTCAGACAATCCTCCTTCTCCGGTATTCATCCAACATCCGGCTAGTTTTGCACCTTTTGATAAGGCTCGCACAGCCGGTTTAGATAGCGCGCCATAACTCATACCAGAGATATTAATGACTGAACCTGCTTCATACGGTTCTCGACAATATGGCCCTATGAGTACTACGGGTGCAGAGGTCGCATGCTCATCTAAAGTGGGGAAAGGGCAATTAATAAATAAAGGTGTACCGGCAGGTGTTAAATTTTTAGTTGAACCAAAGGCCATTGTGTTATCGATAGCGCGTGAAGATTTATTCACCCACTCTCGTTCCGCCCGATTAAAGGGCATTTCTTCCCGATCCATGGCGAAAAAATACTGCCTGAAGAACTCACCCAGGGTACTGAAGATATAACGAAAACGGCCTATTACAGGATAATTTCTTCGAATGGCATCTTTGGTTTGTGTAACATCTGAAATAAAGAGGAACACAATAATTAAAACAACAAACCCCATCATAAAAATAAAGAGGGATGAAAGAAAATCTAAACTTTGACCTGTGGACTCGGATAATGGGGACATAGCGTTAACCTTATATTTTAAAGTTTAAGATGGGTTTATTTATAATCGTAAAAACATGACATCGACAATATATTATTAGTTCAATATAAAATACCCTTCATATTCAAAGGTTAAAATTGCATGATATATAAGCAAACCCTGATGTTTTTTCGTTATAATAGCCGACCGAAATTATCAGATTCCACAGCAGGAGTTTCAAATGAGCGAATCAAATGACATCAGCGCAGCTTTATCTGGCGATGAACGCCAGGAGTTAGCAGATAAACTAAATATCTATCAAGACAAGCTAAAAGCTTTACCTGAAGATAGTTCTGATCTCGAACGCGCATTAATTCAATTAGATATCTCTGAGCTTCTATTAGCATTAGATCAAAAAGAACATGCATGGAATGAAGCCCGTGCGACTTTCACTGTATTTGTTCATAATGAAGAATGGCAGCATGCAGTTGAAGCGTGTAATGTTATGTATCAAACAGAACAACCGGCTTCGATTGTTGCTTTAGGACACGGTGTCTGGTTGGCCGTTACCTACCCAATTGAAGCAGATACCTCGGTTGCGGTTCTCAACCATATTGTTGATGAAACACCACCGACTTCAGATGGCGCAGCGGTTGCTGCAATGACGGGTTATTACATTGCAGATATTCGTTCAACTGATGAGAATCATGAAAGTATGACATTTTTAGCCAAAACGATTTTAGGTAATGTCGCTAAACGCCATAGCAACGTGCAAACACAAAAAGAAATGGATGCCTGGTTGTTCAAACTTGAACTTAATGATCCCGCTATTTTTCTTCCACGTTTGTCATTAGTGGTTAATTCTATTGTTGGAGAGAATTGGTGGTTTGATCGTGATAAGTTGCGTTCACACCTCCCCGTCAACTAAAACCATTCCACGAATAGTGAGAAGATTTTAATTTTTTTTTAGTTTATTCTATTATTAAAGCATAACGAGATAATAATTATGGGTAATCCTTTTCAAGACCAACTGCTTAAAGCAGGTGTAGTGACTAAACAGCAGGTTAAAAAAGCACAGTCTGCGTCCAATAAAAAGAAAAAAGAACAGCGCTCAAAAAAGGATAAGGTTGTTGATGAAAATAAACTTAAAGCTCAGCAAGTAGCTAAAGAAAAAGCTGAATACGACAAAACATTAAACCTGCGCAAAGAAGAACAAGCGAAACAAAAAGCGACATCGATAGAAATTGATCAGTTAATTACAGCGAACTGTATAAAACGAAACGAAGAATGCGAAATTGTTTATAATTTTGAGCATCGAAAAAAAGTTAACCGTATTTATGTGAACGCTGACATGAAGCAGCGAATTATAGACGGCAAGTTGGGAATAGCACGCATTGAAGGCCGTTACGAACTGGTTCCGAGACTTATTGCAGAAAGAATCCAGCAACGTAATGAAAAACGCGTTATTCTATTTGATCATGTTGAGCTTGAAGATCAGGTAACAGATGAAAATGATCCTTATGCAGAATTTCAGATACCTGATGATCTAATATGGTAACACCTTAAATATATTAGCTTACACCTCATCTAACACATTACTCACTGGCTTTCTATTTAGCCTGGTAGTTTAATAGAAAGACTGTTGTCTCAAAGCACAAAGCA
>CAZSCK010000015.1:0-16337 GCA_964605385.1 uncultured Thioalkalispiraceae bacterium
GTGAAATCAGCGATAAGCTGTAATACGGCACGGACTTCGATACTTTGAAAGTTAAGTGATAAGCGTTCACCTTTGAATGCCAATTTTTTCTTTTGTTTTTCTGCCGCGGATTCTTTTACGATTGGTTTTACATCAACAGTAAAAGAGTTATCTGCTTGATAAGCAAGTTGTTCAAACTCTCCAATACCAGTAATAACAATTTTAACATTACCATTTTGGTTAAATGCATCAATTGTTTTTACCGGCGTACCAAAATCTATAACATCAAGGCGGCGCTCTAATTCGCTTGAGATTGAACTATTGGTGAAGGTAAGCGTTATTTGTTCACCTCGAGTTTTTAAGTCAACCGGTGTATTGGGATCTGCCAAGTCTACAATAATTCGTCCTTCACCTTTTTCACCACGGCGAAAATCAATATTTTTTATATTTTCATCAATAGGTGTTGACGCTCCAGCAGCAGGGATAGATTTAGTAGCGAGTAGTGTTGAAGGTGAACCACCTAAAGTTACAATCACATCATTTCCATCAACGTAGGTATTATATGTTACTAAACGTGATAGATTTAAAACAACACGAGTACGACCACCTGCTTCGACAGTTTTAATGCTGCGCGCAACACCGATTCCGATATTTTGAGAACGGCTAGGAAGCTTTATTTTTGTATTTGGAAAATCTAAAGCAATACGGGCGGGGCTATCAATCGTAAAACTTCCTGGCTCTGAGGCTAAATTTTCCAGGGAGATCCTGATTTGAACCTGATCACCAGGTAGTGATGAGTAATTAATCTCCGTAATCGCATTTTCTTCAGCTGAAACGAGTGTGGGGATCATCGTTGCAAGAACAAACAAACAGACACCAATAAATGCGCCCAGATATTGTTGTTGAATTAGATGAGAAAGTTTAAATGTGATGTTTTTCATGGTGCATCTCCGTCACGAATTATTCACTCAAATCGAGTGAGGCCTCGCGTTCAGTCCATCCTCCCACACCATTGGGGATGATTTCATTAAGTAGTATTGAGTCTTCAGTAATAGCTAAAATTTCGCCATAGTTTGAACCCATGTGATTTCCGGGCAGTACTCTGTAAATAATTTTGTCCGGTGCAGTAATTAATGCCCAGGTTTTTCCACCTTTTTCAATATGGCCAACAAAGCTGAGAGAATCGAGACTATAGTGTTCAAGTTCTTCACGTTTGCGGTTTAAATTTGGACGAAGACTTGAATCCTGGATTTCCAGGCTGGCTTCTTCTTCAGCAATAAAAGCGGTAAAGGGATCGCGTAAATGGCTAACCTGATATAAATAAGTTTCATAAGGTGTAATTTCAGGAAGTGGTTTAATACGGCCTTTTGGACGTGCCTTAGTGTGGCTGACATATTCCTGAAGATCGCTGGTATTATCACTGCTGCATGCAGTTAAAAATACAGGCAGACATAAGCACAACACTACAAAAACAGGTGTTGATTTTTGTGAATGTATTTTAATTTCATTCGCCATTATGTTTGTGCCGCCTTGCTCTGATAATTTCATTTTAATTTTAGCTAATTAATCTTTTAGTTTTAACGACGTTTTTTGCGCTTTTTACGCTTCCCTGAAACTTCACTTTCATCAAGGTAACGGTATGTTTTTGCTGTTACATCCATGGTTAACAGGCCTTTTTTACCCTTTCCTCCGACAATAGAAATATTTTCCAGCGTCACGATACGAGGTAAGGCGGCTATGCCGCTGACAAACTCACCAAACTGGTGATAGGTGCCTGTCATTTTTAAGGTGATAGGGAGTTCAGCGTAAAATTCAATGTGTTTTTCGGCCAAAGGTTTGAAGAGTTGAAATTCAATACCGCTGGCAAGGCCTGTTTGTGAAATATCTATCAATAAATCTTCAACTTCCGTTTTACTCGGTAATTGGCGAATCATGGCACCAAATGAATCTTCCATTTCAACCATTTGGGCTTTATAGGCATCTAAATTAGCGGCTTTCGCTTGTTTAAATTCAAAATCTTCTTTTAAGCGCTTTTCTTCATTTGTGATTCGGTCAAGATTTTCTTGTTGTGCCTGAATATCGACAAAATAGCCAAGTGTGAGTACAGCAGCGGCAACAACAGCAATAAGCACACCTTTGACCGCAACAGGCCATGAACCAATATTACTAAAATCCAGATTGTTAAGATCGATGTCTGCCATAGTTAAGGTCTATTTTGTTGTTTCTTTTTTAGGTTGAGCTAATTGTTCAGCCCGTAATATAAAGTCACGTCCACTGCTTTTTTTCTTACTGCCTTTTTTCTGAATAATATTAAGCTGAGGCTTGGTTAACCAGTCAGAAGCATCAATATTTCTCATATAAGCAGATACACGGGCATTGGATTGAGCAATGCCATTAATGGTTAGGTTTTTTCCGCTTTGCTTAAGGCTTTTAATATGTGCACCTTCGGGAATGACTTTCACCATTTCTTCAAATAAGTGAACAATTCCAGGCCTATTACGTTGTAACTGTTGAATGACTTCCATGCGCGCGAGTAAGCGTTTCTTTTCTTTTGCTAAAGTGTTTATTTCACGAATTTGTTTTTCAACTATAGTAATTTCATTTTTTAGAAAGTTATTACGTGATCCTTGCGCGCTAATCATTCGGCTATATTGTAAATGCACCGCTAAAATAACCAGTAACATTAAAATAACGGACAAGCCCATCATCGTAAGGAATTGGCGGAGTTGCTCTTTGCGTTTTTCTTCACGCCATGGGAGTAAATTAATATGAGCCATTAATCAAAACTCCTCATTGCCAGACCTGCTGCAATCATGAGTGCAGGAGCATCATTACTTAAGCTTTGAGCTTTAACACGTGATGCTAAAGTCATATTAGTAAAGGGATTAGCGACAGAAGTATGCACACCCAGCTTATTAGCAATCATTTCATCTATGCCTGGAATCATGGCGCTACCACCGGCGAGAACAATATGATCAACATTATTATATTGGCTTGAGCCATAAAAAAACTGTAATGAACGACTGACTTGCTGTGTCATTGCATCCTTAAAAGGTTCGAGTACTTCCGGAACATAATTATCAGGTAAACCACCTTGACGTTTTGCCATTCCAGCTTCTTCATAAGATAAGCCATAACGGCGTTGAATTTCTTCAGTTAACTGTTTGCCACCAAATACTTGTTCGCGGGTATAAATAGTTTTGCGATCATGCATGACATTTAAGGTTGTCATGGTTGCACCGATATCAATAACCGCAATGGTTTGATCTATGCCTTGCTCGGGTAATTGTGGAATAAGCAGTGAAAAAGCATTTTCCATTGCGTAAGCTTCAACATCGACGATTTTGGCCTTAAGTCCAGCAAGTTCAATTGCTGCAATACGAATATCGACATTTTCACTACGTGACGCCGCAAGTAATACATCAATTCGTTCAGGATCATTTTCTGAAGGGCCAATAACTTCAAAGTCCAAATTTACTTCTTCAAGCGGATAAGGAATATATTGGTCTGCTTCCATTTCAATTTGCTGTTCCATCTCATCTTCAGTAAGAGAGGCGGGCATAGCAATAATTTTGGTAATAACAGCAGAACCGGCTACCGCAACGGCAGCGAGTTTGGTACGAGATGCAGAGCGTTTAACGGCGCGTTTGATTGCGTCACCCACGGCTTCAACATCTGCAATATTCTTTTCAATCACAGAATTAGCAGGCAATGGTTCAACCGCATAGCTTTCTACGCGAAAACGATCACCACTTTGCCCCAATTCAAGCAACTTGATTGCGGTAGAGCTAATATCCAATCCCAAAACGACTGGCTGCTTCTGTTTGAATAAATCGCCAAGACCCATAGTTTTATCTCAATGCCTGCTTTATATTTCTTATATTATTATTTAAAGCTGTTTCTTAAGTTGCATGCTTTTTTCTTTATTTTGCATGCGGTTACAGTTGTTATTTATATAATACTTTAGGTTGTTGAGTCAACTATAGGACATCTAATGAAAAAATACAAATAGGCGTGACAGCATTTCGTTGAACCCATATACTTTCCACTTGTGTGAATGTATCGGTATTTTTGCGCAGAACCTTAATATAGTGTGGGTCTATGAAGTTATTTTTTAAGAAGTCCGTCACAATTATCGGAATATTGATGTTGATTGGCGGAATAGTGGCGGGATTATTTGTTGGCGGTGCCTATTTATACCTTTCTCCTCGTTTGCCAAGCATCGAAACGCTCAAAAATGTGCAATTACAGGTTCCTTTACGTGTTTATGCCAAAAGTGGTGAATTAATCGCCGAATTTGGTGAAATGAAACGTACTCCACTTAAATATGAACAATTCCCCCAACATTTGATTAATGCGGTATTGGCCGCAGAAGATGATCGTTTTTTCGAACACCCCGGTGTTGATTATCAGGGTATTTTACGTGCTGTTGTCCACTTAATACGAACGGGGAAAAAAGGTCAGGGTGGCAGTACCATTACGATGCAGGTTGCGAGAAACTTTTTCCTTAGTCGCGAAAAAACCTATTTACGTAAACTGAATGAAATTTTCCTCGCTTTCAAAATTGAAGGTTTCTTAACCAAAGAAGAAATTCTTGCTCTGTATCTGAATAAAATATATTTGGGTAAACGCGCTTATGGGTTTTCTGCGGCAACCCAGGTTTATTATGGCAAGGAAATCCATGATTTAAGCATGGCGGAATATGCCATGGTGGCGGGCTTGCCAAAAGCACCCTCGAGTTACAATCCAATTAATAATCCGCAACGCGCATTGATTCGTCGAAATTATGTGCTTGGTCGTATGCGTATTTTAAATTTCATAGATGAAGACGTTTATCAGGAAGCGCTTGCGGCAGTCGATTTAGCGAAAGTGCATGGTCAGGATATTGAGCTTGAAGCCCCTTATATTGCTGAAATGGTGCGAACTGAAATGGTTAAACGCTATGGTTCTGATGCTTACACTACTGGTTATAGTGTTTATACAACGGTTAATGTTGATAGGCAGCGTGCAGCAAATAAAGCTTTGCGTACTGCGTTGCTTGGTTATGATCGTCGACATGGTTATCGTGGACACCTTGGGTTCTATGATTTAAATACTGAGCTGGATAAGTTAGCGCAAGTAGAATCAAAAGAAGAAGGCGCTGAAGTAAAATCGGATGAAAAGACCGTTGTTATAAAACCTGTCGTTCAGGAATTAGATGAATTTGCACTGTGGCGAAAAGAATTAAATAAAATATCAAAGTATGGAAATCTTATTCCTTCATTGGTTTTTCAGGTTAATGACAAAGAAGCCTATGCCTATACTGCTGAAAACAAGATAGTACATTTACCCTGGGAACATATTGAATGGGCGCGAACTTATATTGATGAAAATCATGTTGAAGCTGAATTAACTTCTGTACATGAGCGCTTAAAAGAAGGCGATATCATTTATACCACTCCTTCAGCAAAACCGGGTTGCAGCTGGTTAGCACAAAAGCCCAAAGTGAGTGGTGCATTGGTTTCTCTTGCACCGGAAGATGGGGCAATTGAAGCGTTAAATGGCGGTTTTGAATATTATTCCGGAAGTAAATTTAACCGAGCCATTCAAGCTCAACGCCAACCTGGTTCCAGCTTTAAACCTTTTATATATACCGCAGCTTTAGATAAAGGCTATACCGCTGCCAGCATTATTGCAGATGCACCTGTTGTGTTTGATGCACCGGGTTTAGAAGATACCTGGCGTCCGGAAAATTACAGTGGGCGGTTTTATGGTGATACTCGTTTACGTCTGGCACTTGTTAAATCACGAAATTTAGTTTCGATTCGTTTGTTGCGAGATATCGGGATTGGTTATGCAATTCGTTATATCAAACGTTTTGGTTTTACCCGTAAGATGTTGCCTCGTGACTTATCTCTCGCATTAGGTAGTGGTTCTTTAACGCCTTATGATTTGGCCAATGGTTATGCTGTTTTTGCCAATGGCGGTTATCGAGTTAAACCGTATTTAATTGATTATATTGTTGGTGCAAAAAATGAAATTGTTTTCATGGCGCAGCCAGAACGAGTTTGTCGTGCCTGTCGAAAAGCAGAACCAGATAAAATCGAAGATGAAGTTAAAGATGAAAATGTTTTGAATAAAGATGTTGAAAAAAAGATTGTTGCTGTATTACCTGCTTTACCAGAAGATTTAAGTGAATCATTTCTTTCGCTAATGGATGAGACAGAACGTTTGCAAGTTAAGCAGGGTCCTGTTCAGTTAAAATTAGCAGAACAAATTTTATCACCACAAACAGCATTTATAATTAACACCATGATGCGTGATGTCATTCGCATGGGCACAGGCAGGCGTGCATTAGTGATTGGTCGAAAAGATCTTGCGGGTAAAACAGGAACAACCAATGAGCAGCGGGATGCCTGGTTCACGGGGTTTAATGCTGATTTAGCAACAATTGCCTGGGTTGGTTTTGATAATCCAATGCCTCTGGGAGATAGAGAAACAGGGGCGCGAGCAGCTTTGCCAATGTGGGTCGATTATATGCGTGATGCATTACAAGGTGTTGAAGAAAAAGAGCTTGAGCAGCCACCGGGCATGGTGTCAGTTCGGATTGATCCAAAAACAGGACGGCTCGCCAATCCTGCAACACAAAATGCAATCTTTGAATTTTTCCTGGCAGACCAGGTTCCAACAGAACAAACAGAATTTATTGAGAGTGGCACAACTGATATCGATAGTTCAGTTGAAAACAGACCCGCAGATATAACGGAAGATATCTTTTAATCAGAGTTAACTCAATAAAAGGTTCGTATGTCACAACGCGTAAATGATCATCTGCGCCAACGCCTGGCGCAGAAAACAGCACAAATATTACTTGAAAGTGGTACGCGTGACTTTCAGGCAGCTAAACAAAAAGCTGCGCAACAACTCGGTGCGAGAGATACTAAAAGTCTGCCAAATAATTCTGAAATTGAATTAGCTCTAAGTGAATATCAACGTATTTTTCGTGCAACCAGCCAGCCTCAACATCTGGAACGGTTACGTCAAATTGCGATTGAAGCAATGCAGTTTCTTGAGTGTTTTAATCCACGCTTGATTGGTAGCGTATTAAGTGGAACGGCTGATGAACATTCAGTAATAAGACTTCATGTTTTTGCTGATACGGTTGAGAGTGTTGGGTTTTATTTAAAAGACAATAAAATACCTAATGAGCTTGGCGAGAGACGTTTAAAAATTGCTGCGGATCAATATCAGAATTATTCAACTTATGAATTTATTGTAGATGAAAATCGACTTGAGTTAGTCGTATTTTTACCTAAGCAAAAACAAATCCCTTTGAGTCCCGTTGATGGTAAGCCGATGAAGCGTGCAGGTATAACAGAAGTTGAGTTGTTGTTAAATCAGCAGGAATAAATTTAGGTTTAAACAAAGTAGCCTGGATGCAGCACGGCGAAATCCGTGTTCTTTTGCTGTTACTTCCCGGATTGCATTTCATTACATCCGGGCTACGGGTTAAGTGATTTTAGTTTTAACGATCTTTTGCAACACCGGTATCAATCGCTGCTTCTGCAACAGCCTTCGGAACATGATCCTGTAAACGCGGGTCGAAAGGTTTTGGAATAATGTAATCTTTACCAAATTCAAGTTTATCAACAGCATAAGCATCAACAACACTTTGTGGTGTTTTTTCTTTTGTTAAAGCAGCAAGTGCTTTAACCGCGGCTATTTGCATTTCAGTATTAATGCAGGTTGCTCTTACATCTAAAGCACCACGGAAAATAAAGGGGAAACCTAAAACATTATTCACTTGGTTAGGATAATCGCTACGGCCAGTGGCTAAAATTATATCGTCACGCGTTTTTTTCGCCAGTTCAGGGTTAATTTCCGGGTCAGGATTGGACAAAGCAAAAACAATAGGGTTAGCCGCCATTGTTTCTAACATTTCAGGTTTTAATAAATTAGGGCCGGAGACACCGATAAAAACATCCGCACCATTCATAGCATCGCCTAAAGTTCGACGAGATGATTCACGAGAGAATTCCTGTTTATATTTATTCACTTCTTCACGACCGTTATAAACTACACCTTTACGGTCAACCAAATATATTTTTCGAGCACCTAAACTTTTTAGCATGCGCATTGCTGCGATACCAGCTGCACCTGCACCAAGACATACAATATGGGCCTTTTCAATTTCACGACCGGTTATCTCAAGTGCATTCAATAAACCAGCGGCAATAATAATCGCTGTACCGTGTTGGTCATCATGAAAGACAGGAATATTGAGCTCTTTTTTAAGTGCTTTTTCTATTTCGAAACACCGGGGTGCGGCGATATCTTCGAGGTTAATTCCTCCAAAGGTGGGAGAAATATTTTTTACTGTTTTAACAAAGTCTTCGACAGAGTCTGCATCAACTTCAATATCCATGACATCAATATTGGCAAACTTTTTGAATAAAACCGCTTTACCTTCCATGACAGGTTTGCCAGCTAAGGCTCCGACATTACCTAAACCTAAAACAGCAGAACCATCTGTAATAACAGCAACCAGGTTACCTTTGTTTGTATATTGATAAGCGGCTTCAGGATCTTCTGCAATGGCACGAACAGGTGCAGCGACACCTGGTGTATAGGCAAGACTGAGATCTTCTTGTGTGTCACAAGCTTTGGTTAACGCAGTTGCTGTTTTACCTGCAACGGGATGAGCATGATAGTGGAGTGCAGCTTGTTTGAGTTCTTCTGCTGTGAGTTTTTTATCAGCCATTTTGAATCCCTAGTATTAAAGAAAAGTATTAAAGCAATTTGTAAGTGTAACAGTTGAAGTTCATCTAGTCAGCGTCTTGTATTTTCAGGGAAGCGGGGTGATGAATTGTCATGCGTTGCTCACCTTTAATTTTATATATCCATCCACGTGCAATCAGCTGGCGATTTATTAAGTCTTTAGGGTTATATTTGGCAAAGTATTGCAGATCTTTTTTAAGAATTCGTAAAGCAAATTTTGCTCCCGATTTTGAATTAAGATTTAACCAAAAAGAAGAGCGGCTTTCACCAATACGCTCTACGGTTCCACTAACACGAAAAAAACCGCGCGCTGATTTTTTAAGGGAAGCAACATCAATCACGCCGCTATAGGTGTGATCCCATATGCCGCGTTTTTGTTTCTGCGCTTCACGTTCAGCATTTTGGTAACAGTCCAGGAGTTGAATGTTTGGAGGAATGGCAATGGTAAAACCCATGCCATTTTTGATGAGCGTTGCAGTAATGTTTTTATTGTCCATTGTGAAAATATGCGCAAGAACACGTTTGTATCTATCGCGCTTACTTTTCTCAAAGACGATTTTTATTTGATTGTTATTTGCCTTAATAATTTTCTGAAGCTGATTTTTCGCAACCAGGTAAAATGGTTCGTCATCTTTACCATCGCGTCCACGTTCAGGGGTATTGATACCGATGAGGCGAAGTTTGCGTCCATCAACTAACTTAATGGTATCGCCATCATAAACATGTGCAACTTGTACGGTTTCGTGGAATTGGTTAACAGCACAGTTATCCGCATAAAGCGGGACGGTAAAAAAAGCGAGTGCTAAAAATGCAAAAAGCGTCCAATTGGACGCCTTTTGTTTTAGATTTGAGCGGTAAAGCATAGCAAATTATTTTTTGCCGTACTTTTGGTTGAATTTATCAACACGTCCAGCAGTATCTAATAATTTTTGTTTGCCAGTGAAGAATGGGTGGCATTGTGAACAAACTTCAATTGTTTGATCTTTGCAACTTGCTGAGCGAGTTTTAAAAACGCTGCCACAGCTGCACGTTACTGTAATTTCTTCGTATGCTGGATGGATTTCAGCTTTCATTTTAAAGACCTCTATTTAATCAGAGCATCGCTTTCTGATTAAGATCTCTTAAATCAGCACCATGCACATTATTGGACGGGCGATGATACGTAAAAGGTTATGTTACAGCAAGCTTTAATCGCGATTAGTGATGTTTTTATTAGATGATTTTTAATGCTTGGCTGGAAAAGGGAGAATCTTCGCTTGCATTACAGGTGTGGGAGCAGATAAGCCATTTTCAGCTTGGTATTGAAGTAATTCACTAAGATGTCCGAATGTATCCCACATGAGTCCTGAAATAGCGATACAGGCAGCCATGGGAGAGGAATTATTTTTTTCACGGATTTGATCAATACGCCATTGCAGGCAACGTAGACGATGTTGATGTCTTTTTGGTGCGCTCTCAATTAATTCAGATATTTTATCTCGTCTTAGCTGTTCAAAACTGTTGGGTTCTGAAGAAGCCAGCATCATCCACTTCTCAAAATTAACTTCACAAATTGAAATATCTGACATGTGCCCAACCCTTTTCAATAAACGCAGTAATTAGAAATTAAGGCTAGTTTAAAAATATTTCTAAAACAGCCGATAACATCAAATTTCCATGAAATCTGTGACTTAGCATGTGTGATTTTCCCCTGCTTGTCAAAAATCACACACTATTTGTCTAGAAATTACTTGAGGTGATAGATCTATCTTATTAAGAAAAAGAGAGAAGTTTAAGATTTAAGCTGGGGGTATAAAAAAGGGGTAATTGAATATTACCCCTTAAATTAGCTGAATTGATATTTCAGTTGTTATTTTTTTCTAATTTTTCCTATTTCTTCATAGAATCAAAGAAATCATTATTGGTTTTAGTGGCTTTCAGGCGGTCATGTAAGAATTCCATGGAAGCAATTTCATCCATATCATGAACTACCTTTCTTAAAATCCACATTTTTTGCAGTTCATCAGGTTTAGTCAATAATTCTTCACGACGTGTACCGGAGCGGTTGATATTAATCGCAGGGTAGAGGCGTTTTTCCGCCATTTTACGATCAAGATGAATTTCCATATTACCCGTGCCTTTGAATTCTTCGTAAATAACGTCATCCATGCGAGAACCTGTTTCAACCAGGGCCGTCGCAATAATTGTCAGTGAGCCACCTTCTTCAATGTTACGCGCAGCACCAAAGAAACGTTTTGGACGGTGTAAGGCGTTCGCATCAACACCACCGGTGAGGACTTTGCCAGATGATGGAATCACGGTGTTATAGGCACGAGCGAGACGGGTAATAGAATCCAGCAGAATGACCACGTCCTTTTTATGCTCAACCAGGCGTTTTGCTTTTTCAATCACCATTTCAGCAACCTGAACGTGGCGGCTGGCAGGCTCGTCAAAGGTAGAAGAAACCACTTCACCACGCACTGAGCGTGACATTTCAGTTACTTCTTCTGGACGTTCATCAATCAACAATACGATTAAGTGACATTCAGGATGGTTGTGGGTGATGGCGTGGGCAATATCATGCAGCATCATTGTTTTACCCGCTTTAGGCGGCGAAACAATCAGTCCACGCTGGCCTTTTCCAATCGGTGCGGTGAGGTCAATAATACGTGCAGTCATATCTTCACTGCTGCCATTACCTACTTCCAGTTGAAGACGCTCAGTTGGGTGCAGCGGCGTTAAGTTTTCAAATAAAACTTTGTGTTTGGAATTTTCCGGAGAATCAAAATTAATTTCATTGACCTTGAGCAAAGCAAAATAGCGTTCACCATCTTTAGGTGGACGAATTTTTCCAGCTACGGTATCACCGGTACGCAGGTTAAAACGTCGAATCTGGCTGGGTGAAACATAAATATCATCGGGGCCCGCCAGGTATGAACTGTCTGCCGATCGTAAAAATCCAAAACCATCCTGTAAGATTTCTAAGACTCCATCACCGTAAATATCTTCACCGCTTTTTGCATGGGATTTCAGGATAGAAAAGATAATGTCTTGTTTGCGCGAGCGAGACATGCTGTCTATACCCATACCAGACGCAATTTTAATAAGTTCAGGAACGGGGTTTTTTTTGAGTTCAGATAGATTCATGTTTGAGGGTTCTTTAATAGGTGGTTAATGAGTTGTTTAGACGTTTTATTTTATTTGGATACGACACGGAGTTGCGCGAAGGCGGAATTACGGCGTACTGATTTTTAAGTTTGTTTTTTGAAGTTTTTGAGATTTTGTCGCTTGCTATCTTACAAGGTTAGCTAGCCGAAATGATTAAATAGTTTTGAAATTGATTATATTATGTACATTAGCACTAAAATCTAAATACGTCCAGCTCCGAAACGTAATTGGGCTGGACGCGACTTTAAATTATTAGGTGTTATTACTTACAGGTTGCTGTCGATGAAAGCAGCAAGTTGTGATTTTGAAACCGCGCCTACTTTAGTGGCTTCAACATTACCGTTTTTGAAAATCATTAATGTTGGAATACCGCGAATACCAAATTTAGGTGGTGTTGCAGGATTTTCGTCAATGTTTAGTTTAGTGACTTTAAGTTTGCCAGCATATTCTTCTGCAATTTCATCGAGAATAGGGGCAATCATTTTGCAGGGGCCACACCAGTCTGCCCAGTAATCAACTAATACGGGTCCATCTGCATTTACAACTTCGGCATCGAAGGTGTCATCTGTGGCATATACGATCTTGTCGCTCAAGGTAGTGTCTCCTGTGACTTAACTGTTTTTTATTGTAGTCGTTCTTGAAAAAAAACTATACCTTCATTTGAGCCTAAGCGGGTGTTTATTTCAAGTCTAATCTTGTGGATATCTGTTAGACTACGCGCCATGAGTGAACAACATTTAACCACAACAAAATTTTCCAGCTTTGATTTACCTGCAGAAGTGCTGCAAGGTGTTGAAGAATCAGGCTTTTCTTATTGCACGCCGATTCAGGCTGAGACTCTGCCCTTTGCCTTGCAAGGTAAAGATATTGCGGGGCAAGCGCAAACAGGCACCGGCAAAACAGCCGCATTTTTATTAGCCGCTTATGTGCACTTATCAAAAAATCCTGCTCCTGAAGCAAGAAAAAAGAATCAGCCACGTTGCATTATTCTTGCGCCAACCCGCGAATTGGCGGTGCAAATTCATAAAGATGCTGAAATGCTGGGTAAATACACCGGTTTAAAACATGTGGCTGTCTTTGGCGGCACCGGTTATGACACACAAAAACAAGCGATTATAGATGGTGTTGATTTGTTAATCGGTACACCTGGTCGAATTATTGATTACTTCAAGCAAGGCGTATATGACCTAAAACAAATTCAGGTTTTAATCCTGGATGAAGCTGATCGTATGTTCGATTTGGGATTCATCGATGATATTCGTTATTTAATACGTCGCATGCCAGATGCAGATAAACGCTTGAGCATGTTGTTTTCAGCCACCTTGTCACATCGTGTTAGTGAGTTAGCTTATGATCACATGAATGATCCTGTGGAAGTGGTTATTAAATCTGAAAATGTCACAGCCGATCGTGTTACTCAAACGGTTTATTATCCTGCGATGGATGAAAAAATTCAGTTACTACTCGGTTTGCTCAATAGTCGAGATGATCAAAAAATTATTATTTTTATCAATACTAAACGCATTGCGGAACGTATTGATGCTTATTTTAAAACCAATGATATCAATGGTGCGATGCTATCAGGCGATGTTCCGCAAAATAAACGTTTACGTATTGTGGAAGATTTCAGCGCAGGTAAAATACGTGCTCTGGTTGCAACCGATGTTGCTGCACGAGGTTTACATGTTGAAGACGTGAGCTTAGTGATTAACTTCGACTTGCCGAATGATGCAGAAGATTATGTTCATCGTATCGGACGAACCGGACGAGCGGGTGCAAGTGGTGTTGCAATCAGTTTTGCCTGTGAAGACTACGCGATGTCTCTTCCTGATATTGAAAAATATATAGGGCACAAAATCGAAGTTTCAAAAATCACCAATGAAATGTTAGTGAAGCCTAATGCACCAGCAAGAATTGAGCGAAAGACTAAGCCACACCATAAAAAAACGGGGCAAGGAAATAAGCCACACCACAAAAGTGGTAAACCCCATCATCACAAAAATGATAAGTCGAAACAAAACAGCTCTACGCAAAAAAGCGGACAAAAACATTACAGCAAAAAGAAAACAAGTAGTCGAAAAAAACCAAATAGTCATAACAGTAAAACGAAAGCGGCTAACGAAAATGTAATAAAGCAAAAAACAACAAAAAATGAAAAAGTTGGTTTAGTTGGTGGAGTTATTCAAAAGTTAACGGGGTTATTTAACCGTACCTAAAAATATTTTTGTAGGTTAGTTTGGACAAAAGTGAGAGTTGAAAACTCTAATTTGTGGTGCAGCTAATCTAATTTATTAAGGTAAGAATTTTTTACTGGCCTGAAATACATCTTTTGCAGAAATAGCCGCTAGTCCCAATTCCGGTTGTTGGTAGTCTTCAGCTTGTAAAACGACAAGTTTGTTTTCATCTGTAAAAGGCGCGCAGTCTTTTGGATTATGTATTGAAAACAGCGAAACAATATTCGTACCTACAGCAGCACCGATGTGCATTGGACCGGTGTTAGGAACAATAAGTAAATCCATACGTGCCAGCGTTGCTTTGTAGCGTTCAAAATCAGGCTGTGGTGTTAATAATTTAACAGTGTGTTGGCTGGCTTCGATAATTTTCAGTCCGAGTTCTTTTTCTTCAGGCATTAAATCCATAATAATTTGCATGCTTAGTTCATTTTTTTTCGCATAGTTGTCGATGAGTTTACAGAGGTTTCCCCAGTGTGAAACTGGCCAATTACGATGAGGTAATGATTTTTTATTTCGGCTAAATTTTTTACCCAGACCGCTATAACTGGGGTGAATTCCGATAAGGAAAGTATCATCAGATATGCCAGCTTGTTTAAGTATATTTTGAGCACGTTGGTTGGCATCGTCCTGGACAGGTAAAAACACAGGATATTGGTTTTTATTAAACATAGGATCGATCATTTTTAAACAACGCTCAGCAAAATTGATTTCAGATTTTTTTATATCCTGTAAGACATGTATTTGTGCAGCGGAGCCAAGAAATAATTTTGTAAAACTCGATTTTGTTTCAAAACAAAAGATATGCTGAAAATCCATTTGTTGGATATTACGCGTGATTTTTGAACGTTGTATAAAAGGAAAAAGTTTCTTGCGATCAAGTATCCAGGCGTTTTTTATTTGTGAATGAAAGTCTTTTAAAACGCGTCGACCGTCGGTACTGGTTAATATCGTGATTTCGGCAGCGGGGTATTTATCAGTCAGGGCTTTAAGTGCAGGTGTAATCATCACCATATCACCGGCTCGTCCTATGCGTATTACAAGTATTTTCATTTGTTTATCTTGTTTGTTAACTTCATAATGAGAAAATAGGTGATATATTTGACCTGTATATCAAGCTACCGATAGAATTCATTTTAAACTAACACAACTATATATAGAAGAATTATGACAATTAAAGTAGAACTGGCTTACGGCGAATTATTAGATAAAATGACAATTTTACAGATCAAAAGTGAACGTATTACAGATGAAAATAAATTGTCTAATGTGAACAAGGAATTAGGATTATTAAATGATTTATGGAAATTAGATAAAAAATCATTAGTTGATATTGCCAGTGAGTTTACCGCGCTAAAAGACATTAATGAAAATATCTGGGATATTGAAGATGGAATTCGCGATAAAGAACGCGCGAAAGAATTTGATCAGGAATTCATTGAGTTAGCACGTTCAGTATATTTTTCGAATGATAAGCGTGCTGAAATTAAACGCGTTATTAATATTAAGCTTGGTTCTAATCTTATTGAAGAAAAATCCTATGCGGATTATGAATAATTTTCTTCGGTAGACAGCATTAAAATTTAAGGAATTAGGGAGCTCATGAAAACAGCGATTATTACAGGTATAACAGGACAGGATGGTGCTTATTTAGCACAATTTTTGCTGGAAAAAGGGTATGAAGTATATGGTACATATCGTCGTACCGCATCTACTAACTTTTGGCGTATTGAAGAGTTAGGAGTAAGAAACAATCCTAATTTACACTTAACCGAATATGATTTGACGGATCTTGGTGCCTCTATTCGTTTATTAGAAAGAACAAAACCTTCTGAATTTTATAATCTTGCAGCACAAAGTTTTGTTGCAGTTTCATTTGATCAGCCGATTACAACTGCAAATATTACCGGGCTAGGTGCTGTTTATGCTTTGGAAGCGATTCGTATTGTTGATCCAACTATTCGATTTTACCAGGCTTCTACTTCCGAGATGTTTGGCAATGTTCAGGAAATTCCACAAACAGAAAAAACTCCTTTTTATCCTCGCAGTCCTTACGGTGCAGCTAAAGTGTATGCGCACTGGATGACGATAAATTATAGAGAGAGTTTTGGTATTTTTGGTGTTTGCGGTATTTTATTTAATCATGAATCACCTTTACGTGGTTTGGAGTTTGTAACACGGAAAATAACCGATGGGCTTGCACGGGTGAAATTAGGAAAAATT
>CAZSCK010000015.1:16437-43947 GCA_964605385.1 uncultured Thioalkalispiraceae bacterium
GTTTGTAACACGGAAAATAACCGATGGGCTTGCACGGGTGAAATTAGGAAAAATTCCTTATATTGAGCTTGGGAATTTAGATGCAAAACGAGACTGGGGTTACGCTAAAGATTACGTGGAGGGGATGTGGCAAATCATGCAGGCAGATAAGGCTGATTCTTATGTATTCGCTACGGGAAGAACGGAAAAAGTTCGAGATTTTGTTGAAATGACCTGTAAAGCGCTTGATATATCGATTACCTGGGAAGGGACTGGTCTTGATGAAATAGGTGTTGATAGTAGTACGGGTAAAACTATAGTTAAGATTAATCAGGAATTCTACCGACCCGCAGAGGTAGAATTATTAATTGGTAACCCGGAAAAAGCTAAAAAAGAACTGGGCTGGCAAGCTAGTACGTCATTGGAAGAGCTTTGTGCAATGATGGTAGAGGCAGATTTACGTCGGGTAGAAAGCGGAATTTCTTTCTAGTTTTATGCTTACCTTGGTAACTGGAATTGAAGGATTTACAGGACGCTTTGTTAAAGCGGAGTTAGAAGCAAATGGACATACTGTAGTTGGTCTAAGCGGTGATCTCACTAATGCAGAGGCCATAGCAAATGAAGTTTTAAATTTACAACCAGAGGCAGTTATTCATCTTGCTGGCCTTGCATTTGTTGGCGAAAATAATGCCAATGCTTTTTATGAAGTAAATTTGATTGGGACACGTAATCTTCTAGATGCACTTTCAAAGCATGCAGCAAAATTATCTAATGTTCTTATCACAAGTAGTGCCAATGTTTATGGAAATTCCACGGGTGGAGTGCTTGATGAAAGCGTAAATCCAAATCCATCTAATGACTATGCTGTCAGTAAGTTAGCAATGGAATATATGACGTGCTTGTGGAGTAAAAAGCTTTCATTCTGTATTGTGAGACCGTTTAACTATACTGGTGTAGGACAAGATGGCAGGTTTCTTATTCCCAAAATAGTAAGGCATTTTCGTAACAAGGAACCTGTTATAGAGTTAGGAAACCTTGATGTTTGGCGAGAGTTTGGTGATGTTAGAACGGTCGCTGCAGTCTATAGAGCGCTTATTGAAAACTGCCCTAAGGGCGAAACTTTAAATGTATGCACAGGGCAGACTTATTCGCTGAAAGAAGTTATTGCGCTTTGTGAAAAACTCACCGGACATAGCATTGAAATCAAAGTGAATCCTGAGTTTGTTAGAGAAAATGAAGTCCGGGAATTAAAGGGTGATAATAGAAGACTTCTTAAACTGGTTGATAATTTTGATTTATATACGTTTGAAGAAACATTGAGTTGGATGTTAGAGACCAACTAAATATTTATTCAGCGAATTATTATTTTAAAAAATTCGCTTGTAGCCAGAGCTGAAAAGTCGGATATTCTTTATATCCTCCGCTTAAAACATACTTTAAAACACTGCGTAAGCGGTAGAACCAAACTACTGATTCAATACGTATAATTTCTTTTCCGCTTTCATCGAAGAATATAATGGTTGGGCTGTAATTAATATCCAGTTGCTCGGCCCATTTTTTTGCTGATGTTTTTTCACCATCGGGTGTGATTATAGGTTGCTCACTATTAACATCGATCTGTATGGCTTCTAATTTTAACAGTTGAGTTTCTATCTCTGGTCTAGTGAAAGGGCCACCATGTAAAATATCACAAGCATGACAACGTTTACGTTCAAACACGACCATCAGGGGCTGTTCAGCTTTTATCCGACTACGATCGAGCAAGAAGGGTGGTGAGTTAAATAGTTTGCTGCTATTAAGTTCTGCTTTGCCAAAACCAAGCGCTAATTCTGCTCTTGCCATATAATCACGAAACTTTTCTTTTGTGTAATGTTTGTCGGCTACATATTCCAGGGCTGCGCGAAATTGATAAGGAGGGCGATAGCCTCTTAAGCGTAAAATTTCCTGACCTTTTGTATTGTAAAAAAGTATTGATGGCGTGAAGTTTGTTTTTTTAAGTGCGGAGAATGCTTTTTCGGTATAGGTTTTACCATCAATATTTACCACTGGTCGTTGGCCTTTGACGTTAATGGCAATAACATCAAAATTTTTCTGAGTATATTTGATTATATCTTTTTGCCCCCAGTTATTTTTTAAATGAGCTTTACAATAAGGGCAGTATTTTTGCCCGAAATAAATAATTAAGCCTTTTTTCTTTTTTTCTTTTGCTTCTTTGATGTCATCTTCAATTTCAAGAAAGCTAAGTTTGAACCAGTCGGGAAGAATCAGTGGAGAGTCTAAAGGTTTGTCTATAAACGTAAAGTCATCATTGCTTGATGCATGACTGATGCCTGCAATGCTACAAATCAATAAGAAAGATATAATTTGTTTTCTTAATTTACGGTAATTAAAGGGAGTAAACATGTCTGTTCGTTTAATCCGGGTAAGTTTATTTTGTTGAATTATGGCAAGGACGTTGGAAATAACAGGTTAGTACGCAAGTGCTGGCCGTTAAAAACCAAAATAAGAAAAACCCAATGGTATAACCGCCGAGGCTGCTTACTGGTTCGTAGCCACCTAAGGCCATGAGTAGCTGAGGATTAAATGCGGTGAAGAACAAAATAGTCGCAACACCGGCAGTAAGAAAAGAAGGCCAGAGTATCGCAATGACTTTTTGTACAGTAGGGATATTTTGCTGTGATGAGGTCATAAATATATCTCCTTGTTAGTATTTATTCTTATTTTGAATCCAGCTGCCATTGAGTTTGTTTTGGTAATGTCACACGACTATTTATACGCCAGTTTTTATCTTCTGGCTCTAAAATAATTACCCAGCTTCCACTTTTAATGGCTTTTATCCTGCCAGTATAACTTTTTTTATCGGGAGCGATAAATAGTGTAGCCGTTTGATCATGGTTGGCGATGGTCGTATGTACCAGTTGCATGGTTAAGCGGGGTGGTGGTTCTGATATTTTACCTGTTAATTTGAGTGTAATTGTTTGGGTTAATTTATCCCAGTTAACACTGGCATTTAAATTTAATTCAAGTGCTTTTTGTTTGCGTTCAAGTGTCTGGTTTATGGCCAGGCCGGCTTTATAATAGTCATCTTTTACTAGTCCATCATCCGTTTTTACTGCAATAATAATTGTTGCTATTCCTGCAACAACTGCGACTGCAGGAAAGAATATCAGAAACCATGGCCAAAATTGTTTGTACCATGGGGGCGGAGAGAATGAAGTTGGTTCTGTAGACATTGTCATTTGTTAAACCTTGCTGTGTTAATTTATTTACTAAGAGGCCCAATGAAGCGTGCTTGCTCAGTTACTGCTAAATCGGGTTGATCTGTTGAGTTCAAATAAAAATGTACGATGCTACTGGTCTTTGATAAATTAACAGGATCAATTTGAATACGAACAGCAAGATTAATTACTTCTCCTGATTTTATTTTTATTTTAGCTTTTGGTTGAATGAAAATCATTTCTTTTAGTCCGTCAACACGTAGCTGGTATTGGTGATCTTTAGTATCCATATTAATTAATTTTAAGCTATAAATATTCTCAACTAAACCATCTACGGTTTCTCTATACAGAGCATTACGATCACGAATAATATCCAGCTCCAGAGGAATACGTGTAGCAACGCTATAAACAAGCGTCAGTGAAACAAGAACAAGAAGTGCTGCATATACAATAATACGTGGTCTGAATAAATGTGTGGTTTTTCCATCTATACGATTTTGTGTAGTGTATTTAACCAGGCCTTTTTTATAGTCCATTTTTTCCATAACTTCATCACAAACATCAATACAAGCTGCACAGCCAATGCACTCATATTGTAAACCGTCTCTAATATCAATACCTGTCGGGCAGGCCTGGACACATAAGGTACAGTCGATACAATCACCTAATCCTTTTTCTTTTGGATCATCGATTTTCTTACGTGAGCCGCGTGATTCACCGCGTTTATCATCATAGGAAATGATCAGTGTATCTTTATCAAACATGGCGCTTTGGAAGCGCGCATACGGGCACATATAAATACAAACTTGTTCACGCATCCAGCCCGCATTACCGTAGGTAGCGAAGCCATAAAAAATGATCCAGAAGGTTTCCCAGGGACCCAGGGAGAACTGAAATAAAGCGTGACCAAGGTCGATAATGGGTGTGAAATAACCGACAAAGGTGAACCCCGTCCAGGCAGACAAGGTAAGCCATAAAAAATGTTTAAGTGCTTTGGTAGAAAACTTGTGAGAGTCCATTTCACTGTTATCAAGTTTTATTTGTTGATTACGACTACCTTCAACTTTACGCTCAATCCATAAGAACATTTCTGTCCATACCGTTTGCGGGCAGGCATAACCACACCATAAGCGCCCGGCCAGGGCGGTAAAAAAGAAGAGAGCAAGTGCCGCGATAATCAGTAATGCAGCAAGGTAAAAGAAATCTTGAGGCCAAAAAGTTAAGCCAAATATATAAAATTTACGTGCAGGCAGATCAAATAAAACCGCTTGATGGTTATCCCAGCGTAACCACGGCACAAAATAATAACCACCCAATAAAACAAACACACCTAAAGTACGTAAACGTGCAAAAATTCCGCTAACTTTACGTGGGTATACTTTTTTGTGTTTTGCGTAGAATTCTTCGGAGTCGTCTTGTTCCGTTTTCAGGTCAGTCCGGGGTTTATTGCTCATGTGGTATTTTCTCGTTGATTGTTAAAGGAAAAAAATACTTCCACCGAAAAAAAGGGGGGAGAGAAGTTAATAGAGCTTAAAATAATGAAGATGCTACTCTTCTTTTTCTTTTGATTTTTTTATAAAAAGACGTATAAAAAAAACAAACATGCCAATCATAAATACTATAGTGAACAGGCTCAGAAGTCCTGTCCAGGTGCCAAATAATAAATCCAGTAAAACCATATTTATTACTCCTTAAGGGTAAAAAGAAGACAGCAGGCAATAAATGCCTGCTGTCATGGTTGCAGTTATTATTTACTTAGCAGATAGACTGTAGATATAAGCAGATAACAAATGTACTTTATCTTCACCAAGGAAGTCGCGATGAGCAGGCATAACGCCTGTACGACCTTTAGCGATAGATTGAGCAATAACGCCTGCAGAGCCACCGTATAACCAAACATTATCTGTCAGGTCTGGTGCGCCTAATGCTTTGTTACCTTTACCATCAGCTCCATGACAGGCAATACACATCACATCAAACTGTTTTTTGCCTGCTTTAGCCATAGCAGCATCATGTTTGCGACCGCCTAAACTGATGACATATTGAGTGACATCTTTAACACCTTGTTTACCGATAACGGCTTCCCAGGGTGGCATGACACCTATACGACCATCAAGGATAGACGTTTTAATGTTATTAGCACTACCACCCCATAACCAGTCGTTATCCGTCAGGTTAGGAAATCCTCTGGCACCACCAGCATCCGATGCATGACATGTTGCACAGTAGTTTAAGAATAAACGCTGACCTATTTTAGTCGCATTGGTATCTTTTGCTAAGGTAGCGATGTCTTGTTTGGCAAATGCGGCAAAAATTGGACCATAGGTTTTATTGGCATGTTGAATTTCTTCATCATATTGCCCAGTTTGTGACCAACCTAACGTGCCCTTGTAATTACCCAGCCCTGGATAAAGAACAAGATAAACCAAAGCAAAAATAATGGTGATATAAAACAACCATAACCACCAGCGTGGTAGTGGATTGTTATATTCTTCTAAGTCATCGTCCCATATATGACCGGTAACATCACCTTCTTTCGATTCATTTGCGTTTGTTTTGCTTGCCCATTTTATTAACCAATAACATGCCAGGATATTTGCAATTGTAATAAGAGAAATATACCAGCTCCAGAAATCACTCATGGTGGTCTCCTTTTTTATTATCATCGAGCGGATGCTCTACTTCGTTAAAAGGAAGTTGTGAGGCATCATGAAAACGGCGTTTAGTTTTACCGCTATATGCCCACCAAACAATCCCAATAAATACCGCAAACAAAACCACGGTATACCAACTTCTAATATCATTTAGATCCATGGTTTACCTCCTTGCCTTGATTGCAGTACCGAGGCCTTGTAAATAAGCGATGAGTGCATCGAGTTCCGTTTTATCTTTAACGTCATTTTTAGCACTGGCTATTTCGCTTTCACTGTAGGTTTCGCATTTATTGCAGGTCGCTGAAATAAGCGTGTTCATCACACTTAATTTTTTAGCGGTTAAAGTGCCATCAAGCTTGTTTTCAGCTAACCAGGGGTAACTTGGCATATTTGATTCAGGCACAACATCACGTGGATTAGTGAGATGCACTCGATGCCAGTCATCTGAATAACGACCACCTACACGCGCCAAATCAGGACCAGTACGTTTTGAGCCCCAAAGGAAGGGATGATCGTAAACAGACTCACCTGCAACTGAGTAATGACCATAACGTTCTGTTTCTGCGCGGAAAGGACGAATCATTTGTGAATGGCAGTTAGAACAGCCTTCACGAATAAAGATATCACGACCTTCCAAACGCAACGCGCTATAGGGTTTAACACCCGCAACAGGTTCGGTTGTGTCCTTAATAAAAAATAAAGGAACAATTTCAACCAGACCACCAAAGCTGATAACGATAATTATGAGCATCATCATCAAGCCAATATTTTTTTCTACGACTTCATGACTCATGATGATGCACTCCCTGTAGCTATGGTTGAATTAGATATAGCTTCGTTAGATTTAGCACCACTAATCGTTTTCCAAACGTTATAGCCCATGATGAGCATGCCAATGAGGAATAATAAACCGCCTAAGAGTCGTACCATATAATAAGGATACGTTGCTTCGAGTGAATCAATGAAGCTATAGGTTAAGGTGCCATCAGCATTAACTGCGCGCCACATTAAACCTTGCATAACACCGGCAATCCACATTGAAGTGATATATAAAACGATACCAATGGTTGCTATCCAGAAATGCGTATCGATCAGTTTGATGGAGTACATTTCTTCGCGGTCAAAGAGTTTTGGTATTAAAAAGTAAATTGCACCGATAGTGACGAGTGCTACCCAGCCTAAAGCACCGGAATGTACATGACCAATCGTCCAGTCAGTGTAATGTGATAAGGCATTCACGGTTTTAATCGCCATCATCGGACCTTCAAAGGTCGACATACCATAGAATGATAAAGAGACGACAAGGAACTTTAAGATAGGATCCGTACGTAACTTATGCCATGCACCAGATAAGGTCATCATACCGTTGATCATACCGCCCCATGAAGGTGCGAGTAAGATTAACGAGAATACCATACCGACAGATTGAACCCAGTCAGGCAAAGCGGTGTAGTGTAAATGATGCGAACCAGCCCACATGTAGGTAGAGATTAAGGCCCAGAAATGCACAACCGATAAACGATAAGAATAAATCGGGCGACCCACTTGCTTGGGAATAAAGTAATACATAATGCCTAAGAAGCCCGCCGTTAAGAAGAAGCCTACCGCATTATGTCCGTACCACCATTGCACCATGGCATCGATAGCACCAGGGTAGAATGAATAAGATTTGGTTAAACTCACGGGTATGACAGCACTGTTAACGATATGTAGTACTGCAACCGTCAGAATAAACGCACCAAAGAACCAGTTAGCAACATAAATATGCTGAACCTTGCGTTTCATAATGGTACCGAAGAAGACCACCGCATAAGAGACCCAGACTACTGCGAGCAGAATATCAATCGGCCATTCAAGTTCGGCATATTCTTTAGAGCTGGTCATGCCTAATGGTAGGGTAATCACCGCAAGCACAATAACCAGCATCCAGCCCCAAAAGGTAAAGGCCGCCAGCTTGTCTGAAAATAAGCGAACCTGGCAGGTACGCTGTACCACATAGTAGGAGGTGGCAAAGAGTGCCGAACCACCAAAAGCAAAAACGACTGCATTGGTGTGTAATGGCCGTAAACGACCGTAAGATAACCAGGCGGTATCAAAATTGAGCGCAGGCCAAATCAGTTGCGCTGCAATCAATACCCCGACCGTCATACCTATGATACCCCAGACCACCGTCATCACGGCAAACTGGCGTACAACGGTATAGTTGTATGTGTTTTCTGTATCCATAGTCTTCCCTTATTGTTAGACGTTATTAATTCTTAGTATAATAGACTAATAAAGGCAGATGTTGCCTTTGGTTGGATAAAGAATCGTTGATTTAGATCAATTAGGCAAGAGTTATGAGAAGGGTAATTAACAGTATTTAACTTGCTTGAGAAGTGCTGGAATTATTTGAAGCGCAATGCGTGGCGAGTTTACGTAACTTATCTAAATTTAAAATGGTTATATGTTTACGTTCAACATTGAGTAAGCCATTTTCCTGGAAGTGGCTAAGTAGGCGGCTTATTGTCTCAACTGCCATACCTAACAGGTTTGCAATATCACCGCGTGACATACTGAGATTAAATTCATTAGCGGCATAACCGCGTTTATTTAAGCGCTCTGACATACCGAGTAAGAAGCTGGCCAAACGTGTTTCAGCGGGCATTTGGGCGAGTAACAGCATTAGATTCTGGTCTTGTTGAATTTCTTTGCTCATTAACCTGAATAATTGGTGCTGCAGGTTTGGAATATCTCGGGCAAGTGACTCCAGTCGTTCAAAGGGAATTTCACAGACATTTGAGGTTTCAAGCGCCTTGGCAGTGCAGGTATGCTTTTCATCACTTATGGCATCCATGCCGAGTAATTCACCCGGTAAAGAAAACCCCACAATTTGTTCAGTACCATCTGGATTGGTTAAATATGTCTTGAATGAACCACTGCGTATGGCATAAACCGCTTTTAAAGAGTCACCCATACGGAACAGAAAATTATTTTTATTGACGGATTGACGACGTTTAATGACTTTATCAAGACGATCCAGATCCCCCGTTCCCAGTCCCATAGGGAGGCAAAGGCCATATAAGCTACAGTTTTGACAGTGACTTTTAAGCTCTGAAAGTTTTATAACCTGGTTAGCCGTCATTTATGTTGCCTTGATAATTATTATTAACTTTATTGTATTGCCTTGATGTCTGTGAGGCAAAAGGTTTTTATAATATCCGAGCTAATTATGTGGAAATGTTATGATGGTAAAATAAACTTTTATGGCCTTTTTCTGGATAGTTGCAACTTAATAGGCTAGTGGAAAACTAAAGTTTTAGCAAAGTGAAACGATATAAGAAGTATGAAGTTAAAAGCACTTATTGTTGAAAGTAAGATGTACTGCCGTGATTTATTAGGCGCTATTTTGTCTGATATTGGTATTGATTGTGATATTTTTTCCAGTGGTAAGGCAGCCATTGAAACGGATTGTAATACTGAATATGCCTTTATTTTTGTATCACGATATCTTGATGATACAAGTGGTGAATTATTTCTGCATCACTACAGGGAAAAATATAGCTTAGGTGGTGCATTACCTATTTTGATTACTCCTGAGGTTGTTTTTGAAGTGATGCTGGATGCAAATAAGGCTGGATTTAAATTGGTTTTTAATGAACAAGAACTTGATTCTATTCAGGTTTTTTTGACCAGTGTTATAAATAATCGAGCCTTGGATTTAAAGGGAAATATTCTTCTTATAGAAGAACAACAAAGTGTTGCGGCAGCGATTATTTCCTTGTTTGGAAATTATCAGTCCAGCATAGATCATGTAACTCATTTATCCGCAGCAAAAGAAAAGTTTACTGAAAACAATTATGAGCTTGTTATTACAGATTTTTATTTAAAAAATAAAGAAATAGGTGATGACGTTATTAATTTTGTACGTGGTTCTAATGAGGGCAATAAAGCTCGTATTCCCATCCTGGTTATTTCTTCAGATACTGAACAGATAAAGCGAACTGCACTTTTAAGAAATGGTGTGAATGATTATCTGGCTAAACCTTTTGATAACGATGAGCTTATTGCTCGCTCATCAAACCTAATTAAAAACAGCCGGGTTTACGAACAAGCGAAGAAACAAGAAGAAGAGTTAATCAAATTAGCCATGACGGATCAGCTTACTGGATTATATAACCGCCATAGTTTATTTAATCTTGCTCCAAAATATCTGAGTGAAGCTAAACGGCATCAATTTCCACTTTCATTATTAGTTATTGATCTTGATTATTTTAAAAATGTGAATGATACATATGGGCATGTTGTGGGTGATATTGTTTTAAAGTCTGTTGGCAAGGTATTAAAGGATTCCTGTCGCAAAGAAGATTTTGTTGCACGATTTGGTGGTGAGGAATTTGTCATGTTGCTTTCCCATTGTGATCTTGATTTTGCTGCAACTAAAGCAGAAACTTTAAAAGTGGCCATTGAAAGTGATAAACCAAATGGTTTAACAATTACAGCGAGCATTGGTGTTGCTGGATATAGTAAAAATGATGATTTTGATAGTCTTTTTGAGAAAGCTGACAGAGCCGTTTATGATGCCAAAAATGCAGGACGAAATAAGGTTATTGCTTATCCGGATAAATTCGATAATGTAGTATAGGTTTTAACTCTACTATTTGGGTATTTCCGGTTTTTCTTTTTGTAGCGCTGATTTGCCTCTTCTCTTTTAGATGCATCCCGTTAGTCTATACCTTATAATAAGGGCAAATTTTAGTGCTAATGGGAGCATTTCATGGCAGATCGTACCGCAACAGTTACTCGTGACACATTAGAGACCCAAATTGAGGTGACAATTAACCTTGATGGGACAGGAAAAGGCGAATTTAATACCGGTGTGCCCTTTTTGGAGCACATGCTGGATCAGGTTGCGCGTCATGGTTTGGTCGATCTCACTATTAGTGCAAAAGGTGATACCCACATTGATGATCATCACACTGTTGAAGATATTGGCATTACGCTAGGTCAGGCTTTTGCAAAAGCATTAGCGGATAAAAAAGGTATTCGTCGTTATGGTCACGCTTATGTGCCATTGGATGAGGCTTTGTCACGCGTGGTAATTGATTTTTCAGGTCGTCCAGGTTTGGAATATGACACTGAATATCCACGTTCAATGATTGGTGGATTTGATGTAGATCTTTTGGGTGAGTTTTTCCAGGGATTCGTTAATCATGCTCAAGTGACCTTACACATTGATAATCTTAAAGGCAAAAATGCCCACCATGTTGCCGAAACAATATTTAAGGCATTTGGTCGTGCTGTCCGTATGGCGATTGAGCCGGATCCACGTATGGCCGGTGTGATGCCTTCAACTAAAGGTAGTTTATAAAAAGCTGTCATTGCGAGAGAACAACGTGACCGAAGCAATCTCAAGCAGGTTGCCTCGTTACTAAGAAAAACGGATGTTTTTCTTAGGTTCCTCGCAATGACGGTTTTCGTTATATTTTATTCTGATGAAAAAAGTTAAATTATTATGAGTACGGTTGCTGTTATTGATTATGGAATGGGTAACTTACATTCCGTTGCTAAAGCATTGGAGAAAGTGGGTGAGGGTGTCACAATTCATGTGACTTCAGATGCCCAGACTATCCTTGCCGCAGATCGTGTTGTTTTACCGGGTGTTGGTGCGATGCGTGATTGCATGGGTGAAATAAATCGACTTGGTTTGGATAAAGTCATCCACGAATTTGTTGAAAGTGGCAAACCCTTATTTGGTGTTTGTGTCGGTATGCAGGCCTTATTAGAATCCAGTGCAGAAAATGATGGTGTTACTTGCTTAGGGATCCTTCCCGGTAAAGTAGAATATTTTAGCGATGAGTTAAAAGATGTAAAAACCGGCGATAAACTTAAAATTCCTCACATGGGCTGGAACCAGGTTCATCAGGAAATAGAGCACCCAATGTGGGTTGGTATCGCTCAGGATGCACGTTTCTATTTTGTGCATAGTTTTTATGCACAACCAGGCAACCCCGATCTGATTGCCGCATCGACTAATTATGGCTTTCAGTTTACATCTGCTGTCAGTAAAGATAATGTATTTGCAGTGCAGTTTCACCCGGAGAAAAGCCAGCATGCAGGTTTGACTTTATATGCTAATTTCCTCAAATGGGATGGTAAGTCTTAATTGCCATTTTCATTTACTTAGACAATATTAATTAGAGATAAGAAAATGCTTTTAATACCCGCAATCGACCTCAAAGACGGAAAATGTGTACGTTTACGCCAAGGCGACATGGATGATGAAACCATCTTTTCAGATGACCCTGTGGCAGTAGCGGGAAGATGGGTTAAGGAAGGTGCGCGTCGATTACATATTGTTGACTTAAATGGTGCCTTTGAAGGTAAACCAATGAACGCAGGTGTGATACATGACATTTGTGCGGCTTATCCTGATTTGCCTGTTCAAATTGGTGGCGGCATTCGTGATGAAGATACCGTGCAAACCTATTTAGATGCAGGTGTGCAGTACGTGATTATTGGTACGAAAGCCGTGAACGCGCCACATTTTGTTAAAGATCTCTGTCTGGAATTTCCCGGTCATATTATTGTTGGTTTAGATGCCAAAAATGGCAAAGTCGCCATTGATGGCTGGTCAAAGCTTTCAAAGCATGACGTGATTGATATGGGAAAACACTTTCAGGATGATGGTGTAGCCGCAATTATTTATACTGATATTAGTCGTGACGGTATGATGCAAGGTGTGAATATTGAGTCTACGGTTAAATTGGCACAGGCAATTAATATTCCAGTGATTGCATCGGGTGGTATTACCAACCTTGATGATATTCGTGCTTTGAGTGCGGTATCTGAAGAAGGTATTGTCGGAGCCATTACAGGACGTGCGATTTATGAAGGCACCCTGGATTTTGCTGAAGGGCAAAAACTCTCAGATGAGTTAAATAAATAATTATGGGTTTAGCAAAAAGAATTATTCCTTGTTTAGATGTTGATAATGGTCGCGTTGTTAAAGGCGTGCAGTTTGTTGATATTCGTGATGCGGGCGATCCTGTTGAAGTCGCACGTCGTTATGACGAACAAGGCGCAGATGAAATTACGTTTTTAGATATCAAAGCAACAGCTGATAATCGTGACACCATGGTTCATTTAGTTGAGGAAGTGGCAAGCCAGGTTTTTATTCCTTTAACCGTTGGCGGCGGTATTCGTAAAGTTGAAGATATTCGTACTATGTTGAATGCCGGTGCGGATAAAGTGGGTATTAACAGTGCTGCGGTATTTAACCCTGAATTTGTAAAAGAAGCAGCAGAAAAATTTGGTTCACAATGTATTGTTGTTGCCATTGATGCAAAAAAAGTCAGCGGCGATGGTGAAGAAAATCGTTGGGAAATATTTACCCATGGTGGTCGTAAAGAAACAGGGATTGATGCTGTCGAATGGGCAATTAAAATGGTCGACTACGGTGCAGGTGAAATTCTATTAACCAGCATGGATCGTGATGGTACTAAAATTGGTTTTGATCTTGAGTTAACACGTGCGGTTAGTGAAGCAGTCAACGTACCTGTAATTGCATCTGGTGGTGTAGGTGAACTACAACATTTAGTGGATGGTGTTAAAGAAGGAAAAGCTGATGCAGTGCTTGCCGCGAGTATTTTTCATTTTGGCACATTCACTATTGAAGAAGCCAAACGCAAAATGGCATCGGCTGGTATAGAGATGCGTTTATAAAATCATGAATGCCTGGTTAGATGAAATTAAATGGGATGATGATGGTTTAGTTCCCGCGATTGCCCAGGAAACAGGTACTGGAAAAATTTTAATGATGGCGTGGATGAATCGTGAATCATTAGAGTTAACGGTTAAAGAAGGCCGTGCAATTTACTGGTCACGTTCACGCAGTAAGTTATGGCGTAAAGGTGAAGAGTCAGGCCACGTGCAAACAATTAAAGACATTCGTTTAGATTGTGATAACGATGTGGTGTTATTAGAAGTTGAACAACTTGGTGGTATTGCCTGTCATACAGGGCGTCATAATTGTTTTTATAAACAGTTACAAAATGATCAGTGGGTTGAAGTTGAAGCGGTCATTAAAAATCCAGATGAGATTTATAAATAATAGATATGTCAGATATATTAAAACAATTAGCTGAAGTACTTGATGATCGCAAAAATGCCGATCCAGAAAGTTCTTACGTGGCAAAGCTTCACAGTAAAGGCCTCGATGCAATTTTGAAAAAAATTGGTGAAGAAGCAACCGAAACGGTAATGGCTGCCAAAGATGGCGACGCGGAAAAAATAATTTATGAAACCGCTGATCTCTGGTTTCATACGATGGTGATGTTGTCTAATCAGGGTTTAAGCCATGTAGATGTGTTAAATGAATTAGCACGCCGTTTTGGTATGTCTGGCTTAGAAGAAAAAGCGAGCAGGAAAGAGTAATGAGTGACTGTCTTTTTTGTAAAATATTAGCAGGTGAGATTCCCGCTGATAAAATATACGAAGATGATAAAATGCTGGTGTTTAAGGATCTTTATCCGAAAGCCGATGTACATTTGCTCGTGATACCGCGTGTTCATATATCAAGCTTGAACGAAATAACAGATGAGCATGATGAAGTGATGGCACACATGATTAAACAGCTGCCAAAGTTGGCAAAGGAACAAGGTTTAAATGATGGTTTTCGAACCATCATTAATACAGGCATAGGTGGTGGGCAGGTTGTTTTCCATTTACACATGCATTTGTTAGGTGGCAAAAACTTGCCTGGTTTTCAGTAAATTTTAGATATAGATAATTTGGAGAATTAAAATGGGATTCGGTGTAACAGAGTTAATTATTATATTAGTTATTGTTTTGGTTTTATTTGGTGCTAAGCGTTTAAAAAATGTCGGTAGTGATTTAGGTTCGGCAGTTAAAGGCTTTAAGACTGCGATTAAGGATGAAGAAACCAAACCAAAAGAGAATATAGAAAAAAGCGAAAGTAATGTTATCGAAGGTGAAGTAACAAAAGTAAAAGAAGAAGATAAAGTTTAGTCTTAACTTAGCTTTTGATTTACACCACGCTTTATTGAGGTTGTATATTCATGTTTGATATTGGTTTCTGGGAACTTACTATGATCGCGGTGATCGCTTTATTAGTGATCGGTCCGGATAAGTTGCCGGGTGTTGCAAGAACAGCGGGTAAGTGGGTTGGACGTGCGCGTCGTTTTGTTGGTGATGTTAAAACAGACATCGATCGTGAGCTTAAACAAGAAGAATTAAAAAAAGCCATTGCCGATGATGTAGGTCTTGATGAAATAAAAGAAATCATGAATACCGATGATTTTAGAATTGATGCTGAAGAACTTGAACCAAATTATCAAGTAAAAGCGATACCATCTGAGTCAGATGATGACTATGATATTGAAAATGATGAAGAGCTAAAACATATAACTGATCATAGTGATGGTGCAGACTATGAGCCAGAAGCTGATGCTACTGACGAAGATACTTCATCAAAAAAACTTTGAAGTTCTAATCCCTCCTGAAAATACAATAGATTAAGTTAATGGCTAAAGCAAATAAAAAAAATAATAAAACTGAAAAAGCAGTGGAAGCTGAAATCCCATTTATGTCGCATCTAGTGGAATTGCGCGACAGGTTATTGCGTGCTGTTCTGGTAATTTTAGTTCTTTTTTTAGCCTTGTTTAGTTTTTCTAATGAGCTTTATTCACTTTTAGCTGAACCGTTATTAATTCATCTACCTCAAGGTAGCGGTATGATTGCGACTGATGTTGCATCACCTTTTTTAACACCTTTTAAACTTGCAATGATGTCGGCAATTTTCATTAGTATGCCTTTTCTTCTGTATCAACTTTGGGCCTTTATTGCGCCAGGTTTATACAAACATGAAAAGTCATTAGCCTTCCCTCTATTATTTTCAAGCATCATTTTATTCTACCTTGGCATGGTGTTCGCCTACTTTGTTGTTTTTCCTTTGATGTTTGCTTTTTTTACTGGAATTGCGCTTGAAGGTGTCACTATGATGACGGATATCACCAAGTATCTCGATTTTGTTTTAAAAATGTTTTTCGCTTTTGGTATGGCGTTTGAGGTACCGATTGCAACGATCCTTGTTATATCAACAGGTATGACCACTGCTGACAAGCTAGCAGAGAAAAGAGCCTATATTATTGTTGTTGCTTTTATTGCTGGCATGTTATTAACGCCGCCGGATGTTGTATCGCAAATGTTATTAGCAGTACCAATGTGGATATTATTTGAGCTGGGTTTAATTTTTTCCCGAATACTAACCCGTAAAAAAGTGCGTTTAGCTAAAGAACGTGAAGAGCAGGAAGAAAAAGAACTTAATGATGAGTTTGAGCAGGCAATTGCAGAAGAAGAAAAACTCAACAAAAATTAAATCACACCTAATCTTTTCAGGTTAGTCTTTACCTGCGTCCATGCAGTTAAAGACCGACCGACATTTCTATTCTCTACAATCTGAACTTTACTTCGTTTTTCCTTGTCATACTTTAAATTTAGTTAACAAGGTTTTTTGTAGCGGAGAATAGACATTGAAAATATTTTTTCTGTTTTTATCTTTAGCGTTTACTTTTAGTGTTGATGCGAAAACTTTCAGTAATACACTTAAAAATCACGCTTCACCCTATTTGGCACTACATGGCACTGATCCCGTTGCATGGCAGGAGTGGAACAAGGAAACTGTCGCGCGAGCAAAAAAAGAAGGAAAATTAATTTATGTCTCCAGTGGCTATTTTTCCTGCCACTGGTGCCATGTTATGCAACGTGAGAGTTATAAAAATGCAGAAGTTGCAAAAATACTCAATACTTATTTTATTCCGGTAAAAGTTGACCGTGAAATAAATAGCGCTTTGGATAGTCATTTAATTAATTTTGTTGAACGCACTCAGGGTAGAGCGGGTTGGCCGTTAAATGTATTTGTTACTCCAGATGGATACCCCCTGGTCGGTATGACCTATGTACCAGCGAAAAACTTTATCGTAATTTTAAATAACTTGAAAACCAGATGGCAACAGGAAAAATCCGCTCTTGAAGAAATAGCGAAGCGTGCAACAAGCGAGCTTTCAACCGCTGTCACGGAAGGTTCTGAAAATATAGAAGATGGACTCTCTAAAGAATATTTAAAACGATTTTTATCACAAGCTGATGTTATGGCTGATAATATGTCAGGTGGCTTTGGGCAAGAAAATAAATTCCCTTCATATCCACAGTTAAATCTGATGTTAATGGCTTATGAGAATAACCCTGAAAAACACCTTAAACAATTCCTGATGTTGACTTTAACTAAAATGGCTTCACAGGGTTTATATGATCAACTCAGAGGTGGATTTTTCCGTTATACCGTTGATCCTGTCTGGCAGTTGCCTCACTTTGAAAAAATGCTTTATGACAATGCCTTGCTGGCTTCGTTATATATAGATGCCGCGAGAATATTCAATAATAAAAAGTTTGCTTTGACTGCAACACAGACACTCAACTTTATGCTGGATAGGTTTCGTTCCAGGCAAGGTGCGTATATCGCAAGTCTTTCTGCCTTAGATAATAAAGGTATTGAAGGCGGCTATTATCTTTGGCAACGTAACGAACTTAAAAAGTTATTAAGTAAAAATGAACTGCGTGTGATTGAATTAATATGGCAATTAGAAGGCACAGCAGAACTTGAAGCAGGGCATCATTTAGTTGAGGTGATGAATGCAAACGATGCTGCTGAAATGTTAAAAATATCACCAGTAAAAGCACAACAATATTTTATTTCCGCAAAGAAAAAAATGTTGAATGCACGTGAAAAACGTGATGTTCCGCGAGATACTAAATTATTAGCCGCATGGAATGGTTTAGCTTTATCTGCCTTTTCAAAAGCAGCAAAGCAGTTTAACGATGAGCATTACGCTAAAGCTGCTAAAGATATAAAAAAATATATCCACAAAAATTTATGGTTCAATGATCGCCTGGTTAGAGCAGAAAAAAACAATAAGGTTTTAGGTGCAGGAGGCTTGGAGGATTATGCTTATGTAGCGCAGGGGTTGTATGACTGGCTTGAATATTCAAATAATGAACAAGACCAGCAATGGTTGGAACAGTTAACTCATCAGGCATGGAAACGTTTTCATAGTAAAGAAGGCTGGTTATTATCTGAAAATAGCTTATTAAAATATGGTCAGAATGAAGCCGTTATTTCCGATGGTGTTTTACCTTCAGCATCTGCGACGCTTATTAATGTGTCATTAAAAATTGCCAGGAAAAATAATAATCCTGGATTAAAGAAAAAGGCATTAAAGGCCTTAAATGTCGGGCATCTTGATCTGGTTAGCCAGCCTTTTTGGTATGCCACACAGATTAAAACTTTATTTGCATACCAAAAAAATAATTAAATTGTTTGAGATAAATCGACAGGAGCATTCTTTAAAATTTCAAACTCAAACATTGCAACGTTACCACTTGAGATAATGAGCTTTCTCAGTTTAATGTAAAATAGCTTTGTTTTCATATTAACCGATAACGCCGTACCAATATCATAAAGCAATGCAGGCACTATAACGGTGCGTTGTTGCTGTATTGAAACTTGTTTGGGAACTAACAGGCTGCGGAAATAATCTGTGCCTTTGCCTAAACCTGCAACTGCTTTTATAGCGATTGGGACTGCGCTGTGTGACAAGTTCATAATCCCCATATCAATATTATTTTCTTTATTAATATGTACCCAGCGAATAATTCCAATTTTCCAACGTAAACCGGTTTTGCTTTCAAATAAGTAACTAACAACTTCACCTACTTTTATATTCATATTGTTGCATGAGTCATCGCAACTTATTGCGATTCCAGTATGACTAATATTATGTTGCTGCCAGGGACTAATAGGGTAAGAATTTTTTTCGTGCAAACGATCTTTATGTAAAGCTTCACGATAAATATTGGCAAAAACGGTAGCCTGCTTATTTTCGCCTGAAGAAATGAGGCGCAGCTCATCCATTTCGGGAGTAAATTCTGCTTTGTTTGAGCAATAAAAATGGCAGGCATTAAGTCCCAGCGCCATGCGCAATTTTGCTCCGCGGTCTTCACGATGCGTGCCACGTGTTAATGAGCTATGCCAGGCGTCGGTTAAGCGCAGTAACATATCTCGTTGTTGACGGTCTTTGAGAGAATGGGATGTTTCCTCATCGAATAAGTTATCACTCTCAACGTTATAACGCACTACTCTGGTTGTATGTTTGTTGAGGCGAGTTTTTACCTCAGTAAGATCAATAATGCGTCCATCAACCGGTTCCCATTCGAGATTTTCGGGAATATAGCGTGGCGACATATCAGTGGCAAAATCTACACCATATTGATCTGAGATATGTGATTTATCGAGTTCGGATATTTCGCAAACTGAAGTCCAGGCAGAAACTAAATAATAAATGTCTTCAGCTTCGTTTTGCATTAAATGATAAGGCGCAGAGAGTGAGAGCAAAACGATGCGCTTATAAGCCAAATCAATCGTGTACTGAGCAGGCAAAGTGTAATCAGGATATGGATCATCAATCGCTTCATTTTGAATGTGCTCATATTCAGCATAACGATAGAGTTGATGGAGTTCGCGCCAGACATCATATTCGGGCGAAGAATAAGTCAGGTAACTTTCAACGATACTGCGGGCGAGGTACTGAATACTCAAGTAAATAGATTCACGTAATAAAAGCTGATCATTTTCTTTAGATGACTTCTTCTCCATTAAATCGTTTGTTATGAGCTTATAACCTTTCGCAATTTCTCCAAGCAAGTTTTGAATAAGTTGTGCGGTTAACGTGTTTTCGGAAGAAAGGGGCAGTTGAGCTTGACGTAAAGGCTGTTTGAGCGAAAGCAGTAATTGTCGAATTGTTGGACGCAACGCATCCAGTAATTGACTGCGTTCAGAATAGGGATACCGTGACTGATTGAGTGTTTTAAGCTGCTGCAACACAATCTGCGATGATTTGTGTGGGTTACCGGCAGGAAGACTTATTAACCATTG
This sequence comes from uncultured Thioalkalispiraceae bacterium, assembly GCA_964605385.1. Taxonomy (GTDB): domain Bacteria; phylum Pseudomonadota; class Gammaproteobacteria; order UBA6429; family Thiohalophilaceae; genus JAGLTQ01. Next base: position 36,279 of record CAZSCK010000015.1, read on the forward strand.
GCGAAATTTTTTCGGTTTAATGTAGGGTTTTGGTCGTTTTGCATTAAGCAATGGAAGGTTTAATACCGGTAATGTCACGTTATAACCTCTTGTTTTTTCTTATATTTCAGTGTTATCAAATGATTCTACAAGAAAAAATGGTGTGCTGTCCTTTAAATTAATTAATTTTTAATTAAAAACGCTGCAAAATGCAGCGATATGAAATGTAGCATAAATATTATGCAATCCAATATATCTAATTATAAAACTAGGTATATGATAATTACTCCCCTAAAAATAATATGCTTAAAAATAAAATATTATAAATATCGAAAAGGCTGCCGGTATTATTTTTACAACAGGGAAACAAACGCAATAAAAGGGGTTTTATGTGATGAATGTAAAAAGAAATATTTTAGCATTGATGTTGGGATTTTTGGCTGTTACGGTTCATTTGTCAGCATTAGCCGAAGGGTTAATTTTAACTGCGCCACCGCGTGAAACAGCTGAAAAAGGACAAAAAATGTATGGCCCGATCGCAGCGCATTTGACTAAAACACTCGGTGTACAAGTGACCTATAAACATCCGGGCAACTGGCTAAGATATCAGCGTGATATGCGTAATGATCAGTACGATATTGTTTTTGATGGTCCTCATTTCATTGCATGGCGTGTTGCACATCTTGGTCACGAGGCACTTGTTAAATTGCCTGGCAAACTTCAATTTATGTTGGTTTATGAAAAAGGTGGTGCTGAATATACTCGGCCAGATGACTTAATTGGTAAAAAAATATGTGGTATCTCAATGCCTAATTTATCAACTTTATCGATACTGGATTATTACCGTAATCCTGTTCGTCAGCCGATGATCAAGGGGATTAAAGGTGGCATGAAAAAGGTTTATAAAACGCTTGTTGGTAAAAAAGTAGGTTGTCATGCCGCAGTCTTGCGAACTGCTTTTTTTAAGAAAAAACTTAAAAAAGAACAACAAGATAATTTAAAAACCTTGTTTCTAAGTAAAGCGATGCCTAACCAGGGTATTTCAGTGAGTAAGAGAGTTAGCCAAAGGCTTAAAAATAAAATCACCAATGAGTTAACTCTTGGAAAAGGTATTACGAGTACTAAAGGTCTTCTTAAACGCTTTGGTGGTAAGGCTAAGAGTTTTATTCCGGTAAAAGGAACAGAATATGCTGGCTATAATATGTTACTTGAAGGGGTTATTTTTGGCTGGTGATAAATAAGTAGTTATATTATTTAATAAAAAAAGGGTTGCGTAAGTAACTGTGCATGACAGCATAGTTTGAGCGGTTTTGTAACTATAGTGTGAGTTCACATAAATAAGTTAGAATCTTATTATTGTTATATATGAAAGCTGAGTTACTAGAAAAATTATAAAGATATTAAATCATTAATTTGTGGTGGATTTATCTGATTCCAAATAAAGTTAGTAATAATTTGAGGCGGTTTTCTATAACAGCCATTGCTTTCCATGATGAAATTTATAGCATCGGAGATTCTATTTTGTTTTAGATCTTTATTCTGACAACATTCAGAATATAGTTTATCCGAAATGTTACAGCCACAATACTCATCAGATCTTAACTCTAATATTCTTTCATACGGAAAATGAGCCGCTTGTCTGCCTGGCCAACGATTTAATATCTTTAAGTAAATGTGCCTGAACGCCCACAGTGAATATAAATCTAAGAGCTGAACTAGGGGATCACCTTTCACCCATGTCCCATCAGATCTCTCGAATGCGCAGATTGATCCATCAGGAAAATTGGTATGTCGTGGCCCAATCCATTCAATGCTTATCGCACTAGTCCAAAATCCCCAGCCCTTCACAACTTCTTTTTGGGCGAATGGAATCATTATGAAGAAAGTTGCTGGTTGCTGATTATCAGTAAATAGAGCACTTTCAGTTAATAACAATAAACCATCTGGTTGTCGCCAGACCTGGGTTTTGGGATAGGCTTCGAGTACCGCGCTTAACTCTGATTCATACTGCGTTTGAATATCTGTGCAGATGATCGATGTGGTTTGATTGGACGCCCCTTTCCGTCCGGTGGTCCCATTCCGCGATCTGGTTTTGGATCTTCTCTTTCTTTGTTTTTCATCGTTCTTTTCCTCACCCATTGTTGATAAAGAAACGGCAGAATCATTGGGCGTTACAATTCCTCCGTTTTTAACTAGAGGAAATATGTTGTTATCAAGCTGATAACCAATCTCCTCTAATATGTTTTGATTATTAATATTCATAATTAAATAAGTGGTAGTGATTTTGGTGTCGTGGAATCCATTGCTAGATGGATTAGGTATGCGCTAGCTGCAACCAAGGCTACATTTTTTAAGATCATCTCAACTTCATCTTGGGGCTGCCACTTTTGATGTAGCTGATATAAGCCGTATCCAAGAGCACCGGCAAATCCAAAGCTATGAAAAAATTGTCGATGATTGGGATTAAATGCTGGCTCGAGAATGTCAGGCAATGTTCCACAAGCAGCCGCAAAAGCTGAGTGAGCTAGCGGTTTAGCTGAGTTTTCACCCTTCTTATATTCCGAGTAGGCAGAGAATCCACCTATAACTAGAGCTGCACCAAAACGATGAGTTGCTGCATTTGGCATAGTTATTTCTCCTTTCGTACGCCCTTGAAGGGCTTGTTGTCGGCCTTTTGATCCATAAATTGGCCTGTTTCAGAATCCCGCTTGACCCAATGGCCATTTCGAGGGTTATATGTCTGTGAACGGCTACGAACTGCGCCTTTGCGCTGTCCGTCTCCTTTAGGTGGATTGGTAGCCATAAGTGTTAACCTCCTGATATATAAATAATTTTGATCATATCTAGCTTGCAAAACTGCCTGCTATTAGCTATAGTTTACAAAATTACAAGAAAAGATCAAGTTTTGTAAACCGAGGACTTATAAATGATTGGACAACGTATCCAACAGGCGCGTAAAGCGTCAGGTTTATCCTTGCGTGCGCTGGCTGAAAAAGCTGGAGTATCTGCTATGGCTATATCTAAGTATGAAAACAATCAATCTACCCCGTCATCTAAGGTTTTGCTCGCTCTCGCCAATGCTCTTTGTGTACGCAGTGAATATTTTTTTCGCCGTGCACAGGTAATTTTACGCGAGGTTGAATATCGCAAACATTCCAAGTTACCGAAGAAAGTATTGGCTCAGATCGAAGGGGATGTTATTGAGCAGATTGAAAGATTCATTGAGCTTGAGCAACTAATGCCAGTAAATCCAATCCAAGTTTTTAAGCTTCCGAGTAGCTTGCCAGAAAAAATTAATGATTTTGAGGAAATTGAGTCGATCTCTGCTGATATTCGTAAGGCATGGGGGCTAGGCAATAATCCTATACCTGATTTAATCGATACTCTTGAAGAGCGTGGTATTAAGATATTTCAATCTTCCGCGTTACATGATGAAAAATTCGATGGCTTAGCAGCAAGTGTTAATGGGTCTCCGGTCATTGTTGTTGGTCGTGATTGGCCAGGAGATCGTCAACGATTTACCTTGTCCCATGAGCTCGGTCATTTGGTACTCAAAGGCAGATTAGCTGAAGGTCTAGATGAAGAAAAAGCGGCTAATCGTTTTGCGGGTATTTTTTTGGTTCCAGCCTCCGAAGCTATTAAAGAACTGGGTCAGAGTCGAAGTTGGCTAGAACCTGTCGAATTATGTGTATTGAAACAGACCTATGGTTTAAGTATGCGTGGCTGGATTTATCGAGCCAGTGATCTGGGTATATTAAATAAGTCCGCTGCAAAAAGAATGTGGGATTATTTTCGTTCTCGAGGTTGGGTTAAAAAAGAGCCAGGCAAACAATACTTGTCTGAAACCCCAAAATTATTCATTCAATTGGTGTTTCATGCTTATGGTGAAGATCTTATTAGTGAGTCAAAGGCAGCGGAACTCATGCATATGTCACTGGTGGCATTTAGAAAAATGAGAAATGTGGGAAGCTGTGAGCAAGATACTACTTATTAGTGATGCAAATATCCTGATTGATATGGATGTTGGAGGAATACTTGATGCTATGTTTGCGTTGGAATATACCTTTGCCACACCCGATATGCTTTATCAGGAGGAATTGTCCGAGTTGCATCCCCATTTGCTGGACATGGGTTTGGAGGTAATGGAGCTATCTGAAACAACGGTTCAACAAATTATGCAACATAGTGAAACATATAGTAATACCGGTGTTAGTAGTTATGATCTCGCTGCTATGGGACTGGCACAATAGGAACAAGTTCCGCTCTTAACCGGTGATAGAAAATTGCATCAAATCTGCATTCAACAAAATGTAACAGTGCATGGCACGTTATGGCTAGTTGAAAAAATAGTAGAATCAAAAACTGCAACTGTTCAGACAATTGAACAGGCTTATGAGAAAATGCAGGAAGATGGCAGTCGCTTGCCGTGGGATGAAGTTAAGAAACAGTTAGATAATTTTAAAAATAAGGTGTAGCAGTGATAACAGGTGAGTTAAAAAGCCAAGTTGATAAAATTTGGGAAGCGTTTTGGACAGGGGGAACATCAAACCCTTTAACCGTGATTGAGCAATTTACATTTTTATTATTCCTGCGTCGTTTAGATGAACGTCAGCTATTGGAAGAAAAGAAAGCCAACATGATCGGAAAGACGGCGGGTGTCAAAAAAAGCAGTGCCAAAAAGAATAATCAAAAGCAGAAGCCCATCTATAATAAAGCGCAGTCAAAATTCCGTTGGAATAAATTTAAACAGAACGACCCAGAAACCATGTTTGCGTTATTCACGCAGCCACAAGCAGATGCGGGCAACCTTACTGTATTTGAACACATGAAACAGCTCGGTAGCGGTGCGGGTATCTTTGCACAGTACATGAAGGGCGCGACCTTTATGATCCAAACGCCTAAGTTGTTGGATCAAGTAGTACAAATGATCGATAAAATCCAAATGGATGATCGTGATACCAAAGGCGACCTTTACGAATACCTTCTTTCTAAAATTGCTACCGCAGGAACAAACGGACAATTTCGTACACCACGCCACATTATTAAAATGATGGTTGAAATCATGCAACCCACACAAGAAGATACTATTTGTGATCCTGCTTGCGGTACAACGGGTTTTTTAGTTGCAGCGGGTGAGTACGTGCATGAACATCATCCAGAATGGTTCCACGAGAAACATTTTACCGAACACTTTAATAGCAACATGTTCACTGGCTTGGAGTTCGACCCGACCATGTTACGCATTGGTGCCATGAATTTACAACTCCATGGCATCGATAAGCCACAATTGATTGGTCGTGATGCACTCAGCGAAGCGAATGCTGAAAGTCGTGATGAATTTAGTTTAATCTTAGCGAATCCACCCTTTAAAGGTTCATTAGATTATGACAGTGTAGAAAGCTCATTACTTAAAACCGTTAAATCCAAAAAGACCGAGTTATTGTTTTTAGCTTTAATATTGCGCATGTTAAAAATTGGTGGTCGTTGTGCGGTGATTGTTCCCGATGGTGTATTATTTGGTTCATCCAATGGCCATAAGAAAATTCGTCAAACCCTTATCGAGCAACATAAACTCGAAGCCGTTATCTCCATGCCCAGTGGTGTGTTTAAACCTTATGCAGGAGTGAGTACCGCTGTTTTAATTTTTACCAAAACGAATAATGGTGGTACTGATAATGTCTGGTTCTACGACATGCAAGCCGATGGTTATAGTCTGGACGATAAGCGCAGTGAAATAAAAGACAACGACATCCCCGATATTATTAAACGCTTTGCCAAGCGTAATAACAAACAAGAAAAAGATAGAAGCCGAACAGATAAAAGTTTCTTAGTGCCGTTTGAAGAAATTAAAGAAAACGACTGGGATTTAAGTATTAACCGTTATAAAGAAATCGTGTATGAAGAAGTGGAGTATGCGCCACCAGTGGAGATTATTGCGGAAATTGAAAAGTTGGATGTTGAGCGGAATGAATCTTTGTTAGTGTTAAAAAAGCTGTTAAGTTAATGACGGTATTTAATACAGTTGAATTGGAACATGTTTGTGATGTTATAGCAGGTCAATCACCACCTTCATCAACGTATAATGATATGGGAAATGGATTGCCTTTTTTTCAGGGGAAAACAGATTTCGGTACAATTAATCCTAATGTAAGGATGTGGTGTTCAGAACCAAAAAAAATATCGTTACCGGGTGATATTCTTATGTCAGTTAGGGCACCTGTAGGCCCAACTAATGTTAATAATATAGAAGCATGTATTGGTCGAGGCTTGAGTGCAATAAGATGTTCAAATAAAATTAATCAAAAATTCCTGCTGCATTATCTCCGTTCTAATGAGAGGAATATTGCGGATAAAGGAACTGGTAGTACTTTTAAAGCAATTACACAAAAAACATTAAAGGCATTAAAAATCCCGCTACCATCCTTAGCAGAACAAAAAAAGATTGCAGAAGTTTTAGATGAGGCAGATAGCCTGAGACAAAAAGACCAACAATTAATCGAACATTACACCTCACTCAGTCAATCACTCTTTTTGGAAATGTTTGGTGATCCGTTTACTAATCCGATGGGATGGGAATGTAGTACATTAAAATTAATGGGAGTTGTTTCAACAGGTAATACTCCTTCAAGAGCAATCCCTGAATATTATGGTGAACATATTGAATGGGTTAAAACTACCAATATTAATACGCCCAACATGTACCTTACACTAGCTAAAGAATATCTCTCTTTAGAAGGGTTGAAAGTTGCTAGATATGTAAATCCAAATTCTTTATTAGTAACTTGTATTGCGGGAAGTAAGAAGGTTATAGGAAATGTTGCTATAGCTGATAGAAAAGTTGCATTTAATCAACAAATTAATTCTTTTACTCCTTCTGTAGGTAATATTTTATATTATTATTATTTATTTATTATAGGGAAAAAATATATTCAATCCTTTAGTACGAATAGCATGAAGGGAATGATAAATAAAAGTAAATTTGAAAGTATTGACTTCATTTCTCCTCCTGTGAGCCTACAAAATCAATTCGCTGAACGCATCGAAGTAATCGAAAAACAAAAACAACAAGCCCAAGCTAATTTAGAAAAATCCGAAGCCTTATTTAATAGTTTGTTACAACGTGCTTTTAAAGGCGAACTCACGAGAAACACGTAGGTTGGGGTAAGCGTTTTTTGCGCAGCCCAACAATGGTAACAACCTGAAACAATGTTGGGGTTCAAAAAAACATCACCCCAACCTACGCAATAAAATATTCATTGGGTGGGGCATGAACCCAAACAAATTTCGAATATATTAAATGGGCAATGGTTTATAAAATATTGAAATACATGACACGTAGGTTGGGGTAAGCGTTTTTTGCGCAGCCCAACAATGGCAACAACCTGAAACAATGTTGGGGTTCAAAAAAACATCACCCCAACCTACGCAATAAAATATTCATTGGGTGGGGTATGAACCCAAACAAATTTCGAATATATTAAATGGGCAATGGGTTATAAAATATTGAAATACATGACACGTAGGTTGGGGTAAGCGTTTTGTGCGCAGCCCAACAATGGCAACAACCTGAAACAATGTTGGGGTTCAAAAAAGCATCACCCCAACCTACGCAATAAAATATTCATTGTGTGGGGTATGAACCCAAACAAATTTCGAATATATTAAATGGGCAATGGTTTATAAAATATTG